>NZ_JACCQA010000023.1:0-112408 GCF_015712215.1 Burkholderia sp. 9779_493
CGCCCGCCCTGTACCTGGAACCGCCAGCTCGTCACGAGCCGGCGGTTTTTTTTCATGGCGGTGCGCGGCGCGCCCGCCGCCGCCGGCCGGGGCGATGGCTGATGCGCCCGTTTTCGTGCGAAGATAGCGCCCAATTACGATCCACGACGCCGCGATGCGCGCCGTCGCCGCCCGCCGGGCGGCGAACCGGCCGCGACGATTGCCGCGCAAATCTGGACGACTATGGGAAGCTATCTGATACGCGTGGTACTGGCCGACGACCATCCGGCGATGCTGGTCGGCGTCGAGCACGGCCTGTCGTCGGTGCCGACGATCCAGTTGACCGGCAAGGCCGTCAATTCGACCGAGTTGATCCGGCTCGTCGAGGCCGGCGTGTGCGACGTCGTGGTGTCCGACTATGCGATGCCGGGCAGCGCGCACGGCGACGGCATCACGCTGTTCTCCTATCTCCAGCGCAATCACCCGGCCGTCAAGCTGGTCGTGCTGACCATGCTCGACAACCCGGCCGTGATCGGCGCGCTGACCCGGCTCGGCATCGAGTGCATCGTCAGCAAGTCCGACACGATCGATCACCTGATTCCCGCGATCCATGCGGCCGCGACGGGCGGCACCTACTACTCGCCGTCGGTGGAGAAGGTCGTGCGGACGCTCACGTCGCATTCGAGCGCGCGGGCCGCCGACCAGAAGCGCGAGCTCAGCGACCGCGAACTCGAAGTCGTGCGGCTTTATGCGTCGGGCCTCACGGTCAACGAGATCGCCGACAAACTTAGCCGCAGCAAGAAGACGATCAGCACGCAGAAGGCGCGCGCGATGGAAAAGCTCGGGATCGACAAGGACATCGATTTGTTGCGTTACGCGATCGAGCACGGGATCGTCGCCGCATCGGCCAGCGAAGGGCGGGGCGGCGACGCGAAAGAGGAAGGCGGCGTCGATCCGGCCTGACGGCGCGCGACGAGGCCGGCCGCGCGGAATGGCGGTCATGACGGAAGGTGAGCACGCCTGTTCGTACCGACGCACCGATGCCCCGGCACCGTCAGGTTGCCGGGGCTTTTTGTTTCAGGTCGCGGCAGCGGCGTTACGCGCTCGCTTCGTCGCCGCGCACGGGCGGCGCATAGCCGTAGTCGGTCACGAGCCCGCAGGCGATCGCATAGCGCACCAGGTCGACGTCGCGCTCGATGCCGAGCTTCTGCATCGCCGAGCTTTTCTGCGTGCTGATCGTCTTCTTGCTGCGATTGAGCTTCTCCGCGATCTCGTTGACCGACAGCCCCGATGCGAACAGGCGAATCACTTCCACCTCGCGCACCGACAGCGCGGGCGCCCTGCCGCCGACGCTGCCGGTGTTGCGCAGGATCCGGTCCATCGACGGCGACAGGTAGCGGCCGTTCGTATAGGCCGCGTGAATCGCCATCGTCAGGTGATTGGGCATGTCCGACTTGCTGACGATGCACGCGATGCCGATGTCGATCAGCGCGCGCAGCGCCACCGCGTTCTCCATCATCGTCATCACGACGATCTTCAGTCCCGGAAAGCGCTTGAGCAGGGTCGTGAACATCGCGAGGCCGTCGCCGTATTCGGTGCCGGGCATCGCGTAGTCGGACACCAGCACGTCGCACGGATGGGTCGACAGCGCGTCCATCAGCTCCGTCGAGTTGTGCGCGGTCGCGACCACCGCGACGGTGTTCGTGGCCGACAGTTCGTAGCGGGCGCCGATGACGACGGCCGGATGGTCGTCGGCGATCACGATGCGAATGGGGAAGGTTCTGTTCATGTTGGTTTCACGCGTCGCGCCGCAGCCGGCGGCGCGCGTGTCTCGCTCGGTTGAAAGAAGGGAATCGGCGCATGCGGGCCGCCGCGGGGCGCGCGATGAAAAGCCGCGCGCGAGGCGGACGCGCCGACGGCCGGTGGCGACTCCTGGCGGAATCGGCACCGGCCGTCGGCCGAACGGCGGGGGAGGACTCCCCCGCGTCGGGTCGATGCTCCGCGCGCGGCGGAGCGATCGGGTCAGAACTCATAGCCGACCTGGGCACGCACGCCCACGTCGCCGACCGACGTGATCGACGTCGCGCCGTTCACGAGCCAGTTGCCGCTGCGCGACCGGTAGGTGGCGCCGGCGGCGATCGCCGAGCCGCTCTTGAAGTTCGCAGCGCCGACCGCGACGACGGTCTTGCCCGGCTGCGACGGCGTCATGTTCGGCATCGCCATCGCGGCCGCGATACCGGCGTACGCGTTCTTCGCGACGTCGTTGATCGCGCGGTTCGTGTCGTTGAAGCGCTGGTCGACCGATTCCATCGCGCGGTCGAGCTGGCCCTTCGTCGCCGCATCGCTGGCGTTGATGCCGTCCGCGATGTTGACGAGCCGGCGGTTGCCTTCTTCCGTGCCGTTGCCGAACGACACGGTATTGGCTTCCGACGCCACCGAACCCTGACCGATCGCGACCGAGCCGCTGCCGGTGGCCGACGCGCCCTGGCCCAGCGCCGTGCCGTTTTCGCCCGACGCGACCGCGCCCTGGCCGACAGCCGAACCGTTGTTGCCCGATGCGACCGCGCCCTGGCCCACGGCCGAGCTGTTGCTGCCCGATGCCGTCGAGCCCTGGCCGATGGCCGAACCGTTGCTGCCCGATGCGACCGCACCCTGGCCCACGGCGGAACTGTTCTCGCCCGACGCGAGCGCCTTCTCGCCGAGTGCCGAGCTGTTCTCGCCCGATGCCACCGCGCCTTCGCCGACCACCGTCGAGCCGTCGCCCGTGCCCGGGCCGCCCGTGCCGGGGTTCGTTTCGAGTTCGCCGAGACGGTCGGACAGATCGTCGAAGCGGTTCGACAGGTCGCCGAACTGGCCGCTCAGCTCGCCGTACTGCTTCGCGAACTGCTCCTGCAGGTCGAACAGCTGGCTGCCGTTGATCGCGTCCATGCTCGTCGCGCTGATTTCGCCCGCGGCGACGCGCTGCAGCTTCGTGCCGAACGTGCCGGCGAACGTCACCGTGTCGAAGTTCAGGCCCGAGTCGTACGTGACCGCGCCGACTTCCTTGCCCGTGTAGTCGATCAGGCCGGTGGCGCGGAGCTGCGACACCGTCACGACGTCGTCGTCGTCCACGCCGTTCGCGACGCCGGACAGCACGCGCGCGCCGCCGGTGCCCGCGAAGTTCACCACCGAGCCGCCGGTGTTCGCGCCGACCGTGATGCCGCCCGTCATCGCGTCCTGCTGGACGAGGCCGAGCGTGCCGCTTTCAAGCTGCTCGGAGAGCTTCTTGAGGCCGCCTTCGTTGGTCGTGACGCGGCCGTCGAGGTTGGTGACGACGTCGCCCACCGAATTGACGATCTTCGTGCCGCCGCTGCCGTCGCCGACGGTGAAGACAGGCGCGGAGATCGAGCCGTCCGGGTTCACCGCCGCGCCGCCGCCGATCGCCGAAGCGACGCTGTCGGACACGCCGTGCAGTTGCGAGCCGTTGACGGCTTCGGTGCTCGTCGCCGACACGTCGCCTCCCGCGACACCCTTGAGCGTGCGCGCGCCGGTCTTGCTGCTGAAATCCACGGCGTTGCCGTCGGTGTTCGCGCCGACGGTGATGTCGTCGCCGGGCTTCGCCTGCTGGACGAGACCGAGCGTGCCGCTGCCGATGTCGTCGGCCAGCTTCTTGATGTCGCCTTCGTTGGTCGTCGTGCGGCCGTCGAGGTTGGTGACGACGTCGCCGACCGAGTTGACGATCTTCGTGCCGCCGCTGCCGTCGCCGACGGCGAAGGACGGAGCGGAGATCGAGCCGTCCGGGTTTACCGCCGCGCCGCCGCCGATCGCCGAGGCGACGCTGTCGGACACGCCATGCAGTTGCGAGCCGTTGACGGCTTCGGTGCTCGTTGCCGACACGTCGCCTGCCGCGACACCCTTGAGCGTGCGTGCGCCGGTCTTGCTGCTGAAGTCCACGGCGTTGCCGTCGGTGTTCGCACCGACCGTGATGTCGTCGCCGGGCTTCGCCTGTTGGACGAGACCGAGCGTGCCGCTGCCGATGTCGTCGGCCAGCTTCTTGATGTCGCCTTCGTTGGTCGTGACACGGCCGTCGAGGTTGGTGACGACCTCGCCGACCGAGTTGACGATCTTCGTGCCGCCGCTGCCGTCGCCGACGGCGAAGGACGGGGCGGAGATCGAGCCGTCCGGGTTCACCGTCGCGCCGCCGCCGATCGCCGAAGCGACACTGTCGGACACGCCGTGCAGCTGCGAACCGTTGACGGCTTCGGTGCTCGTCGCCGACACGTCGCCTGCCGCGACACCCTTGAGCGTGCGTGCGCCGGTCTTGCTGCTGAAGTCCACGGCGTTGCCGTCGGTGTTCGCGCCGACGGTGATGTCGTCGCCCGGATTCGCTTGCTGGACGAGGCCGGTGGTCCCGCTTTCGAGCTTGCTCAGCTTGTCGTCGAGGTCGCCGATCTGCTTGGTATGGCCGGCGACCGTGCTGACCGTCGACGACAGGCCGGTGCTCAGACCCGCGACGGTGCTGTTGGTCGACGACAGGCCGGTGCTCAGGCCGGCAACGGTACTGTTGGTCGTGGACAAGTCAGTGCTCAGGCCGGCAACGGTGCTGTTGGTCGAGGACAGGCCGGTGCTCAGGCTCGAGACGTTGAGATTCGTCGCGGCGATTGCGGCATTCGTGGTCGACAGGCCGGAGTTCATCTGCGCCACGTTTACCGCGTCGTTGTCGGCCGTACCGGCAGCCACATTGGTGATCTGCCGACGCAGCGTCGACGAGCCGACCGATACGCTGTTGTTGCGATCCGTGATCGAGCTGGCACCGAGCGCCACCGAATCGGTATGGGACGCCTGCGCGTTGACACCCAGCGCAACGCCATGCGAGCTGCTTGCGTTCGCACCATTGCCGACCGCGACGGCGGCACCGCCCGAACTGGTGGCCTGGAAGCCGAGTGCCGTGCTGTTGTTGCCGTTAGCCAGCGCGCTGTTGCCGACGGCCGTCGCGTAAGATCCCGAGGCGCTCGTGTTCGTGCCGATGGCAAGCGCGGCCGTGCCCGCTTGCGCGGCGACCGTGCTGTTGCTCGTATCGATCTTGACGTACGTATCGTCGACCTTCGTCGACAGGGCGGTCTGCATCTGGCCCAGGTTCACGGCGTCGGTATTCGCTGTACCGTCCGCGACGTTGGTGATTTGCCGCTGTCGGGTTGCCGAACCAACGGAAACGCTGTTGTCGCGATCTGCGACGGATTGCCCCCCAAGCGCAACGGAGAAGTCGCCAGTAGCAGACGCGCGCGAGCCCAGAGCAACAGCTCGATCCCCGGAAGCGACGGCATTGTTGCCGATTACGTTTGCGCCGACACCACTTGCCACGGATTGAGCACCGACGACAATTGCAGCGTTTCCGCTTGCAGTCGATGCCGATCCGAGCACGGTCGCCCACGCAGTCGTTGCCGATGCTCCGGCACCGACGGCAGTAGCATTGTTCCCACCTATTGCAACTGCGGAATTCCCGATTGCGACAGACGACGATGACGTTGCCGTTGTGGCATTGCCGAGCGCCAGGGAGGATGCTCCGGTTGCACTTGCTCCTCCCCCGATTGCGATGGCATTTGTACCGGACACCACCGAGGCGGTGCCTGTGGTCGCAATTTTGATAAAGGTGTCGTCGAGCGCTGCCGTCGTCCCGACCGCGCCCATCGTGCTGACCACGTCCGAACCTGCCGCCTTGCACACCCCCGCCGCATTGACCGTCCCGCTCGACCCGTCTTCCGTCGTGCATGCCTCCGCTGCGGCTGCGCCACCGATCGCCGCACCACCCAGCGCGATCGCGATCACGGCCTGCCGCGCCGCGCGCGCCGAGCCCTTCGAATGCGCCTTCGCCGTTTCGGCGGCGGCCGTCCACGTGTTGGTCACGGCATTCCAGACACTGCGATAAGTCTTGTTCATGTCCCTACTCCTTTCAGTTTGTCAGTTCACAAACCGATGGTAGGGATCGGCCTCGTCCTAATCAGTCGTCCCTGGCTGATTCGAGATAGCGACCGTGTAGGCCCAGTCCTACGCGCGCGACGACGCGCCGCGGGCCTGCGCCGCGGAACGAAAGGCGATGGAGGGAGGAGGCCGGCGCGCGAGGGCCGGCCGTGCGGGATTCAGGCAGCCGGCGCCTGCGTCGCGCGCCGTTGCAGCGCTTCCCTTGCGAGCGCGTCCGCTTCGGCGAGCCGCGCCTCGAACGACGTCAGGTCGCCGCCGTGCACGATGGCTTGCAGTTCGCCGATCGCGTCGGCCACCGCATGTTCGTGAATCGTCGCGAACGCGCCGCGCAGCGAATGCAGTTCGTGACGCAGCGCGGCGATATCGTTGCGCGCTGCCGCGTCGTGCATCGCCGCGACCGATTGCGCGCGACTCGCTTCGAGCAGCGTATGCACGTCCGGCGGCAGCGGACCTTGCGCGAGATCGACGAGCGTGTGCCGGGCTGGCGCCTGCGCGGCGGCCGTCTGCGCGTAACGCCGCACGGTGCTGTCGATCGTATCGAGCAGCACCGGTTTGACCAGCGCCGCGACGATCCCCGCTTCCGCGCAGCGCGCATGCTCGGCCGCGCTCGCATGCGCGGTGACGGCGACGATCGGCAGCCCCGGATACTGCGCACGCAGCACGTGCGCGAGCGTATAGCCGTCCATCCCCGGCATGTTCAGATCGGTCATCACGAGGTCGTAGCGCGTGTCCGCGCAGCGCCGCAGCGCCGCCGCGCCTTCGTCGGCGGCATCGGCCGCGTAGCCGAGCGTGACGAGTTGCCCTTGCAGCAGCGTGCGGTTCACGGGGTGATCGTCGACCACCAGCACGCGCGCGGCGACGCTCGGCAGCGCCGCATCGCCGACCTGCGCGGCATCGTGCTCGGCGATCTGCGCATCGGTGGCCGCGCGCAGCGGCAGCGTGACGACGAACGTGCTGCCCTTGCCGGATTCGCTCTTCACGTCGACCGTGCCGTGCATCATCTGCGTGAGCTGCTTCGTCAGCGCGAGCCCGAGGCCCGTGCCGCCGTAGCGGCGCGTGATCGACGTGTCGGCCTGCGTGAACGGGCGGAACAGCGCCGCGCGCTGCGCGTCGGTCATGCCGATGCCCGTGTCGCTGACGCCGATCGCGACCGGCGATTCGGGATCCGTATCGTCGCGCAGGTAGACCTCGAGCGTGATTTCCCCGTGGTTCGTGAACTTGATCGCGTTGCCGACGAGGTTCGCGGCGATCTGCCGGATGCGCGTCGGATCGCCGACGTAGCGCGACGCGAGCGCGTCGTCGACGAACACGTCGAACTGCAGCCCTTTCGCGGCCGCGAGCGGCTCGAACATCGCGCCGGTTTGCCGGATCGTCTCCGCGAGATCGAACGGGATCGCCTCGATCGTCATCTGACCGGCCTCGATCTTCGACAGGTCGAGAATGTCGTTGATCAGGTCGAGCAGCACCGACGACGCGCCCTCGACCGTATGCAGCCGCTCGCGCTGCGACTCGGCGAGCGGTTCGCGGCCGATCAGTTCGAGGTTGCCGAGGATCGCATTGAGCGGCGTGCGGATCTCGTGGCTCATCGTCGCGAGGAACGCGGACTTCGCGTCGTTCGCGGCGTCGGCGGCGCGCGCCGCTTCGTCGAGCCGGCGCTCGATGTTCTTCTGCGACGTGATGTCGGAGAAGTTGCACAGCACGACGTCCCTGTCGCGAAAGCGCGTGCGCACGAGGTTGACGAGCAGGTCGACGGCCTCGCCGCCGGCGGTGGGCAGCGTCACGTGCAGATCGGGTTGCCACGCGGCGGCGGTGGGCGAGCGGTCGAAGCGTTCGAGCAGCCGCGCCGGCAACGACGGTTCGCCCGCGCGGCGCGCATCGTAGTCGCGCATCGTGTCGTTCTGCAGCAGCACCGTGCCATCCGCGAGCGACAGCAGCGCGATGCCGGACGGCGCGGCTTCGACGATCGTCCGGTTCAGGTTCTCGCTGTCGATCACGCGCCGCGTGCGCGCGTCGTCGGGTTTCAGCACGCGGCGGTCGAAGCGCACGAGCAGCCACCAGACGAGCGCGATCACGGCCAGCATGACCGCGATGTACCAGCCGGCGCGCAGGCCGATCGTCGCGAGCAGCGAGCGCAGCGTGAACGCCTGCACGAGCGTCCAGTCGGTTTCGGCGATCGGCTGGCTCAGCGAGAACAGCCCGTCGCCGAACGCGGTGCGCGGCCCGCCGCGCCGGACGGCTTCGCGCGTATGCGCGCCGAGCCGCTCGACGGCCGCGCGCGTGGCATCGTCGTCGGCCGCGGTGCCGGCGCGCAGCAGCGTGCGGCCGTGCGCGTCGACGACGATCGCGGCGTCGGTCGTGTCGCCCGTCGACAGCCGCGTGCGCAGCACGTCGACCGGCAGCGTCGACAGGAACACGGCGCGCGGCGCTTGCGCGTCGTACACGGTGCCGGCGATCCGGAACACGTCGCGCCGCTGCACGGGGTCGTAGACGGGCGGATGCCATTCGTATTGCCCGGGCGGCGGCGTGCCGACGCCGGCGGCGACCTTGGCGACGAGCGTGGCCGCATCGGTGGCGGGCGACGCGGTGAGCGGATCGGGCGGCACCGGTTCGGGAATCACGACCGCGAAGCTGCGGTCGGGGCGATAGGCGTAGCCGGCGATCGCGCGATCGGCGTCGTGCTTCGCGACGTACGCGCCGACGCGATAGCTCATGTCGCTCGCCATCGCCAGATCGTGCGCGTAGCTGTCGGCCGGGTGCGCGGGCGACAGGTCGGCCAGCACGAGCGTCGGCGGGAAGGCCGGGCTGCCCTGGATGATCAGCCGGCCGCGGCCGGCCGCGAGGGCGGCGACGCGCGCCGGATCGGTCGCGCGCGAATTCCACACGGCCTCGTCGTGCGTGACGAGCGTGTCCATGCCCGTCGTGCGCATCTTGAATTCGATCTGGACCAGGAACTGGCGCACCGCGAAGGTCGTATAGCGCGCCTGGATCGCCTCGCGCGCCATCGTATACAGCATCAGGCCGCTCGCGAGCAGGATCGCGACCGTCACGGCCGCGCCGCCGGCATACAGCAGCGCGCGCTGGCGGCGGCCGATGCGGGTCGGCGCGGACGCGGGCGCGGCGGCGGAGCGGGCGGGATCGGGTGCGGCGCGGTGGTCCATCGGGAGCGGGGCGGTCGGCCAGGGTGCCCCCATGATAATGGAGTCCGATCAGCGCGCAATCGGGGCTGTCAGGTTTGCGGGGTGCCGGCGAACCGGTCGGCGCCGCGGCGTGCCGCCGGGCCAGGCCGGCTATCGTCGCGGCGCCGCTTCGTCGTCGTCGGGCTCCGCGCCCGGCTCGCACGTGACGAGCCGATAGCCGAAGCCGTACATCGTCATCATCTTCACGCCGTGCCGCCCGTCGAGTTCGAGCCGATCGCGCAGATACGCGACGTGCGTGTCGAGCCGCCGGCTGGACGCCGCGACGAGCGAGCCCCACACCAGCTGGCTCACATGCGCACGGTCGAGCGCGCGGCCCATGTTCAGGAAGAACGCGGTCGCGATCTGGAAATGCTTCTCGGTCAGCACGTGCTCGCGGCCGGCCACGGTTACGCTGCGCGTGGCCGTATCGAATTCGAACGCGCCGATCCGCCAGTGGCGATGATGGGTCGCACGGTGATGCGACCAGCGCAGCCATGTCGCGATGCTCGCGATCAGCGTGTCCGGCGGCACGGCGTACGGGTGATGCTCGTTCGCCCCGGCGATGAAACACGCGGAGCGTGCGAGTTCCGCGTCGCGCTGGCTGATCGACACGATCGCGACGGTGCCGGCGAACCGCGCGCGCAGCGCCTGGATCGCGTCCGTCGTGCGCCGGCAGGCCGTTTCGCATTGCACGACGAACAGATCGAACGCGCGCGTGTCGCAGGCTGCGAGCAGCTCGGGCAGATACTCGAAGCGCGACGGCCGGTAGCCGGCGCGGCGCAGAATGTCGTCGATGCGCAGGCGGTCGTAGCCGTAACCGGCGCGACGCAGCCGGTCGTCGAACGTGCCGCGGCTCGGATGGTCGATCGTCAGGATCGCGATGGCGGTGGATGGGGCGTCGGTCACGATGCGGGCGGGCGAAGCCGGTGCGGCGCGAGTGCGGCGTGCGTACGCGGTCGGACGAAAAGAGGCGGGATCATGGCCGGACAGGTTCCGGGCAGCTAGCGGCGTGACGCCGTCCAAAAAAAGTCCCGCCGGGAGGGCGGGAAAAGTATCGACTATGGAGCCTGTACTCCAGGAGGCAACGGAGAACAAGCAAGCCGATTCTGGTCGGTTCGGACTCTGAAGAAAATCAGCCCAGTCTGAAACTGCAGGCGTTGCAATCGATGTCGCCGCGGTTTGGGACTGGGCTGACATCCGGCATAACCGGATTCGGACCACGGGCCGTGTCGATTTGTCGACAATGACGGTCCCCGGCGCCGGGTGCGGCAATCGTTTCGTACTGTGCGCCGGCCCGCTTTCCCGCTTGCCATCGAACATGAAACCGTCTTTCCGAATCGCCGCGCTGGCCGCATGGCTCGCGCTGAGCCTTGCAGGCACCGCGTTCGTCGTCTCGCGCGCCGTGTCCGACGCGTACGGCCGCTTCTTCCAGGACTCGAGCATCACGATCCGCCTGCTTGCGCAGAAGGCCGCGCAGCACGAGGCGATCCTCGCGACGCTCGGCGCGTCGTCGCTCGCGGCGCCGCCCGCGCACATGCTCGACAACCTGCGCGAACGGATGCCGCAGCTCGACGGGCTCGCATACTGGCGGCCCGGTAGCGGCTGGCAGACCGACGGCGGGCCGGCTCCCGACACGCTGCCGCGGCAACGGTCCGGCAAGCCGTTCACGCTCGCGTTCGACGGCCCGGCCGCGTACTGGCTCGTCGCGGGAACCGGCTGGGCCGTGCGCGTCGATCCTCGGCAGATGCTGCAGCCAGGCGACTGGTCGACGGCGATTTCGTCGGCGGCGCTCGAATTGCGCGACCGGCGCGTCGAGCTGCTGCGGGGCGTGAATGGCGGCGCGACGCCGTTGTGGACGATGCATCTCGAGAAACACCTGCCCGCGCAGCCGCAGGCGTTCGTGCTGCGCACCACGTGCACGCTGACGGCCGCCGACCTGCCGTGGCTGCCGATCGCGCTGTGGAACGCGGTGGCGGCGCTGCTCGCGGCGGGCGCGCTCGGCGCGTGGCGGCTGCGCGAGGCGCGGCGGCGCGAGGATGCGCGGGCGCGCCTCGATCGCTTCGGCCGGCTCGACACCTTCGGCGAAATGGCGGCCGGCCTCGCGCACGAGCTGAACCAGCCGCTGACCGCGATCGTCAGCCACACGCGGGCGGCCGAACGCCTGCTCGACCAACCGGCCGAGCGCGACAGCGTGCGCCGCGCGCTGCAGACGAGCGTCGCGCAGGCGAAGCGCGCGGCGGCGATCCTGGAACGCATGCGCGACGCGGTGACCACCGCGCATGGCGGCGAGCGTCGCGCGCTCGATCCCGATGCGATCATGAATACGCTGCTGTTCCTGTACCGCGACGAGTGCGCGCGCGAGCACATCGCGCTCGGCTGGCACAACGCGGCGGCGCGCGAGCGGCCGTTCGCCGAGCCGATCGCGGTCGAGCAGATCCTGCACAACCTGATCCAGAACGCGCGCGACGCGCTGGCCGGCGCGGGAGTCGGCACGGTCGCATCGCGCGGCGAGATCCGCATCAGCGGCGCGCGCGTCGGCCGGCATTACCGTTTCAGCGTGACCGACAACGGTCCCGGCGTGCCGGAAGACGTGCTGCCGCGCCTGTTCGAACCGTTTTTCACGACGCGGGCGCGTGGCCTCGGCCTCGGGCTGCCGCTGTGCGACACGCTCGCGCAGCGCCAGGACGGCACGCTGACGGTGCGCAATCTGCCGTCGGGCGGCGTTGAAGCCGCGTTGCTGCTGCCGTTGGCCGGGGAGGCCGCATGAACGATTCGCTTCAACCCTCTACAACGCGCGCCGCGTCGGTCGTCGCGATCGTCGACGACGACGAAGCCGTGCGCGACGGCCTCGCGTTGCTGCTGCGCACGGTCGGCGTGAGGACGCGCTGTTATCCGGACGCATCGGCCTTCCTCGCCGATGCCGACGACGCGGCGCTCGGCTGCGTGCTGCTCGACATCCGGATGCCGGGCATGAGCGGCCTCGATGCACTCGACGAACTGCGCGCGCGGCGCGACCTGCCGGTGATCGTGCTGACGGGCCACGGCAATGTCGACGCGTGCCGGCGCGCGTTCAAGCGCGGCGCGCTCGATTTCCTCCGCAAGCCGGTCGACGACGACGAACTGATCGACACGGTGCAGCAGGCGCTGCGCCGGCAGGCTGCACAGCGCGGCCAGGACGACGTCGACCAGACTCGCGCGGCCCGCCTCGCGACGCTGAGCGCGCGAGAACGCGAGGTGCTGGAAGGGATCGTGCGCGGCGGCAGCAACAAGGAGATCGCCCGCGAACTCGGGCTGTCGCCGCGCACCGTCGAGACCTATCGCGCAAACGTGTTCGACAAGCTGCGGGCCGCGTCGCTGGTCGAGCTCGTGCGCGATTACGCGGCGCTCGCGGGCGGCTCGCCTCCGTAGCGCTACGGAGGCGCCACCCGTAGCCGAACGGGTTCAACGATCGCGGCGCGATTCCTACGATGACGGCTTCTCCGACAAGTCATTCATCGTCAAGGATTCGATTCATCATGATCAAGCGCTTTGCCCTGCCGTCCACGCTCGCCCTGCTGTTCTCGGGAGCCGCTTTCGCCGAACCCGTCGCCGCACCGGAGACGAAGAAGACCGCCGACACGGGCGATGCCGGCTACTACGCGACGGGCCGCGTCATCGGCGCGTTCGACAACGCGGTGAACATGGAGCTGACGAGCCCGCGCGTCGCGAGCCGCGTCGGCGGTCCTGAGACGGGCTCGAACGTCACCGGCTCGCTCGGCCTTGGCTACCAGTTCGGCAACGGCTGGCGCGCGGAAGGCGAATACGTGTTCAAGCGCACCAGCAACTTCACCAGCTACTGGGCGCCGTTCGACGCGAACGCGAACGAATTCCACGTATCGGCGCAGCGCCTGATGCTGAACGGCTACAAGGACTTCGATCTCGGCCGCGGCTTCTCCGTGTACGGCACGCTGGGCATCGGCGTCGCGATCGTGTCGGCCGACGGCTGGCAGACCAACGATACGCGCCGCTTCGCGTCGAAGACGCAGACGAACCTCGCGTATTCGGCCGGTGCGGGCGTCAGCTACGCGATCAACAAGCGCTTCTCGATCGACCTCGGGTATCGCTATGTCGACATGGGCAACGTCGAGACCGGCTTCAACACGTTCGCGAACCGCATCAACGCACGCGACGAACAGTTGAAGTCGAAGCTGTCGTCGAACGAAGTGTTCATCGGCCTGCGCGGCCGGTTCTGATGGAAGACGCGGCCGGGAGACGCATCGCATGACGAACGTGATCGATACGGGGCGACGCAGGCTCGTGCTGGCGACGACCGCGCTGGCCGCCGTGCCCGCATGGGCTGACGGCGCGCGTGCGCCGCGCGTCGCGCCCGGTGTGCGGCGCGGTGCATCGCCCGACCTGACGGTGCGCATCGTCGACCTGCTGCACGGCGTCGCGGCCGAAGGGATGCGCGTCGAGCTGTCGCGTGTCGACGGCGCGCAGGACGTGCCGCTGGTCGATGCCACCGTCGATGCGCGCGGCGGCACCGGCACGCCGTTGCTGGCCGGCGACGCGTATCGCGCGGACACGTACACGCTGATGCTGCATGTCGGCGAGTACTTCCGTGCGCGTGGCGTGCAGTCGCCGTTCCTGACGGTCGTGCCGGTCCGCTTCCGGATCGCGCGCGACGACGAGCGCCTGCATGTCGCGGTGCAATTCGGCCGCTGGAACTACACGTATTACCGCGGCACGTGATGCGGCCGCACCTGCGCAAAGGGAGGACGACATGACGGGCATCAGCACGCATTTGCTGGACGTCGCCACCGGCCGGCCGATCACCGGCGTGCGGATCGAGCTATTCGACCTGGGCGAGCAGCCGCCGGCGCTCGTCGCGCGTGCGGTCAGCAACGCGGAAGGGCGCAACGACGCGCCGATGTTGGACGGCGAGCTCGCGCGCCGCGGCGAGTTCGAACTGCGGCTGCATCTCGGCGCGTATTTCAAGGTGGCGGATGCGCTGACCGACATCGTGCCCGTGCGTTTCACCGTGGCCGATCCGGCGCGACACCATCACGTGCCGGTGGCGTGTTCGCCGTGGTACGTGTCGGTGTATCGGGGCAGTTGAGCGTTCGACGGACGGTGCGAGGCGGCGATGCGCGGTATGCGCGGGGCGTGCGCCGTCCGTCCGGGCGCCCGGGCGCGACGGTAGGACCAGGCTGACCGCCGTATCGGACCGAAGGTGACGCAGTCCGATTTACCGTAACCGGGGCGACGGCGATACTCGGAGCCATTCGTTCAACTACGGGAGCACGGATTGCCGCGGCGGATGTCGCGCAATGCGTCGTCGACATCATGAGCATGCAGGACATCACCGGGCATTACGCGATTCCGCTCGCGCATCCGTTCTCGGATGTGCCGCCGCCGTACGGCCGGCGACGCCGGCCGTTCGTGGCGAGCCGGCGGGCGCGGCAACACGTGTTCGATATCTACGGCCCGCCCCGCGTGCCGGCCCCCGCGACGGACGGCGGCACCGTCGCCAAGGCCGCGCGGCCCGCCAAGGCCGTTCGCGCGGCCGACTTCGGTTCCGACAACCGCGCGTGGGTGCGCCCGCATCCGCTGCGCCGCCGCTGGCGGCTCACGCTGATGGCGTGCGCGTTGTTCGGCGCGACGTGCATCCTCGCGACGCATCTGGTCGACGAGCGTCAGCACGCGGCCGAGCACGACGCGGTTTATTCGGCAGCGATCGCGGCCGCGCCGACCGCGGCCGTCGCGGCGACGGAAGTCGCGCGGGCGACCGGCCGGCCGGCGGAAGTCGCGATCGTGCGGGCGGATCGGGCGGCGCCGACGGATGCGCAGATGAAGGCGGCGGCGACGGTGGTGGCGGAAACCGCGTCCGCGCAAGCGCGTGCGTTGCACGTCGCGGGGAGCGGCTCGGCGGGTGAGCCGGTGGCGGTGGCTGTCGCGTCGAATGCCGTCGTCGCGGAAGCCGCGCCGGCGCGTGCCGATCGTGCATCGTCGGCGAGTAAGCCGGTTGCGGCGCTAGCGGCGCGGCCGGCGGCGAAATCCGCCGGGGCGTCGCGCGGCAAGGCGGCGCGTCAGGCTGCGGCGAATGCGTCTGTCGCGCAACATGCGGCGATCGCGGCGCGTGGTGCGACGCCGCGTGCGCAGCCGGCAGCCCGCGCGGCCGATACGCCGACGACCGCGCCGGTATCGAGTTCGGCTCAAGCCGTCGGCATGACGGCCACTGAGTTCACGCAATGGCTTGCCGCGACGCGCGATACGTCGCGGTCCGCCGCGGGCGGCACCGATCTGTCGGTCGAACTGCCGAGCCACACGCGGTTGATCGGGCACTGACCGGCGAGCGTCGCGTGGCGTATATCGACGGACAGACCGTCCCGGCGATGCCCTGTATCGGCGTCGCTTTTCCGATTTCCATATTTCGACTATTATCGAAATATGGAAACGAATGAAACCATTGCCGCCCTCGCGGCGCTCGCGCATGAATCCCGGCTCGCGGTCTTTCGCGCGCTCGTGCAGGCCGGGCCACAAGGCATGCCGGCCGGCCGGATCGCCACGTTGCTCGACGTGCCGCCGTCCTCGCTGTCCTTTCATCTGAAAGAACTCGCGCACGCGCAGCTCGTGACGAGCCGCCAGGACGGCCGCTTCGTGTTCTATGGCGCGAACTTCGACACGATGAACGGGCTGCTCGGCTATCTCACGGAGAATTGTTGCGGCGGCAATCCATGCTCGCCGGTGTCCGGCTGCTCGCCTTCCGGGAAGATCGATCGTCCCCGTCAATCCTGACGCGCGTTCGCGCGCCTTCGCCCATGACCACGAACGTCCTGATCCTCTGTACCCACAACTCGGCGCGCAGCGTGCTGGCCGAGGGCATGCTCAATCACTGGGCCGCGAAGCTCGGCAAGGATGTGCGGGCCTATAGCGCCGGCAGCGCGCCGAGCGGCCGGCTGAATCCGTTCGCGCTGGAAGCGCTGACGCATGCCGGCGTCGACGTCGGCGGCTATCGCAGCAAAAGCCGGGACGAATTCGTCGGCGACGGTGCGCCGGAAATGCGCGTCGTCATCACGGTGTGCGACAGCGCGGCGTCCGAGACGTGCCCGTACTGGCCCGGCAGCCCGGTCAACGTGCATTGGGGCTACGCCGATCCGTCGAACGCGACGGGCGGCGACGAAGGCAAGCGTCTCGCCTTCGAACTGACACGGCAAGCGATCGGTTACCGGATGCTGCAGTTGCTGGCGCTGCCGCTCGACCGCATGAGCGACGATGCACTCCGGGCCGCGCTGATCGAGATTGCGCAACACTGATCGCACGCTGCGATGCGCCGAGACGCGCAGCCGCCCACGACTACAAGACCGACGCTCGTCCGATGAATACGTCCAACATCACGCCGCCCGGTACGGCGGTCGCGAAACCCGCCATCAACTTCTTCGAACGCTATCTGTCCGTCTGGGTCGCGTTATGCATCGTCGCGGGCATTGCCCTCGGCCAAGCGCTGCCCGGCCTGTTTCAGGCGATCGGCCGGATGGCGTATGCGCAGGTCAATCTGCCGGTCGGGCTGCTGATCTGGGTGATGATCATCCCGATGCTGGTCAAGGTCGACTTCGGCGCGCTGCACGAGGTGCGCCGGCATGTGAAAGGCATCGGCGTCACGCTCGTCGTGAACTGGCTCGTCAAGCCGTTCTCGATGGCGTTTCTCGGCTGGCTCTTCATCCGCCACCTGTTTGCACCGCTGCTGCCGGCGGAACAGCTCGACAGCTATGTCGCCGGGCTGATCCTGCTGGCTGCCGCGCCGTGCACGGCGATGGTGTTCGTGTGGAGCCGGCTCACGGGCGGCGATCCGCTCTTCACGCTGTCGCAGGTCGCGCTGAACGACAGCATCATGGTGATCGCGTTCGCACCGCTGGTCGGCCTGCTGCTGGGGATGTCGGCCATCACGGTGCCGTGGGCGACGCTGGTCACGTCGGTGGTGCTCTACATCGTCATTCCGGTGATCCTCGCGCAGATTCTGCGCAAGCGGCTGCTCGCGAACGGCCAGGCCGCGTTCGATGCCGCGATGATCAGGATCGGCCCGTGGTCGATCGCCGCGCTGCTGGCCACGCTCGTGCTGCTGTTCGCGTTCCAGGGCGAAGCGATCCTGAAGCAGCCGCTGGTGATCGCGTTGCTCGCGGTGCCGATCCTGATCCAGGTGTTCTTCAATTCGGCGCTTGCGTACTGGCTCAATCGCGCGGTCGGCGAAAGGCACGACATCGCGTCCCCGTCGGCACTGATCGGCGCATCCAATTTTTTCGAACTGGCGGTCGCGGCCGCGATCAGCCTGTTCGGCTTTCATTCCGGCGCAGCGCTGACCACCGTCGTCGGCGTGCTGATCGAGGTGCCGGTGATGTTGCTGGTCGTGCGCATCGTCAACCGGTCGAAGGGCTGGTACGAGTGCCGGGCTTGAAATCACGAGAGCATTTACCCATGGCTGACTACCTGAACGACCTGCCGCAACTCGATGCCGAACTGTTCCGTGTGCCGGACGTCGCGCAACTGCGGCCTGCGGCGCCATCCACGCATCCGCCGCGGTTCCTGCTGCTGTACGGCTCGCTGCGCGAGCGTTCGTTCAGCCGTCTGCTGATCGAGGAAGCCGAGCGCCTGCTCACGGCGATGGGCGCCGAAGTGCGCGTGTTCAATCCGAGCGGCCTGCCGCTGCCCGACGACGCGCCCGACAGTCATCCGAAAGTGGTCGAGCTGCGCGAGCTCGTGACGTGGTCGGAAGGGATGGTGTGGTGTTCGCCGGAGCGGCACGGCGCGATGACCGGGATCATGAAAGCGCAGATCGACTGGATTCCGCTGTCGGTCGGCGCCGTCCGGCCGACGCAGGGCAAGACGCTCGCGGTGATGCAGGTGAGCGGCGGCTCGCAGTCGTTCAACGCGGTGAACCAGATGCGCGTGCTCGGGCGCTGGATGCGCATGCTGACCATCCCGAACCAGTCGTCGGTGGCCAAGGCGTTCATGGAATTCGACGAGGCGGGGCGGATGAAGCCGTCCGCGTATTTCGATCGCGTCGTGGACGTGATGGAAGAACTCGTGAAGTTCACGCTGCTGACGCGTGATGTCGGCCCGTATCTGGTCGACCGGTATAGTGAGCGGAAGGAAAGCGCGGAAGAACTGTCGAAACGCGTCAATCAAGCGCGTATCTAGCATCGCCATCGAATGAACGCGGGGGCGATCGGGCACGTTCCGGTGCGGCGCATCGGGCTTGTGCGAGCGTGTTGGGCGCAGGGATTGATGTCACCGCAAACCGGGGTGGAACCATGGCACTTCTTCGTCAAGCGACCGAATCCGATTTGACCTCGATCGAGGCGCTGCTTCGTGCCAGCGGTTTGCCGACCGCCGGCGTCGCCGTGCACCTGCCGCATTTTGTCGTTGCCGGTGGGGTATCCGGCATCGTGGGGTGTGGCGGCATCGAATTCCACGGACGCCATGCGCTCATTCGCTCGATCGCTGTCGTCGAACACGCGCGTCGCGCCGGGGTAGGGCGGCTGCTGGTAACGCGCTTGCTCGCGCAATGCCGCGCGCATGCTGTCCAGTCGGTCGGACTGTTGACCACGACGGCGGAAGACTACTTCGTCAGGCAGGGTTTCGTCCGTATCGCCCGCGAAGCGGTGCCGGAGCCGTTGCTGGCGTCCAGCCAGTTACAGGGTGTCTGTCCGGGATCGGCCGTCGCGATGCTGATGGTCTGCGACGACAAAATCAGACTCGACTGATTCCCTTGCCGGTTCACATTCCCGACAATCAAGTTTCTGCGGCCCGGCATACCCCCGTGTGCCGGATCATGGAGATATCTCCTCTTTGCGGCCGGTCTTCTCGACTGGCCGCTTTTTTATTCCCGTTCGTTACCGGAGAGCACGATCGCGATGCAGCTCGACCGCCTGATCCCTGAAATCCTGTTCGGCTTCACGGGCCTGATCGGCATCATCAACCCGTTCGGCATGGCGTTCGTGTTTCTCGAACGCACGCAATCGCTGAGCGAAGCCGAGCGCGCGATTCTGTCGAAGCAGCTCGCGACGAACGTGTTCTTCACGCTGCTCGTGATCTTCTTCGTCGGCGCGCCGGTGCTGAACTTCTTCGGGATCTCGATGGAGGCGTTGCGGATCGGCGGCGGCTTCGCGGTGGCGGTGGCCGGCTGGTCGATGCTGAACGCGCCGGACGTCCCGGCCGGCGGCGACGTCGCCATGCATGGCGACGATCTGAAGAAGCTGATGTCGCGCGCGTTCTTTCCGCTGACGGTGCCGCTGACGATCGGTCCCGGCTCGATCGCGGCCGGCATCGCGCTGCATGCCAATCGTGCGCATACGGCGAGCGACTACCTGGTGTCGGGTGTCGTGTCGGTGGCGGTCGCGGCGCTCGTTGCGTTCGCGATCTGGCAGATCTACAGCCGCGCGACGACGCTCGCGCGCTATCTCGGCAGCGAAGGGACGAAGGTCGCGATGCGCGTGTCCGCGTTCCTGCTGCTGTGCGTGGGCGTGCAAATCATGCTGACGGGCTTGGCCGCGTTCGTGCAGATGCTGGGCGGGCAGGCGGGGTGAGAAGCGGGCGCTTTCACGGTTTGTGTCGGCGCCCGATAAAAAAGCCGCTCCGTCAGGGAGCGGCCGGTTCGTTACATCAGCTTCGCTTGTACCCGCGCAATCCCCTGCAGCGCACACGCTTCGTCGAGATGCCCGCCCGGCGCACCGCCGACACCCACGGCGCCGATCACTTCGTCGCCGGCCTTGATCGGCACGCCGCCGCCGAGCACCAGGAAGCCGTCGATGGCCGTCATCTGCGCGGCGGCCGGGTTCTTCTGCAGGTTCGTGGCCAGCGTGCCGGTCGGCGTTTTCGTCGACAGCGCGGTATAGGCCTTGCGCTTCGACGCATCCACGGTATGCAGCCCCGCGTTGTCGCCGCGCAGCACCGCGCGTTCGATACCGCTGCGGTCGACCACCGTGACCGTCACGTCGTAGCCGCTGGCCGAGCATGCCTGGATCGTTTGCTGCGCGATGTCGGCGGCGAGATTCAACGGCAGGTTTTTCTCGTGAAGCACCTGGGCGGAAGCGGCGGTCGTCAGCGTGGCGGCGACGAGCGTCGCGAGGGTAGCGCGAATGATCATGTGAACTCCTCGATGAAATGACGGATGCGAGCGGGGCATTGGGCGGGCGGTTTCATGCGAACTTTCTTGAAAACCGCCGGCGCTTGCGACCGATGCGCAGGCCGTTACGGCCCGGAGCGATCGGTCGCGGTCGTCCGCTCGATGAGTTCAGTGTCGGCCACCGGGAAGGGAAGCTGAATAGGACAGGGCTTATTCTTGCCGCGGCTATCGCGCGTCGCGGCCTTTGGCGGACACGCGGCCGTGCGCATGAGTATCCGCCGCACCTTGCACGGGGAGCGCGCCGCCGCAATGCGGGCAGCACGGCCCGTCGCCGTCGGCCGGCCGCGCATTCGCCCTGTTGCGCTCCATCGCCGATGCAACGAGTTCCGCGCCCATGATCCCGGTCGGAAACGCGATGATCCCGTAGCCGAGCAGGATCGCGCACGACGTGATCAGCCGGCCGAGCGGCGTGACAGGCGTCAGGTCGCCGTAGCCGGTCGTGCTCATCGTCACCGCCGCCCAGTAGACGCCTACCGGAATGCTCGTGATCCCGTGCTCGGGCCCTTCGACCAGAAAGATCACGGTGCCGAGAATCACGACGAGCACGAACATCCCGCCGATGAACACGAAGATCTTGCGCCGTGCGCGCGTGAGCGCCCGGATCAGCATCTGCCCTTCCTCGAGATAGATCGACAGCCCGAGGATGCGGAACACGCGCAGCAGACGCAGCAGTCGCACGTCGATCAGCGCGTGCAGGCCGGGGAAGAAGAACGCGAGATAGGTCGGCAGCACCGAGACGAGATCGACGATGCCGAAGAAGCTGCGCGCGTACGCGACCGGCTTCTTCGCGGTGCAAAGGCGCAACAGGTACTCGGCCGAGAACAGCAGCGTGAACGCCCATTCGGCCGCATAGAGCGCGTGGCCGTACTGCGCGTGCAGCGTCTGCACGCTGTCGGCCATCACAACGAGCACGCTCGCGACAATGAGTGCGAGCACCGCGATGTCGAGCTTGCGCAGGAACGAAGGGCGGCGCGCGACATGCGCGAGGGCATCGCGCGCCGTATCGAAGGAGGACTGGATCAGCGAAATCATGTGCCGCAGTGTACGGACGGCATCTGGCCGGGCCAATCGGACCTGTCCGATATGAGCTGTATGAGCCGACCTCGATCTTATTTCGTGCCCTGTTTCCACGGATGCGCCGGAAACCATCAACGTTGACGCCATGGTGCGTCCCGAGTTGGTGCCGCTCCGCCTATCGGTGCCGTTCTAAGTCTTTAACGCATGTGCTTCGCAAATTTGCACCGAGCCATATCAGTGCTCATCGAGCGTAGTCCCGAGACGCTGTGCGCTGTGCCCGCTCAATGCAACGATATGCCCTGCGCGCACGACATGAGACGGGACAGAAAACCATGAGGTGCCCCTCTAGGTCTGTTCGATCAGGAACCCGCTTGCTGGATTGGTCGGGGAGTGCATTGTCGGCACTCTGGTTCGCTGTGAGAAAGCCGGCCGTCGAGAAACCGTGCGAGAACCGCTCGTGTGAAAGGAGGGCCGCGGCGTGTGGCCGGGCGCGATCTGGATGTTGCCCGTTACGCTTGGCGATCTGATCTCCTCCGAGGAGAGCAAAGATCCGCTCGGGCTCGGTCAAACACGTTTGTTTAAGCCGCGCCACGTGTCCCGCCGTATCGTTGCGCAGGATGGCTGGTTCACAGTGCATCGCGGCAAGCAGAGTGGGCTCGACAAAAAGTATTTCGCGCTCGACACTAACCCTGAGTTTCGCGACCGGCTGCGCTATATTCGCATTCCAGGCGAGAAATTCGGCATCATCCGGGGACAGCTTCAGCGGGCCGGCATCAATCGCGGCATGTTGTTCCCGGACCTCGATGGGGTCGCCGGCCGCATCACCGACACCATCCTGTATCCAGCTGATCAGCCAACGCCCGGCGCTGACAATCTCTGAGGCGTCTCCCGTGGCCAATCGCCCTCAACAGAGACCCACCGCCGCTGCGCACCTATACCAATGACTGCCATCCCGCTGAATCGAGATTTATCACGCCGGCACGATGGCCCACTCAAACTTCGGTTCCGCGGAACGCGTAACCGCGCCTGCCGGCGGTGCGGGTGCGTCCCGGGCGAGTTGACATCTGTCTTCGCAACGCCCGGGGCGGTGACGACTTTATTGCGCGACACTCAAGCCAATGAATTTGCGGCAGTTTTCCGTTTTCCAGTCGATGCCGACCGACGAAGTGACATTTTTACTTCGCAAACGGTGACAACTTTGCTTTGGTCTACGTCTGGCGGCATTGAGTCACCACTGATCAAGAGCACTGTCGTTGAAATTCTTGAGGGTACCGAGCCAGCCTTTAAGAATCGAAAGCGCAAGTACGGTCTTTGATGGCGATGCGATGGGGCGCTAAGGCTTTGAAGTCGCCGCGGTGGATGAAGAACCGCCGTCGCGGTCGCGTACCAATCCTGACGCCGGGACGAACGCGCCAGCGAGAAGAGGGTTTATCACGCGCGATTCGTTGGCGTTGATGCCGGTCAATGACGATGATGCCGCGTGTGCGGCTTTCTGCCCAGGCGCATGGGGCCCGGCATCCGCGCGCGATCGATCGCCGCACCGAAGCATGATTGACACAGGTCAATCGTGTCATCCGGAGCGGCAATACATTCGGTTTCAGCGCTCGCACACCATGACGCGTGATTGTGCGCCGGACGCGGCATGTTCGTCGCGGCGCGGCCGTGCCCTACATCAAGCCCAATCATGCCGTTCCATCACGAGCGGGAAATCACGGCTGCGCGAGGCACTTGCGATGAAACGACGGATGTTGATGGCTGTTGTACTGCTTGCACTCGGCGCATGTGCCGGGTCGCAGCGGGCCGCGACTTTCAGGTCGACGGAGACGCAACTGCTCGAGGGGCGTCAGGCGGCATCACTGCGGTGTTCGACTCGATCGGAATGCGATGGCGCGTGGAACCGCACACAGCGTTACATCGAAAGTCACTCGGCTACCCGAGTCATCCGATCAGGCATGGACCGGATCGAAACCGCACAACCGTATGTGGCCGGAGAAGTCTATCTGTGGGCCTCTCGCACGGTATCGGACGGTGGCGGCTACGTGATCCGGCTCAAGCCGATGTGCAAGGGCATGTACGACAGCGATGGCGGGCCCGGTTGGCAATACGATACGTGCGCGAAGAAAATTCTCGGGATACAGAGCGGCTTCCTGTCGTACGTGCGTCAGCCGCCTTCGCCGCATATCCCATCGCTGCCGAGTGAGCGTTGAACATGTTGCGCGTCGCGTCAAGGCTCGTGTCGCGCTGGCACACGACCGAACACGTCGATGCGCTCGCCGCTGCGGACCTCGGTCCCGTCCGCTGTCGGCATTCCGCCGATTTCAAACCGTTGACCTCGGTCAACGAGCGCGTCCGGCCAGCGATGATGATGGAAACACATTCGAACGCCGCCAACGCGTCGGGTTATCCAGCGAGGTCCGCATGTATACGAGCATCATGGTCGCAGTAGACGGTAGTCCTTCATCAAAAAAGGCGCTCGACGAAGGGCTGAAAATGGCCAGATCGTGCGGCGCACGGCTGTTCGCGGTTTTCGTCGTCGATAAATCCATTCTGTTTGCTTACGGCGGGCGTATGGAGCCGGCCGCGCTGCTCGACGAAATCCGTCACTATGGCAAGACGATCCTGCGAAGCGCTGACCGGGCGATCTCGCATGCCGGGGTGAACGGCGAGACGGAAATTGTCGAGACGGATATTGGGCAGGATGTCGTGGAGCGGCTACAGCGCTACGTCGACGATCGTTCGATCGATCTGGCCGTGATCGGCACACACGGACGTCGCGGCATTCGGCGGATGCTCCTCGGCAGTGTCGCCGAACGCTTCCTGCGCGAATCCCGTTGCCCGGTTCTGCTCGTGCGCGACGAAGGCCCCACACCCGCCGCCGTGGCGGCCTGATTGCCGTCACGGCACGAAGCTCGGCGGTGGAGCCGAACGTGCGGGCCGGACGACACGGGCAACGTGCCGAGCGTGCCTTCGTCCGCAGTCAATGGACTATCAGGTCAGGTAACCATCATGCAGATATCGTTTCCTTCCGAACCACCGACGTATTGCGGCGTCGACCCCGCGCTGCGCTTTTTTGCGCTCGTCGACGGACATCGCGTGCGGTGTGCGATCACCGCGGCCGCGCTGGAGGACCACTTCCGCGCGGTGTCACCTCGCGAGCAGGATCTTGTCGACGCGTTTGCGCGCCATCGTCCCGTCATCGAACGTGCGGCGCGTTGCTTGCTCGAGGAAATGGGCGGGCGGCCGGTCCTGCTTCACAGCGGGTACTTCCGGTTCTGTACGTGATCGGCCGCCGCCTTTGACGCGCATCAAGCGTATGCCGAGACGGGCGCGTACGCTGGAATTCGCAAGATCATTCGTCCCTTGCGCGGCACCCGGTGTCGCGCTCGGTTTTCATCGCGGTCGATGCTGTCGGGACGAAAGCGCCGACTGCTTGTCATCTGCATGAGGAGTATGAACCATGAACAACATGACGCGTTACGATCCGTTCTCGATCGAACCCGTTTCCGACCTGTTCCAGGGCCTGTTCAGGCCGCTGCGCGGGATGACGCTGGCCGACGAGCCGGATCTTGCATCGATGAAGATCGACGTCACCGAAAACGACAACGCATACACGGTCAACGCGGAACTGCCCGGCGTCGCCAAGGACGATATCGACGTCCAGGTGACGGGCAATACCGTATCGATCAACGCGAAGATCGAGCGCAACAACGAACAGAAGGACGGTGAACGCGTGATCCGGCGCGAACGCTACAGCGGTGCGGTCAGTCGTTCGTTCTCGCTGTCGGGCGAGATCGACGACGCGAACGCGACGGCGACGTATCAGGATGGCGTGCTGTCGCTGACACTACCGAAGAAGGCGCCGGTCGGGCAGAAGAAGCTCGCGATCAGCTGATCGTCGGCGGGCGGTGCAGGCGCGCATTGTCCGCCGCGAGAAGCCGGCGCGGAGCGATCCGCGCGCCGTTTTCATTGATGCGGCCGCGGGGCGCTCATGCATGCGACGGCGTGCCGCCGGTTCGATAGCCGACCGTCTGCGCGAGGATCGGCAATTCGTCCTCGTTCAACCGCGGCGCGTCGGCGAGCAGGCGGTGGTCGATCCAGCAGCGCACGACGGTGCCGATGCCGGCCGCCGCGCAGTACAGCGAAACATTCTGCGCGATCGCGCCGGCCGCGATCGCCGAGAACATGTCACGTTGTCGCGGCGGCATGTCGAGCATCGCGGACGTTCGCACGACATAGACGAGATCCAGCGGCGCCCGGCCGACGAAGTCCTGATAGCCCGTCAGGTTGCGCGCGTCGACCGCGTGCTTCAGCACGAGCCGGTGTGCGGGTGCATCGTATCGATAGACGCCGGCCGGCAGCGCGACGTAGACGTCGATTTCGTTGAACGCATGCGCGGACGGTGCCGTACGGCCGCCGCTCGCGGGACGGTTGATGCCGTCCGCCGCCCACAGCATCGTGCCGAGCGTCGCGGGTGGCAGCGGCGTGGCGGCGAATTCCCGGGAACTCATGCGGGTCGCGAGCGCTGCCATCAGCGGCACGTCGTTGTCGAGCATCGGGCGCGGCAGGTCGACGGCTTCCCGCGACTCGCCGCGGGGCGGTGCAGGCTGCGCCGCGGGCGCCGGCGAATAGGCCAACAGTTGCGGTTCGGTCATTCGAGTCTCCTTGAAGCGTGACTGCGCGGGCCTGGAAAGTTGCGCATCGGCGATCTCACGATAAGACGGTCGCGCCGCGCCTAGTTGACTTCCGTCAAGCGACGCGTCGGCCGGCCGCGCAGCGTGACGCGGGGCATCCGTTGACATGCGTCAGCGACCCGAGCACGCGCCTGTGCAAATCTGGCCGTATGCGGCGAACAGGCATGCCGTAGCTCACAGGAGAGCAGACGATGAAAACCGACAAGCAGTTGAAGCAGGACGTCGAGGATGAACTGGAGTCCGACCCGTCGATCGACGCGACACGCATCGGTGTCGAGGTGGCCGACCGGATCGTGACGCTTTCGGGGCACCCGCCCAGCTATGCGGAAAAGCTCGCGATCGAGCGCGCTGCGAACCGCGTGGGCGGCGTCAAGGCGCTCGTCGTCGACATGACCGTGCATCTGCCGGACGACGACGTGCGTACCGACGAGGACATCGCGAAGGCGGTTCGTTCCGTGCTGCACTGGACGGTCGGGCTGCATGACGATGCGGTCAAGGTGCAGGTCGAGCGCGGCTGGATCACGTTGTCCGGTAAGGTCGACTGGGCATACCAGAGCCACCTGGCCGTGCGCGCGATCTCGCAGATGCGCAGCGTGACGGGCGTAACCGACCACATCGCGGTGCAGGGGGCGGTGGGCGTGGAGGACATCGGCGGCAACATCAAGCGCGCGATCATGCGCCACGCGGAGCGCGAGGTGAAGCACATCGCGATCGACGTGCACGACGGCACTGTACGGCTGTCCGGCAAGGTCGGCTCGTTTTCCGAGCGCAAGGCCGTGCGCGGCGCCGCGTGGTCGGCGCGTGGCGTGCGTGCCGTCGTCGACGACCTGGTGATCGAGTGAATCCGTCGGGATGCGGCAGTCTGGGAGGGAGGTCAGATGATATTGTCTGGTGAGGTTCATGAAACGGACTGGTCGGTCGCGAGCGAGGCGGTCACGGCCGAACCAGACGGCTTTCGTTACCGGATCCATGTCACACTCGAATCGCCCGATGGCGCATGCGAGCGCGAAGCCGTGATCGACGGGCTGCGTGTCGGGATGACGTGGATCGAGATGAAGAAGGCGAACATCTTTACGCTTTGAACCGGCGGCTGCCGAAGGCCGTGTGCGTCGCGACCGCGTCGATCCCGTCGCGGTATGCGGCAACCGCCGCATCGATTCGTGCGTCGATCGTCTATCGCGTCTCGTGAGAAACACGCCGGCGCGTGGCGCGCTTTCTTTTGCACGGACGCGTCTGTCGGCCCGGTCGCCGAACGTGACGGGCAACCGCATCGGTCACGGTCGGAAAGAAGCTGGCTGCACCGAACACGTCGAACAGACCGTAAGCGCGCAGGCGATCCTTCACCGGTCCCTTCATCTCGGCGAAATTCATTGCGATGCCGCGTTCCGCCAGTTCGGCGTGCAGCGCCACGAGCCGGTCCGCGGCACTCACGTCGATGTCGGTGACAGGCTCGGCCGCGACGACGATGCGCGTGACCGGCTTCGTCGATCGCGCGATCGCGGCGCGCAAATGTTCGCAGAAGATCTCGACGTTTGCATAGAAGAGCGGCGCATCCCAGCGGAACAGCACGAGCCCGGACGTTTGCGCTGCACCCGGATGCCGCGCGATGTCGTGATAGCCGCGTACGCCCGTTAGCCGGCCCAGCACCGCGTCGTACGGATGCCAGGCCCGCCACACGAACGACAGCAGTGACAGCGCGCTGGCGAGCAGGATGCCGGGCACGACACCCATGCCGATCACGCCGGCGAAGCACAGCATCGAAATCAGGCATTCGCCGCGGCGCATTCGGTACAGCCGCACGACGCTGCGGACGTCGGCGATGCCGAACGCCGCGTAGATTACGACCGCGGCCAGCGCCGTGCGCGGGACGAAGGTGAGCAGGGCCGGCGCGGCAACGAGCAGTATTGTGATGCACGCGGCCGCGACGAGGTTCGTGATCTGGCTTTGGGCGCCGGCGGCGATCGCGACCGGTGTGCGCGACGCGCTGCTGCTGACCGCGCACCCGTGCGTCATGCCGGCCAGTAGATTGGCCGCGCCAAGTGCGATCAGCTCCTGGTTGCGGTTCGGCGCATCGCCTGCCCGTGCAGACAGCGCACGCGACAGCATGCTGATGTCGGCGAACGACACCAGCGCCACGGCGACCGCACCGGACGCGAGCGCGCTCAGATCGGCAAGCGAGACGGCCGGAAGACGCGGGGCGGGCAGGCCGGCCGGCAGCGCGCCGACCGTCGGGATCCCGTGCAACGGCGGCAGACGGGCGACGATCGTCGCCGCCAGCACGGCGATCAATACGCCGGGCCAGCGCGGCGCCACCTGTTTGAACAGGATGATGGTCGCCAGCACCGCGACCCCGAGCAGACCGGCAGCGACCGAAAACCGGCCGCCTGCGAGCGCATGCACGATATGCGGTACGCTGGAAAACACGTCGCCGGCCGATACCGGCATGCCCAACAGTTCGGGCAGTCGCCCAAGCGCGAGCGCGATGGCGATGCCGTTCAGGTAACCATACTGGATCGGACGCGACAGCAGATCGGTGACGAAGCCGAGGCCGAGCACACCGAGCAGAATGCAGATCGTTCCGGCCGACAGCGCCAGCGCGCCGGCAAGCGCGATCGCGCGCGGCGGATCATGGCCGGCGAGCGGGACGATCGCGCCGGCGATCAGCGCCGCTAGCGCGGAATCCGGACCGAGGACGAGAATCCGGCTCGGGCCGAGCAACGCATAGGCGAGCAAGGCCGCGACCGACGCATGAAGCCCCGTGATGGCGGGCAGTCCGGCCGCCTGCGCGTAACTCATGCCGACCGGCACTAGTACTGCGGACAGCGCGATTCCCGCATACAGGTCGCGCGCGAGCCATGCGCGGCGGTAGTTCGCGAGCAGCGCCACGCCCGGCAGCACGCGGGCGATGTATCCAGATAACGGGCGGTTCATCGCGGCTTCATCGGGCGTGCGCCGGCGCGAAAGGGCTGGCTCGCATCGGCAGGCAGGCGTTCATCGGGACGCCGCCATCCTCGAACGGGCAGGCACGACGACGCGACGAGCGAGGGATTCTGACGGCGACGGATGTCGCCGCACGGCGCGCCGCGACGCCGGACATCAGGCCGCCTTGAGCCCCGCAAGCTGCAGCGCCTGTGCGAACCGGGCCAGTGTCGCGATGGATCCCGTCACGCTTTCGTAGCGCTCGCGCCCGATCTGCCCGTCGAGTGTGACCAGCATGCCGGCGTCACGCGCGAGTGCAACGAGCGCCACCGTGTCAAGCGATGCCGTGCCGGACGTGTCGGATGTGGTGGCCCGCATCCCCGGATCGGAACGATAGTCGACGTATGACATGGCATCTCTCCTGGTTGTCTTGCGATCGGGCGCCGTGCAGCCGGTATCCGTGATTTCAGTATCGGTGTCGCGCGCCGCCGCTTCAATCAGCCTGTCCCGAAGTCACGGTAGGAATAATGCTCGTTTCGTCGGCGGATTCCTACACCGCGGTGACTTCGAAGACACATCGCAGCGTGCCGGCGGGCGTTTCCGACGCCGTGCATACCAGCTTCCGATCGCGTGCCAGATCTGGGCAGCGGATTCGCAATACGTGAACAGCTCCAGGTCGCGGCGGTCGATCATCCCTTCGTCCGCGAGAAACGCCAGGTCGACCGCACGGCGCCAGTACGCCTCGCCGACGAGGATGACGGGCAGCGGCGCGATCTTGCGCGTCTGCAGCAGCGTCAGCACTTCGAACAGCTCGTCGAAGGTGCCGTAGCCGCCAGGGAAGAAGACGGCCGCTTTCGCGCGCTCGAGCAGGTGCAGCTTGCGGATGGCGAAATAGTGAAACCGGAAGCAAAGAGCCGGCGTGATGTACGGATTCGGCGCCTGTTCCCGTGGCAGCTCGATATTGAAGCCGATGCTCGGCGCACCGCGCTCGTAGGCGCCGCGATTGGCGGCCTCCATGATGCCGGGGCCGCCGCCGGTGACGATGGCGAGCCGCGCGGTGCGCGTGCATCGGGCGGCATGGGCGACGATACGCCCAAACTCGCGCGCAACGCGGTAATAGCCGCTGTGTTCGACGAGCCGGCTGGCGATCGTCGCGGCGCGCCGCCGGCTCGCGTCGTGTGGACGCTCCGCGAGCAGGCGATTCGCATCATCGAGCCGCGCGTTAGCGACCGACGGTGCAACGATGCGCGTGCTGCCGTAGATCACGACCGCATGGCCGATACGCTCGTTCTGCAGGCGCTCCTCGGCTTTCCAGTAGTCGAGCTGCAGCCGGATGCCGCGCATGCCGGAACGCCGCAGAAGGGTCGCGTCTTCGTCGATCCGGGCGCTGTTCGGGCTGTTGGCCGTACGCGTCGGACGCGGGACGGGCTGTCTGCCGACGTCGCCGCCGACGACGGCATCGAGTCTTGTGCGCGAGCGCTTGCCGCGCGTCTTCACGATCGTCGCACCGGATGCGGGGCGGTGGCGCGCGTTGCTCGCGGGCGCACGTTTGATCATGGTCGACGTGAGTGGAAGGGTCGCGTGTCGGTCACTGGCTCAACACCCATTGTACGAGCCGATGCGAGTCGTCGGAGGACAGCGGGCCGCCACGATCGACGGCGGAAGGCATCGGTGTATTGCCCCAGTGTGCGGGGCCGCCGACGCGCAGCTTGCGTTCCAGCTCCGCCGCCGCACGCGGATCGCCGCGGTACCGTTCCGCAATCTCGTGGAATGACGGCCCGAGGAACGTCATGTCAGGCGTATGGCAGAACATGCAGTGCTGCGCTTCGACGAGTTCCGTCGGCTCGGGCACGGCCGTCTGCGCGGCAGCCGTGCTGGCCGTCACGGCGATTACGCAGAGGGCGGCGCAACGCATGATGTTCATGTTCGTTTCCTCGTCGAGATCAGGAGAAAGAGAGCACTTCGTCGAGCGGACGACGCGGCGAATGCGGCGTATGCGGGCCGCGCCCGACGCGCAGCAGCAACTGCGGCTCGCCGCGCAGCCCGAGCATGTGGCGCAAATGGGCGCGCAATCCGGCCGTCTCGACCGGCTGATTCAGGTACGACGCGGTGTAGCCCGCGCGCGTCGCGACGAGCAGGATCCGCTCCAGCGCCTGGCCGGCGGCGAGCCACGCTTCGCGATCGTCTCGCACGGTCGCGATGCACACGATCAGCGGCGATGCGCCGACGAGCTGGTGATGCAGGGCGGCCAGCCCGTTGCCGAGATCGAAGGTCCGCACTGCCATCGTCACGACGGGCGCGGCGAAGTCCAGCAGCGCGGGCACGCCGGCCGCGAATGCCGGCATGCCGTCGACATGCCGGCGCGGATCGATCCAACTCGCCAGTTCGCGCCGGAAGCGCGGGTCCGCGAACTGCTGACGGTCGGCTTCGGCGACCAGCTCGGCGACGCGCGCACGGTGTGCAATCGAGTCGACGCACGCGACATCGGCGCCTTCCGCGATGCCGGCCTCGATCAGCGCCTGCTGGATCGCTTCTGGAACCAAGCTGGATTCGAACGGCGCGCGTGTCGTGACGCGCGCCGGAATCGCATCGAACAGTGTGCCGAGGGCCGCGTCGGAATAGCCATCGTCGCAGATCCGGACCTGCGCCAGCAGATCGGGGTCGACTTCGGACGGAAACGTGCTGATCGTATGGGCGAACCCGGCGTGGTCGAGCGCGACGCGCAGATTTAGCAACGCCGCCCCGCAGCTGATGATCAACTCGCGATCGAACGGATCGACCACGGGTAACGCGCGCGTGCGGTCTGCGCACACCGAGATCGTGTTGCCGTTGACCAGGAAGCGCCACGGCTGGGAATTGTGGCTGGACGGCGCCAGCACCGCGTAGCCGACCAGCGACCTCGGATCATGGTCGGGACGCATGCTTGCGGCAAGCGGGGGAACGGATATCATCGATTATCTCCAGGTCGCCGCGCCGGCGGCGTCATTCACGTCACTTCATCGTGTCAGCAACCGTCTGACGGCCGTTGACGCACATCAAGCGTCCGTCACCGGGCGGTGCATGCGCGAAGTGCAGCGACTAGCCTGTGAAAGCGAAGCGCGAGAAGGCGATCGCGCGGGGAGGGCAAGCATGCTTGCGATGATGTTTGACGGCACGACGCCGCATTTACGCGAAACGCGCGTGCCTGACCCGTCGCCTGCGGCGGGTCAGTTGCTGATCGACGTGCATGCGTGCGGGGTGTGCAGGACTGATCTCCACGTGGTCGACGGCGAACTCGCTCACGCGAAACTGCCGCTGATTCCGGGGCACGAGATCGTCGGCACGGTGCGCGGGCTGGGCGAAGGCGTGATGAGCTTCGCCGTCGGCGACCGGGTGGGCGTCCCGTGGCTGGGCTCGACATGCGGGCATTGCGCATATTGCATATCCGGCCGCGAAAATCTGTGCGACAACCCGGGTTTCACGGGCTATACGATCGACGGCGGCTATGCCGAGTGCGCGGTCGCCGACCACCGGTATTGCGTGCATCTGCCACGGCGCTATTCCGATCTGGAAGCCGCGCCGCTGCTGTGCGCCGGCCTGATCGGTTACCGGACCTTGCGGATGGCGGGCGATGCGCGCCGTATCGGCATCTACGGCTTCGGTGCGGCGGCGCATCTGGTCGCGCAGGTCGCGCAGGGTGAGGGACGCAAGGTGTTCGCATTGACGAAGCCCGGCGACACCGCGGCGCAGCAATTGGCGTTGTCGCTGGGCGCGGCATGGGCCGGCGGCAGCGACGAAGCACCGCCGGAGCGGCTCGATGCCGCGCTGATTTTCGCGCCGGCGGGGGTGCTGGTGCCGGCCGCGCTGCGGGCGCTCGACAAAGGCGGGATCGTCGTATGCGGCGGCATTCACATGAGCGACATCCCGAGCTTTCCGTACGCGTGGCTGTGGGGCGAGCGCCGCATCGCGTCGGTGGCCAACCTGACGCGTGCGGATGCGGTCGCATTCATGCGGATCGCCGCCGCGACGCCACTGCGGGTCGAGGCAGTGCGCTACGCGCTGACCGACGCGAACAGCGCACTCGACGACCTACGCGGCGGACGCGTGTCAGGTGCCGCCGTGCTGGGCATGCACGATTGATCCGCGCGCCGCCGCCGCGGTGCGATCAGATTTGCCGCAGGCCATCCGAATCGACGATCCGGATCTGCTTGCCCTGCGCCGCGACGAGCCCTTTGTGCTGGAACTTCGACAGCATGCGGCTGACCGTTTCGAGCTTCATCCCGAGATATTCGCCGATCTCGTCGCGCGTCATCCGCAGCACGAATTCCGCGGCCGAGTAGCCGCGCGCCTTGAAGCGGGCGGAAAGATTCAGCAGGAACGCGGCCACGCGCTGTTCGGCGCTCATTGTGCCGAGCAGCAGCATCTGCGAAGATTCGCGCACAATCTCGCCGCTCATCATCTGATATACGTGATGCTGCATCGGCCGCACTTCGCGGCACATCTGTTCGAGCTGGCCGAAGGGAATGATGCAGACCGTGCTGTCTTCGAGCGCGATCGCGTCGCCGTTGTGGTGCCCGGTGTGCACGCCATCGAGCCCGAGCGACTCTCCGACGATCTGGAAGCCGGTGATCTGCTCGTCGCCGTCGCGATGCATCACGATCGTCTTGAACGAGCCGGTTCTCACCGCGTAGATGCTGTTGAACGCATCGCCCGAACGAAACAGCGTTTCGCCGCGCCGCACGTGGCGCGTCGTGCAGATCATCGCGTCGACGCGGACGAAATCGTCGGGCGAAAGATCGGGCGGCATGCAGACGGTACGCAACGCACACGTCGAACAGCGGGACGCGGCGCGCTTGGGCTGGTCCGCCGGTTCGACGGGATGCAGCGGGATGAACGGACGTAACGGCATGGTCGTCGAGACTTCGGCACTGCTCTGCATGATCGGCTCCAGTTCGGGGCAGCGGCGGTTCGCCGTCGGGCGGGATCGCGCTGGCCGTTGTACCGGCGGCCTGTCTCGGCCGCCTTCGTGTCGGGATTGCCTTGCGGACGCGCCAGGAGACCGTCAGGCCGGTCTCGGCGATGACGCTGCCGGTGCGCCGGGAGGCACGCTGAATTGTTTTTCTTGATCTGCAGTATGGATGTTGCGCGCCGTCAGGAAAATCAGCCGGAATTGAAGTTGTGGTAGGTGAGAGGGAAGGCTTGTAGGAGGTTTCCTACACTGGTGCGGCGTCTTGTCGCGACCGCCGTCAGAGCTCGTCTGGGTCCTCGAACAGCTTGTGACGCATCGCGTAGCGCACGAGGGCCGTGTCGTTCGGCATCTGCATCTTTTCGAGGATGCGCGTCTTGTACGTGCTGACGGTCTTGACGCTGACGCACAGCGCCTGCGCGATTTCGGAAATCGACTCGCCGGTGGTTACGCGCCGGAACACATCGAACTCGCGGTCGGACAGGCGCTGGTGCGGCAAGAGATCGGTCGGTTCGTTCAGGCTCTGCGCGAATTGCTCGGCCATGGTCAGGCTCACGTAGACGCCGCCGGCCGCGATCTTAGTCAACGCGGCGACCAGTTCGGCGCTGGCGCTTTCCTTGGTCATGTAGCCTGAGGCTCCCGCGCGGAACGCGCGCACCGCGTATTGCTGCTCGGCGTGCATCGTTAGCACAAGGATATGCAATCCCGGTTTCTCGTCCTTGATCTGCTTGATGAGTTCGACGCCGTTGCGGCCGGGCATCGACAGGTCGAGCACGAGCACGTTAGCGTCCGTGTCGCGCATGAGCGCAATCGTCGAAGCACTGTCCTGCGCTTCGCCGACGACGTCGAAACCGCTCGCGTTCTGGAGGATGTGCCTCAGACCGTCCCTCACAAGCGCGTGGTCGTCGGCGATGAGTACCCTGATCATGACAGCACGTCTCCTTGCTGGATGGCGTGAAGCGGCAGCGCCACGGTGATCGTGAATCCCGAGCCCGGCCGGTTGTCGATCGTCACCGTGCCGTCGAGCATGTGCGCGCGCTCGCGGATGCCGATCAGCCCGAACGACGGGCGATCCTGACTGTCGCGGGGGTGTTTCGGCGCGCCGTGGCCGTTGTCCGCGACGCGCAGCATGCAATAGCCGTCTGCCGTTTTCAAGGTCAGCGTCACATTCGTCGCATCCGAATGTCGCGCGACGTTGGTCAGCGCCTCCTGCACGATGCGGAACAACGCGGTCGCGCCGGCGCCGGTAAACTTGGTGTCGACCGGCCCGATGTCACGGTCGACCGTGATCCGGTAGCGGCGCGTGAAATCGTTTGCAAGCCACTCGATCGCCGGGATGAGACCCAGGTCGTCGAGCATCACCGGCCGCAGATCGGCCGCGATGCGTCGCAGCGACGCAACGGTCGAATCGATCAGGCGATGCATGGCACCCAACTGCTCGCGCACGCCGGTGTGGGGCGCGACGACGCCCGCAAGTCCCAGTTCGACGGCGGACAGGTCCATCTTAAGCGCCGTGAGTTGCTGGCCGAGGTCGTCGTGCAATTCGCGCGCAATCCGTGTTTTTTCTTCCTCGCGCACGTTCTGCAGGTTGGCGGACAGGTCGCGCAACTCCTCGCGCGACTGCTTGAGGGCGTTTTCCGCTCGCACCCGCTCGGTGACGTCGCGCAGCATCACCGTGTACAGCTTGCCGGCGCCGTCGCGAATCTGCGAGATCGACGCCTCGATCGGAAACTCGGTGCCGTCACCGCGCAAGCCGAACAGCACGCGTTGTCGCCCCATCTGGCGCTCAGACACACCGGTCACGCCGAATTGCTCGACGTGCCGCGCATGCGCGGCACGAAAGCGTTCGGGGATGAAGCGGGACAGCGGCGCGCCGACCGCCTCCATCGCGGAAACGCCGAACACGTGTTCGGCGGCAGGGTTGAAGATCACGATCGTCTGGTTCTCGTCGACCGTGACGATAGCCTCCATCGACGACCGGATGATGCCCATCATCCGGGCCTCCGTCGGTTGACTGTTGCCGGCGGTCTCGGCGACACGTGTGCGTTGCGAGAGGATCTGCCGCACGAGCGCGGCCAACGTTAGCGAGAGCACGGTGCCGGTCAGCAGCACGGCCATTGCGGTGCGGGCCGTGTCGGCGGACGCCGCGCGATAGTGCAGCGACAGCGGCGTGCCACCGAACACGAGCGAATCAGTTCGCTCGAGCGCTTTGCGGGAATCGGTGGCATCGTCGCCGCTGAAACCGGCGGTGTAGACCGGCGCCGCTGGGGCGTCGGCGACGATTTCCAGATGCAGTCGATCGAGCAGGGACGGATCGACCAGACGGTCTGGATTCAGTGCGGCATAAACGTATCCGGTCGCCGTCGCGTGCCGCGCCTCGAACGATGTGCCGTCTTCCGCTTTTGCACCAATCGGCAGATACAACGTTAGTTCCGTCCGGGCGAACGCCGTATCGATACTGTCCTGTATCGCGTTCGCGGCCAAAGCGACCTTGCCGGTTTCTGCCGCCCGCTGCAGCGCCTGTCGCGTTGCCTGATTGTCCTCGGCGGCGCTCGGCTCGATTCTTCCGAGACTGCGGACCGGCGATTGCAACGCGTCCAGATCGAGACTGGCGAGATAGCGGAGCCATGCGGCGCCGGATGGCTCCGCCGACAGTGCCGATGCAAACGCGCGGGTGCCGCGCAATATAACTGCGGCGTCGAGGAGGCTGCGCCGCAGGCCGGCCGTCGCGCGGGTGGCGGCTTGCTCGAATCTCACCTGGGTAGCGTGCCGGACATTGTTCTCCAGTACCCGGGATGCCGCAAATGTTGCCGTCAGGCCGAGCGCCAGCGTCAGCAGCGCGGCCAGCCCGGCATATCGGGCGGGCGGCCGGATGCGGCGCGGAGCCGGTCCGGTCCGGAAGGGGGGCGCATTCACTGTCATGGCCGTTCATCCTGACGGATTTCGTCGACGGCCGGCTGGCGGCGGGCCGGACGCGGGACACGAAAAGCGGCGGGGCGGGCTGGAATTGCGATATCGCCCTGAATTGTGCGCGTTTTACCGAGGTTCGCCAATCGGGACTGATGCGTACGGACGTCGCCGCGCGCACTTGACCCGCGTCAACGGAAAGGCGTGCGAAGGGATCAGACTGGTTTCACGAACCGATCGAACCGGGACGACAGGAGGCACGCGCCATGTATCGAAGAATCTTTACTGCACTCGACGGCAGCCGCAGCGCGCGGCTTGCGCTCGACGAGGCGATTTCGCTCGCCCGCGATTCGGGCAGTCTGGTCATCGCCACGTGCGTGGTATCGGACGCGCCGCGGTTGGCGGACGTCGACGGCGGCTATATCGATCAGCGCGATCCGGCCGGACTGGACGCGGACAAGGCCGCGATCGCGGTCTCCGACGCGGAAACGGCGTTTCAGCTGTCCGGCGTACGCGGTATCGCGCAAACGATCGACGCATGCGGACAGGATGTCTCGGACGTGCTGGCGCGCGCCGCCGCCGAATGCGACGCGGACCTCATCGTGATGGGCACGCATGGTCGCCGCGGCGTGCGCCGTGCGTTGCTCGGTAGCGTCGCCGAATCGCTGGTGCGCGTCGCGGGCCGACCGGTGCTGGTCGTACGGGAGGGGCCGGGCGCTTGCGCCGGAATGCTGTGACGACTGCGATCGCAGTGACGGTGGCCGTTACCGGAGGCGGGCAGCCGCACGCGGCTGCCCGTTTTCACGCGTTCAGTGAGACAGCAGGACCGGCACCGTCATCGTCTCGAGGATCGTGCGGGTCGCGCCGCCGAGCACGCGTTCGTGCATGCGGGCATGACTGTACAAGCCCATCACCAGCAGATCCGCATGCAGGTCGGTTACGCGGTTCAGCAGCGTCGCCCCCACGCCGACCGACCGCGTGCGCGGCGTGGTTGAGAACGACGCGCGAATGCCGTGCCGTTCGAGATACGCGGCGACATCGACGCCCGGCGGTGTCTTGTCCGGATCAGGATGCCCGCGTGAGACTGTCTCGACGTTGACGAAGCGCGCGCGGGCGAGCAGCGGCAGCGCATCGGCCATCACGCGCGCGGCCTCGCGTCCGCCGTCCCAGCCGATCAGCACGTTCTCGCCGATCGTTCGCACGTCGCCCGCATAGGGCACGACGATAGCCGGGCGTCCGCCGCCCATCACGACGTCCTCGACGAAATGGCGCGCCACGTAGGTCGTGCGGTCGTCGGGATCCTCCTGGCCGAGCACCAGCAGGTCGGCGTGGCGCGCATGCAGGATCGCGGCCTCGGTCGCATTGCCAGTCGGCGCCTGCCATTCGACGCTGCGTCCGGCACGCTCGGCGGCCGTCAGGAACCGTTCTTCGGCTTCCTTGCGGCGCTGGTCGCACAGGCGTTCGTAGACGGCCAGCTTCAGCGGTTCGTCGGGCCGCCGCAGCGGCTCGAAGAGATCCTGGCACACGACGTAGAGTCCGACCAGATGGGCATTCCAGCGTCCCGCGAGTTCGAGTGCGAGGTCGACGCGTGTGGCGCAGCGCGCGCTGTCGTCGAGATGGACGAGCAGGGTCTTGTAGCTCATGACGGTTCCTTTTCGGTGGATGCAGCCGTGGCCTCGGCGGACGCTTTCGCTGCGGCGCTGGCCGGAATCATCAAGACCGGGCACCTGGCTTGGCGCAGCACGCGTTCGGCCACGCTGCCGAGGAACAGGCGCGGAAAGCCGCGCCGGCCATGCGTGCCCATCACGATCAGATCGGCGTCGATCTCGCCCGCGAGACCGACGATCCGGTGCGGGATATCCTCGCCTGCCGGCGCGACGTTGGAAATCCGCGGCGCACCGACCACATCACGCGCTTTCATGCGTCGCGCTGCGTCCTCGGTCACGCGTAATCCTTCTTCACGGAACGAATCGACCAGGATCGACGGGTCGTATCCGTACATGTCGTAGGCCGGCACCAGAAAATCGACGACGTAGACGGGTGTCAGCCGCGCACCCGTTTCCGCCGCGAGATCCAGCGCGGCGTCGAGTGCGCGGGACGACGTGTAGCTGCCGTCGAGCGCAACCAGAATGTTCGAGTACATGGCATGTCCCTTGAACGGATGTGGATGAACACATCATCGGCGCGTGTGCGCCGACGGCGCTGATCTGGATCAAGCGTCCCGGTTGCCGCGCAGCACGCGCACCGCGGCGCGCGCCGCGATCCATGCTTCGTTGGTGGGCTCGACGACCACCGTGACCGCGCTCGACGCGGACGACACGACGTGTGCATTGTCCACATTCGCGCGCGTGTCGAGCTCGATGCCGAGCCAGCCGAGCGATGCGCAGATCCGCTCGCGCAACGGCGCCGAGTGCTCGCCGATGCCGGCCGTGAAGACGAGCATGTCGAGGCCGCCGAGCAGGGCGGTGAGCGCGCCGGTCTCGCGCACGATGCGGTGGACGTACAGCGCCAGCGCATCCCGCGCGAGCGGGTCGCCGGCCGCCTCGCACTCGAGCAGCACACGCGGGTCGCCTGACGCGCCCGACACCCCCTTGAGTCCCGACTCGTGATAGAACAGGTGCCCCAGCGCGTCACCCGACAGGTTGTCGGCCTCGAGCAGGTGCAGCACGACGCCGGGGTCGAGCGTCCCGCAGCGGGTGCTCATCATCAGCCCGTCGAGCGCGGAGAAGCCCATCGTCGTCGCAACGCTACGGCACTCGCGTAGCGCGCACAGGCTCGCCCCGCTGCCGAGATGGGCGGCGATCACGCGACCATGCGCGCGGGCGCCGAACGAATCGTCGAGTGCGACGGAAAGATATTCGTACGACAGGCCATGGAATCCGTAGCGACGCACGCCTCGGTCGAACCATGCGTGCGGCAACGGCAGCAATTGTTCGGTACGCGGCAGCGTGCGATGAAACGCGGTATCGAACACGGCGATCTGCGGCACGTCGGGAAACGCGTTGCGCAGCGCGTCGATCGCATCGAGACTGTGCGGCTGGTGCAACGGCGCGAGGGGTGTCAGCGTGCGTAGTTCATCCAGCACGTCGCCGTCGACGATCACCGGCTCGGTATACCGCGCGCCGCCGTGCACGACGCGATGCGCGATCGCGCCCAGCGTGATGTGCGGCAACCGTACCCGGATCCACATCGCGATCTGCGCGAGCACGGCGCGGTAGGGATCGCCGGCGCCGAGCGGCAGCGAACCGTCCGGATCGGCGTCGAAGCGGATCGAGACGCCGTTGCCGGCGGCGACCGCCTCGCCGTCGTGCAGCGGCCGCTGCACGGGGTCGCCGTGCGGCGGGTACGCGAAGATCGAGAACTTCACGCTCGACGAACCGGCGTTGACGACGAGCAGCGCAAGCGTACGCATCGGCCTGCTCAGTGCGACATCAGTACCGGCAGCGTCATCGACGCCAGCACCGTGCGCGTGGCGCCGCCGATCATCAGCTCGCGCCAGCGCGGATGGCCGTAGGCGCCCATCACGATCAGGTCGGAACCCGTTTCATAAGCGCGCGACAGGAGCGTGTCGCCGACCGACGCGCCGCTGCCGGTCGCGATGTCGAGCACGTTCACGTCGCGCGCGTGGCGCGCCAGTATCAGCGCGGCATCGGCGGCCGGAATCCGAGTGGTCGCGGATTCCGAATCGCCGTCGACCACGGCAACGACTGTCGTACGCTTCGCATGCTCGAGGAACGGAAGTGCGTCGTGCGCGGCGCGGGCGGCTTCGCGGCTGCCGTCCCACGCGACGAACACCCGTTCGCCGACCGACGGGAATTCTCCGGTGTACGGCCAGAACAGCACCGGGCGGCCGGCGGACAACACGAGGTTCTCTGGAAACTGATCGTCGATATAGGTTTCGGGGTCGTTCGGGTCGCTTTGGCCCGCAATCACCAGATCGGCGAGACGCGCGGCGCGCGGCACGGCCACATTCGCGCGCTCGTCGGCGCGAACCCAGGTTGCGGGCACTTTCGCACGGGCAGTCTCCGCATGAAACAGGCGCTCCAGCGCAGCCATCCGTTCGTCGCGCTGTTCGCGGTGCGCGCGGAAATAGTCGGCGGAACCGGCCATCACGTAGAACGAATGCGGCTCGGGTGTGTAGACCGCGAACAGCCCCGTGAGATGTGCACCGAAGCGCCGGGCGAGACGCAACGCGAATTCGAGGCGCGAATGCGCACGAGCGCTCGTATCAAGGTGCACGACCATGCTCTTGTAGCTCATCGGAATCGCTCCATCGACGGGTGATCCGCCAGTGCAATCCAGTCTACGAAGCAGGGTTTCCACGCACTTGACTCAGATCAACGGCAGCGATGCGCGATACCCGCACAGTGAAACGGTCGCGACGCCCAGGCCGGACAGAAGGGACGAGGCGGATGCCAATCCATTGACCCGATCGAAAGGGGAAAGCCGATGAGTACCGATGCATTGACGATACCGAATGACGTTTGCCGCGCGGGCTGCGATCTCGCATTGCGCATGGTTGCGCAGAACCGCGACTGGCAACACGAGTGGCATGCGCTGGCGGGCCGGCGCATCGAGCGGGATCGCATCGCGGTGCGTCGCCTGCAGCAAGCGCTGGCGGAAACAAGGGAGTGGACGGCTTTCGCCGAGGCCAGCCGGCAGGTAATGACCGACTACACGATCGCGAGCGTCGCGATCTGGCAGGACGCCACCGAACTGTGCATGCGTGCGCAATTCGAGAGCGCCGGGGCGTGGCGTACCTGGTTGCGCGAATACGGCGCAGGCGCGCTGTCGCGTTATCAGACCGACTGGCTGCCCGACCTCGGGCGACTGGCGGTGGTCAACGAAGCCAGCATGCCGTGGGCCGACTGGATGGCGGCCTTGGAGCGCGGGATCGAGGACGTGGCCGGCGCGAAGAACGGGGTCGCCGCCGGTCGACTGAACGGTATCGCTGGCGCGCGGGAGAGCGATCATGTGCGCTGACCGTGTCGCGTTTGTCACCGGCGGAATGGGCGGACTGGGCGCCTCGATCGGCCGTCGTCTACACGATGCCGGCATGACGGTGGCGGTGTCGCACAGGGAGCGCAACGACCATGTGGCGACGTGGCTCACGAAAGAACGGGAGGCGGGCCGGGCGTTCCATGCGTTCGAGGTCGACGTGGCCGACTACGATTCGTGCCAGCATTGCGCGGCGCGAGTGCTGGCCGAATTTGGGCGCGTCGACGTGCTCGTCAACAACGCCGGAATTACGCACGACGCCACCTTCGTGAAGATGACCAAGAGCATGTGGGACGCGGTGTTGCGCACCAATCTCGACGGCATATTCAACATGACGAAGCCGTTCGTGCCGGGCATGATCGAAGGCGGTTTCGGGCGGATCGTGAACATCGGCTCCGTGAACGGTTCGCGCGGCGCCTACGGGCAGACCAACTACGCGGCCGCGAAGGCTGGCATCCACGGCTTCACGAAGGCGCTGGCGCTCGAGCTCGCGCGCCACGGCGTGACAGTCAACACGGTTGCGCCCGGCTACCTGGCGACCGCGATGCTCGAGACGGTGCCTAAGGAGGTGCTCGACACCAAGATCCTCCCGCAGATTCCGGTCGGCCGCCTGGGCAATCCCGACGAAATCGCCGCGCTCGTCGCGTTTCTGTGTTCCGATGCGGCGTCGTTCGCGACGGGAGCGGAATTCGACGTCAACGGCGGGATGCACATGAAATGAAGGCAGCCGTCATCCGCGCGCCGTTCCGGCCGGAGCCGACGCGCCCGCCCGATGCAATCGAAATCGCGACGAGCGCCGCCGGTTGCGCACCCGTTCGAGCGGCGCCCGCCGACGAGTGGAATCGCGCCGCGCATGCGAACGTGGCCGCGATGACCTTCGGGTTGTCACCCGTGTCGCTGGCGCTGGCCATTCTTGACTGGGGCGCGCATCTGGCTGTGGCCCCGGGAAAATGCTTCGTGCTCGCGACGCAGGCGTGGCTGGGCGCCGTGGCGTCAGCGACAAACGGGCGCGACGGCGAGGCCGGCGACGCGGATACGAGCGGCCTTGCCGTGCACGCCGGTCACGCCGATCCGCGCTTTGCCGCGCCGGCGTGGGGCGGCTGGCCGTTTTGCGCGTATCGCGACGGCTTCCTGTCGATCCAGCGCTGGTGGCGCGACGCGACACGCGGCGTGCCGGGTGTCGACCGTCATCACGAGGAACTGGTCGGATTTGTCGCGCGACAGTGGCTCGACGCATGCTCGCCTGGAAATTTCCTCGCGACCAACCCAGTCGTGCTCGACGCGACAATGCATAGCGGTGGCGCGAACCTCGCGGCAGGCTGGCGACACTGGCTGGACGACGCGAACGCGTTGATCGAGCGCGCGAGCGGCACGCGGGGCGACGATACGCGCGCCTATCTGCCGGGACGCGACGTGGCGATTACGCCGGGGCGCGTCGTCTGGCGCAACGCGCTGTGCGAGCTGCTGCAGTACGCCCCGACGACGGCCGACGTGGCCCGCGAGCCGATCGTGGTCGTACCGTCGTGGATCATGAAGTACTACATCCTCGATCTGCAGCCGCACGATTCGCTGATTCGCTTCCTGGTCGATGCAGGCTATACGGTGTTCGCCGTGTCATGGCGCAACCCGGGCGCGGAGGCTCGCGACCTCGGGCTCGACGATTATCTGCGCGACGGGTGCATGGCGGCGCTCGACGCCGCGCGGACGATCTGCGGCGAAGCGGTGCATGCGGCCGGCTATTGTCTGGGCGGCACGCTGCTCGCGATCGCCGCGGCAGCGCTGGCGCGCGACGGGCGGCAACACGAAGCGTTGCGCTCGGTCACGTTGCTGGCGGCCCAGACCGATTTCAGCGAACCCGGCGAGCTCGGTCTGTTCATCGATGCAAGCGAGCTGTCCGCGCTCGACGCGCTGATGTGGCGGCAGGGCTACCTGGACGGTGCGCAGATGTCCGCCGCGTTCGAACTGCTGAACGCGCGCGACCTGATCTGGTCGCGGATGATGAGCGAATACCTGCTCGGCACGCGCACGAAGCCCAACGACCTGATGTCGTGGAATGCGGATACCACGCGCATGCCGTATCGCATGCACACCGAATACCTGACGCAGCTCTTTCTCGACAACGATCTTGCGACCGGCCGCTACTGCGTCGACGGGCGGCCTGTCGCGCTGTCGGACATCGACGTGCCGACGTTCGTGGTTGGCACCGAGCGCGATCACGTGTCGCCCTGGCGGTCCGTCTACAAGCTCCATCTGCTCACGCACCATGCGCTGACCTTCGTGCTGACGTCGGGCGGGCACAACGCAGGCATCGTGTCTGAGCCGGGCCATCCGGGCCGGCACTACCGATGCGTGACCCGCGAACCCGGCGCGGCCTACCGCAGCCGGCACGACTTCGTGCGCGATACGCCGGCGGTGGACGGCTCGTGGTGGTTCTGCTGGCGAGACTGGTTGCACACGCGCTCGTCGGGCGACGTACCGGCCCGCACGCCGGCCGCAGGGTTCGCGGCGGCGCCCGGCACTTACGTACTCGAAACATGAACGACAACCTTCATCCGGGTGTCCCCGACGACGCGTGCCTGCCCGGGCTGCTGCCGCAAGCGAACGGCGAACTACCGTCCCTGATTGCACGCACGCGTCATGCGCGGCCGCTCGTCGTCGCCGTCGTGCATCCGTGTGATGCCGCCAGCGTCGTTGCGCTTGCCGCGTTGAGGGCGTCTCCCTTGGGCGCATCGATCGAGCCGCTGATCGTCGCGCCCCGCACCAAGGTGCTGCGAGCGGCGAACGACGCGGGCGTCGATCTTTCAACGTGGACGATCGAAGACGTGCCGCACAGCCATGCGGCCGCCGCTCGTGCGGTCGAACTCGCGGCGGCCGGCCGCGCCGGCGCACTGATGAAAGGCAGCCTGCACACGGACGAGCTGATGGGTGCGGTCGTCGCCGCGGATTCGGGCCTGCGCACCGACAAGCGCATGTCCCATTGTTTCCTGATCGAGACGCCGGCGTATCCGCGACCATTCATCCTGACCGATGCGGCGGTGAACATCGCACCGGATCTCGCGCAGAAAGCGGCCATCACGCAGAACGCGATCGACGTCGCCCATGCGCTTGGCGTGGCCTGTCCGCGTGTGGCGGTGCTGTGCGCGGTCGAAACCGTCAATCCGGCAATGCGTTCGACGCTCGACGCGGCGGCGCTCGCCAAGATGGCCGAGCGTGGCCAGCTCGAGGGGGCGATCGTCGACGGTCCGCTCGCATTCGACAACGCGATATCCCAACGGGCGGCCCGCGACAAAGGGATCGATTCGCGTGTGGCCGGCCACGCCGACATCCTGGTCGTCCCCGATATCGAAGCGGGCAACATGCTTGCAAAGCAGCTCGAATACCTGGGCGGCGCCGCCAGCGCGGGCATCGTCGTCGGCGCACGCGTGCCGATCGTGCTAACGAGCCGCGCCGACAGCGTCGCCGTCCGGGTCGCGTCTTGTGCGCTGGCCGCGTTGCTGGCGCAGCAACGGCACGCACCCGCTTCGATCAACGAACCCGCGACTTTTTCGATGGAGGAGCAGCGATGAAAGCACTCGTCTACCACGGGTCGGGGCGCAAGGCGCTCGAGGAACGGCCCAAGCCGGAACTGCAGTCGCCCACCGACGCGATCATCCGCGTGACGCGCACGACGATTTGCGGCACCGATCTGCATATCCTCAAGGGCGACGTATCGACGTGCGAACCCGGCCGAATTCTCGGCCATGAGGGCGTCGGCGTCGTCGATCAGATTGGCGCCGCGGTCGAATCGCTGAAGCCGGGCGATCACGTACTCATTTCGTGCATCTCGTCGTGCGGCCGCTGCGAATACTGTCGCCGCGGCCTTTATTCTCACTGCACGACCGGCGGCTGGATTCTCGGTAACCGGATCGACGGCACACAGGCCGAGTATGTGCGCATCCCGCATGCGCAGACGAGCCTGTACCGGATTCCGGCAGGCGCGGACCAGGACGCGCTCGTGATGCTGTCCGATATCCTGCCGACAGGATTCGAATGCGGCGTACTGAACGGCAAGGTGCAGCCGGGCTGCACGGTCGCGATCGTCGGCGCAGGCCCGATCGGGCTGGCAGCGTTGCTGACTGCGCAGTTCTATTCGCCCGCGCAGATCATCATGATTGATCCGGACAGCAACCGGCGCGAGATCGCGCGGCACTTCGGCGCGACCGATTGCTTTGACAGCCGTGCCGGCGACCCGGTAGCGGAAGTCATGAAGCTGACCGACGGCATCGGTGTCGATTGCGCGATCGAGGCAGTCGGCATTCCGGCGACGTTCGAGATGTGCACGGCGCTCGTGGCGCCGGGCGGCGTCGTCGCGAACGTGGGTGTGCATGGCGTGAAGGCCGACCTGCACCTCGAAAAGCTGTGGGATCGCAACATCGCGATCACGACGCGGCTCGTCGACACGGTCAGCACGCCGATGCTGCTGAAGACCGTGCGCGCTGGGCGTCTCGATCCGAAACGCCTAATCACCCACCGGTTCTCGCTCGACGACGTCGAGCGTGCGTACGACACGTTCGGCCGCGCGGCGCAAACCCATGCGCTGAAGGTCATCATTGAAGCCGGCTGATCGCCGGGTGGCGCGCGACGGGGACCGGTACGCAACGTCCGGATCCCGCCGTGCGTGGCCGGCGTCTCGCCGGCGCCGTAGTCAGGATGAGAGGGCGGCCGGCTCGCGCGCATCGCCCGATTCGACTGCATCGAGATCGACGGTCTGCGCGTAAGTCGGTACTTCGCACGGCCAGTGCAAGCGCTCCGAAATGCGCCGCCGCAATGCGTCGGCCGATGCCGGTTCGCCATGCGTGATGAAGGTACAAACGGGCGCAGACTGCATCGTGCCGAGCCACTGGAGAATCTCCTCGTAGTCGGCATGCGCGGAAAGCGTGGTGATCGACTCGACCTGGGCGCGCACGCGGACGTATTCGCCGTGAATCTTCACGGTCGGTTCGTGTGCGGCCAATGCCGCGCCGCGCGTACCGGCTGCCTGGTAGCCGACCAGCGCGATCGTGTTGCGCACATCGGGTGCATAGCGGCTCAGGTGATGGAGTACACGCCCGCCGGTTGCCATGCCGCTTCCCGCGATGATGACCATCGGGCCGTGGTGTTCTGCAATCGCCTTCGACTGGTCGACCGACTGGATCATCGTCGCGGCATGGCCGAGGGCGTTCGCTTCGGACAGCGTCAGCCGGTGCTCGAGGATGTGGTGGCGATAGATTTCGGTCACGTCCGTCGCCATCGGGCTGTCGAGAAATACCGGGACGCGCGCCATGCGGCCGGATGCCTTCAGCCGTGCGATGTAATGCAGGATTTCCTGCGCACGGCCGACGGTGAAGCAGGGCATCACGACGACCCCGCCCCGCGCGAAGGTTGTGTCGAACAGCATAGCCAGCTCGTTCTCGGGGTCGGACGCCGGGTGCAGCCGGTCGCCGTATGTCGACTCGACGACCAGGTAATCCGCATGTGCGGGCGGCCGCGGCGGTTGCATGATCGGGTCATGGTATCGGCCGAGGTCGCCCGAAAACGCGAGTACCTTGTGATTCCCGTGCATTACCACGCTCGCCGCGCCGAGGATGTGCCCGGCCGGCAGCAGGCGGAACGCCAGGCCACCGCCGAGCGTAGTGCATTCGTCGAGGGCGACGGGCTTCAGCAGGCGCAGCGCGCGCTGCGCATCGTCGAGCGTATAGAGCGGCTGGGCGGGATGATGCTTCGAGTAGCCGTGCCGGTTCGCGAACTCGGCTTCCTCCTCCTGCAGCCGCGCGCTGTCGCGCAGCATGATGTCGCAGAGTTCGGCCGTGGCCGCCGTGCAGTACACCGGCCCGCGATAGCCTTCGCGCACCAGCACCGGCAGATAGCCGGTATGGTCGATATGCGCATGCGTAAGCACGACTGCATCGAGCGTGTCGGGTGCGAGCGGCAACGGGTTCCAGTTGCGCAATCGCAGATTTTTCGTGCCCTGGAATAGGCCGCAATCGATCAGCACGCGCCGGCCGCCGTGCTCGACCAGATACTTCGAGCCGGTCACGGTTTCGGTCGCACCGAGAAAAGTCAGTTTCATCGCTCGCCTCCCTGAAAGTCGAGGGGTTCAGTGCGTCGATTACATCGCGAACCGGCCCGCGGCGATTGACGGAAATCAGGGATTCCCGCATCGAACGATGAGGTCGAATGCGGCGCTTCCAGCTGTTTCGCTATCGCTCTCTCGGCGCGGGCTCGAGCTGCGAGACGAACGCGACGATGCCCGATACCAGCGTGACGATCGCGTACGGCAGCACGTGCGCGTCGACCAGCATCGCGTGCACGACGCCCAGTAGCGACGCGAGTGCAATGAACACGCCCAGCGTAGCAAGCGCGGTCCGGCAAGAATGGTGAATCATGACGTTCTCCCGTGGGGCGGCCGGTGTTCGTCCGCGTTGCCGCAATCGCGACGGCTTGCGATTTCGCAAGACACGACGCCATGATCGCGTGCCGGCCTCCGGCGCGGTTGATCTGTATCAACAGGTGAATCCCGGCTTCGCACCCGCGACTGGGCGATCACGTCATCTGACCGATCGTCTTGCGGAACCGCATCAGCGACAGCAGGAACAGCACGCTCCCGATCGCGGAAAGCGCCGCGAATTGCGGCCACACCGCATCGAGGCCGGCGCCCCGGTACAGGATGCGTTGCGCGAGCTCGACGAAATGGGTGGTGGGCGCGGCCAGCATGATGTCCCGCACGGCCGCCGGCATGCTTTCGCGCGGCGTCAATCCGCCGGACAGCAGTTGCAGCGGCAGCAGCACGAGCACGAGCAACATACCGAACTGCGGCATGCTGCGCACGAGCGTCGCGAGAAAGATCCCCAACGACGTCGTGGCGAACAGATGCAACGCCATCCCGGCCACGAACAGCGGGATGGAGCCGGGAATCGGCACGTGCAGGGCGCCGCCCACGACGCACGTCAGCGACGCGACGGCCGCCACCGTGACGACGAGCCCCATCGACCAGACCTTTGCGAGCATGATTTCCGCGGCGGTCACCGGCATCACGAGCAGATGCTCGATCGTGCCGTGTTCGCGCTCGCGAATCAGCGCGGCGCCGGTGAGGATCATCGACAGCATCGTCACGTTGTTGATCAGTTCCATCAGCGCGCCGAACCAGACTTCGTCGAGATTCGGGTTGAAGCGCATCCGCATCGCGAGATCGACGCCCGGCAACGGCGTGCCGCGATAGCGCCGCACGAATGCGTCGATCTCGCCCGACACGATCTGCTGGATATAGGTGCTGCCAGTGAAGGCTTGCGTCATCCGTGTCGCATCGACGTTGAGCTGGATCGTCGCATGACGGCCGGCAAGCACGTCGCGCTGGAAGTTCGGCGGAATGTCGAGCGAGAACGTGTAGTCGCCGTTGTCGAGGCCGCGATCGGCCGCGCCGGTGTCGATGATCGGGGGCGGTGCGAACTGGGGCGGAAAGAACGCCGCCGCGATCCGTGCCGACAGCGGCGACGCGTCTTCGTCAACGAGCGCGATCGGCACCTTGTGCAGCGTTTCGGGGCGTGCGGTCGCGGCGACGTAGATCGACGCGCTGAACGTATAGACGATGAGCGCGAGCAGGATCGGGTCGCGGGCGAGGCTCCACAGTTCCTTGATCCCGAGCCGGTAAATGGCGAGCAGGCGCGACACGATCAGCGCTCCTGCTTGCGCAGCAGGACGCCGGTCGTCACCATGATGACCGGCACGGCCGCGAGTAGCGGCCAGAACTGGGACGACAGGTCGGCCAGCCCGAGCGCCTTGTTGTAGACGCCTCGGCTGATCGCGAGCATGTAGGTGGCCGGATAGACCGTGCCGATCCACCTGCCGCTGCCTTCGAGCGACGACAGCGGCGTCAGCAGGCCGGAGAACTGCACGACGGGGATCAGTGTGCCGACGATCGTCATGAAGATCGCGGCGATCTGGCTGCGCGTGAACGTCGACGCAAAGAGCCCGATGCCGGTGGCGACGACATTGAAGACCAGCACCGCAGCCGCCAAGGTTGGGACACTTCCCTTGATCCGCACGCCGAACACGACGTCGGCCAGCACGACCATCAGCAGGAAATTCAGCATGGCCAGCATCACGTACGGCGCCTGCTTGCCGAGCAGGAATTCGGCGCGGGTCACGGGCGTCACGTACAGGTTGACGATCGATCCGAGCTCCCGTTCCCGTACGACGGCCAGCGCCGTCAGCATCGCGGGCAGCATCAGCAGCAGCATCGGCATGATCGCGGGAATCATCGCGGGCAAACTTTTGACGTCCGGGTTGTACCGATAGCGGATCGCGACATCGACGGCCGGGACGAGCGACACGCCGAGCCGGCGCTTCGCCTGATCGCGCAGCCAGTTTTCGTGCATGCCGGCCACATAGCCGCGGATCGTTTCCGCGCGCATCGGCATCGCGCCGTCGACCCACGCGCCGATTTCCACGTGCCGGCCGTGTGCGACGTCGCGGGCGAAACCGGGCGGAATTTCAATCGCGAGCGACAGCTGGCCGTTGCGCATGCGGCGATCGATGTCGCGATCGTCTGCGAGCCGCGCGCGCGGTACGAAGTAGCGGGAACCCGCAAGATTCTGCGCGTAGTCCTGGCTCAGCATCGACTGATCGCGATCCAGCACGGCGAAGGTCAGGTTGTCCACGTCGAGACTGATGCCGATGCTGATCACGCACATCAGGACGAGCGAACCGAACAGCGCCAGCGTGGCGCGCAACGGGTCGCGTCGCAGTTCCAGCACTTCGCGCCACAGGTAGCTGCCGGCGCGCGCCGGGCTGAACCATGCGGCACGGTGGCCCGCGTTGCCGGTCTCGGGCGACGCGGCAAGCCAGCCGGTGCCCGACGACGTATCCGTCGGGGCGCCGTCCACGCGTTGCGCGTCGGTCAGGTAACCGATGAACGCGTCCTCGAGCGTGGCGGCGCCGCGCAGGCGAACCAGTTCGTCCGGCGCGGCGCTTGCCAGCACGCGGCCCGCGTGCATCAGCGAGATGCGGTCGCAGCGGGCGGCCTCGTTCATGAAATGCGTCGAAATGAAAATCGTGACGCGATCGTTGCGCGCGAGCTCGATCATCAGTCGCCAGAAGTCGTCACGCGCAACCGGGTCAACGCCCGACGTCGGTTCGTCGAGGATCAGCAGTTCGGGCTTGTGCACCATCGCCACGGCAAGGGACAGCCGCTGCCGCATGCCGAGCGGCAGGCGCTCGGGCAGCGCATCGAGCACCTCGGCGAGCCCGAAGCGCCCGACCATTTCGTCGATCCGCGCGGGAAGGTCCGGTTCCGGTACGCCGAACAGGCGCGCATGCAGCACGAGGTTCTGCCTGACGGTCAGCTCGCCGTACAGCGAGAACCCTTGCGACATGTAACCGACTCGCCGGCGCGTATCGATGTCGTTCGCGGCGACCGGACGGCCGAACAGCGTCGCCGTGCCTTCGGACGCGGCGAGCAGGCCCGTGAGCATCTTCATGGTCGTCGATTTTCCGCAGCCGTTGGAGCCGAGAAACCCGAAGATTTCGCCGCGACGGATCTTCAGGCTCACGTGGTCGACCGCGACGAAATCGCCGAACCGCATCGTCAGCGCGTCGGCCTCAATCGCGTAGCCGTCGGTCTCATCGGGCTGGAACGGCGTCAGCCGGATCGGCTGGTGCCCGTGCCGTCGCGCTTCCGGCAGCAACGCGATGAACGCGGCTTCCAGCGTGTCGCAACGGGTGCGGGCGAGCAGTTCGCCGGGGCTACCCGTCGCCAGTACGCGGCCGGCGTCCATCGCGATCAGCCAGTCGAAACGCTGGGCCTCGTCCATGTACGCGGTGGCGACGAGTACGCTCATTGCCGGACGGGCGGAGCGAATACGTTCGATCAGCTCCCAGAACTGAGCTCGCGAGAGCGGGTCCACGCCGGTCGTCGGTTCGTCCAGGATCAGCAGGTCGGGGTCGTGAATCAATGCACAGCACAGACCGAGTTTCTGCTTCATGCCGCCGGACAGTTTGCCGGCAGGGCGGTCGAGAAACGCATGCAGCCCGGTGCTGTGCGTGAGCGCGTCGATCCGGCGGCGTCGCTCGGCCGCATCGTGGCCGAACAGTCTGGCGAAGAACTGCAGGTTTTCCTCGACCGACAGCGTCGCGTACAGGTTCCGGCCCAGCCCTTGCGGCATGTAGGCGATGCGCCGGCATACGCGTGCTCGATGGACGCGCGACGACAGATCGCCGCGGAGGACCCGTACACGGCCCTGCTGCATCGCACGCGCGCCGGACACGAGCGCGAGCAGGCTCGACTTGCCGACGCCGTCCGGTCCGATCAACCCGACCATGCGGCCGGCCGGGATATCGAGCGTCACGTCGTCGAGCGCGTACGTCGCGCCGTAGCGCAACGAAACGCCCGACAGTCGGGCGACCGCGCCCGATTCAATGGATGCCGGCGGACCTTCGCCCGCACCGGCACCGGTATCGACGGGCAACGTCGCGTTCATTGCGGCACCTTGATCGCGAGGCGCGCCGGCCAGCCGGCGTTCGGATCGGTCTTCAGCCACGCGACACCCGGCAGGCCGGTCTTGACCAGCTTCAGGTGGCGCTGTAGCAGATCGCGGTCGATGCGCGCCTTGACCCGGAACATCAGTTTCTGCCGTTCGGTGGCCGTCTCGACCGTCTTCGGCGTGAATTGCGCCGTGCTCGACACGTACGACACGCGTGCCGGAATCACGTATTCCGGCGCAGCATCGAGCACGATCCGCACGTCGGCGCCGAGCGGGACGCGGCCGACGACCGTTTCGGGCAGGAAAAACGTCATGTAGACGTCGGACAGGTCGACGACATTGAGCACCTTGCCGCCTGCCGGCAGGACTTCGCCCGATTCGGCAATGCGGTACTGGACCCGCCCGTCGCGCGGCGACGTCAGCTCGCTATCCGAGATATCGGCCTGTACGCGCGCGACGGTCGCTTGCGCGGCCGTCACCGCCGAGCGCGCGGCGACGAGCTGGGCCCGCGTGGCGTCGATCCCGGCCTGGGCGGCTTCCACCTGAGCGCGCGCGGCGTTCACGGTCGCCCGCAGGCTGCCGGCGCGCGCGCGATCGTCGTCGAGTTCCTGCAGCGACGACGCACCGTCCCGCGACAGCGTTTCGGAACGCGCCAGCCGGCGCGTGGCTGCGTCGAGTTCGCTTTCGCGCTGCACGACGAGCGCATCCGCCGCAGCCTTGTCGCTGCGACGCTGGGCCACCTGCGCGTCGATGCTCGCCGCGGTGTTCACTGCCTGTTGTTCCCGGGCCTGCGCCTCGTCGAGCTGCGCCTGCAGGACGACGACGTCCATGCGGGCGAGCGGCTGACCTGCACTCACGAAATCGCCTTCGTCGACGAGCATGGCGGTGACGCGCCCCGGCAACTTGGTCGCGACGTCAATCTCGGTCGCCTCGATGCGGCCATTGCCACTGACGAGCCCGGCGTCCGTCTGCGCGTCGCGCCAGCGGGTCAAGCCGTAGTAAATCAGGCCAATCGCGAGCACAGCCGCACCGGCACCGAGCAGAAGAGGGCGCTTGATGGTCTTCATGGTATGGAACCCGAATCGATGGAAAGGTGGTTCGATGCCGCGGCGGCGCTGTCGGTATCGGGCGTCCCGCCGCCGAGCGCGCCGTACAGCGCGACGCGGCTCGATAACAGCGCGCGACGCGTCATCACCCATTGCTGCTCGGCGTTCATCAGGTCCCGTTGCGCATCGAGAACTTCCAGGAAGCGGGTTGCGCCGCTGTCGTAGCGCAGTTTCGCCAGACGTGCGCGCTCGGCCTGGGACGCGAGCGTCGCCCTCTCGATCGCGACCTGGTCGGCGAGCCAGTAGCGTGCGGCGAGTGCATCGGACACGTCGCGAAACGCGCGCTGCATGGTCTTCTCGTACTGGGCGAGCGCCTCGTCGCGCTGCGCGTGCGCGAGCGCGAGATTCGACCGGTTGCGGCCGCCGTCGAGGAGCGGCAGCGTGACGTTCGGAATCACCGACCACACGCCCGTTCCGGACGACAGCAGGTCGCGCAGTGCGGTGCTCCCCGAACCGATCGCGCTCGTCAATGCGATACGCGGGAAAAACGCTGCACGCGCTGCGCCGATGTTCGCGCGCGTGGCCTGCAGTTCGTGCTCGGCCGCGATCACGTCCGGACGCCGCTCGAGCAGCGACGACGGCAGGCCCGGCGCGAGCGACGGCGTCACAGCGCCGTCGTCGAGGGTCAGCGGCGCGTCGGCCAGCGCCGGCGTCGCACCGACGAGCAATGTCAGCGCGTCGGCCGCCGATGCCCGCGCCTGCTGCAACTGGACGCCGAGCGACTCGGCCTGCTGCAGCAGGATCTCCGATTGCGTCAGGTCCAGCCGCGAGATCGCGCCGGCCGCGTGACGCAGCCGGAAAATCCGCAGCGATTCGCGCCGCGATTCGATCGTCGCGCGCGTCAACGCGATCCGTTCATCGAGCTCGCACAGGGTCAGATAGGCGTCCGCCACGCCGGTAATTACGCTCAGCGTCACCGCTTGCCGCGCTGCATCGCTCGCGAGATAGCGCTGCAGCGCCGACGCTTTCAGGTTGCGCACGCGGCCCCAGAAATCGATCTCCCATTGCGTTTCAGCCAGCTGGACCTCGTATACCTGGCCGATGACCGGCGCTGGCGTCAGGAAGCCGCCCGGCGTGCGAAACCGCGCATAGGCCGCGCCGGCGCCGATCGTCGGCCATTGATCCGCGCTGCGGATACCGTAGACGGCGCGTGCCTGTTCGACACGTGCAACGGCTGCACGCAGATCCCGATTGTTGGCGAGTGCCTGCCCGATCAACGCGCGCAGACGGACGTCGATAAAGTAGTCGTGCCAGGCAGGCGGCGCCTGCGCAATGGAGACGCTGCGGGCGGAAGGATCGGGGAACGCGGCGGCGATCGGCGCGGCGGGAAGTTCGTCGGGGGGCGCGAGCGACAGGCATCCCGACAGCAGGCCCGCGCCGGCCGCCAGCGCAACGAGACGAATGCACCGCGCGATGGCAGGCAAAAACAGCGGAGGAACCGCGACGGCGCGCATGGGATGCCTCATCGGATACGAGAACGCTGGATGGCACCGCCTGCATGGCGACGCCGGTTCGGGTTCACTTATATCCGACGATTGCCGCGCGCCCCCTTGATCTGTATCACTGCGGCCGTAATGCGTTTCGAGTGAAGCCTCGCTTGACATGCTTACGGCAGATTGTCCAGCCGATGTTCTGTTTATGGGCGGTCGCCCGGCGCGAGATTCAGCAGCACGACGAACGACAGGATGCTCAGGATCAATGTGACGATCGAATACCTGAACACCCGCTCGTCGAACAGCATCCCATGCACGATGCCGGCCAGCGACGCCAGCGCGATGAACACGCTCAGCGTCGAGAGTGCGATGCGGTACTGCTTTCGGTTCATGACGGTCTCCCGGAAAGCGGTTCGGTCATATCGCTGCGCCATGTGCGCGTTGTCGCCTGGTTTGCAGCCTCTGTCGCCATGATCGAGTCGCGCTCCGGCGGGCCGTTGATCTGCATCAACGGACAAACTGGGCGGTTGCGCACCTGCTCGCCGTTGCCGCAAGCCTGCGGATGATTGATCCTCGTCAAGCCGCCAGTGCCGCCATGCGCGATGCTGAATCGGGTACGGCACACATCCGGTCGCACGCTTCGCGACCGGCACACGCCGGGACGGGAGACCGACATGAAGTCCGATGCAACACTCAAGCAGGATGTCGAGCAAGCACTGTTCTGGAATCCGGCGATCGATTCGCGCCGGATCGACGTCGACGTACGTGACCGGATCGTGACGTTACGCGGCACGGTCGACAGCTGGGCCCAGAAGCTCGAGGCCCAGAAAACCGCGCTGCACGTCGCGGATGCGCGCGCGCTGGTGCTCGAACTGAACGTCGAGCCGCCGGAGGATGCCTGCGCCGACCACGAACTGGCGATTGCGATCACCTTCGCGCTTGGCTGGCAGGAGGCATTGCGCGATCACCAAATTCGCGTCGAAGTCGATCACGGCTGCGTGACGCTCGACGGCGAGGTAGATCATGCGTTCCAGAGCCGTGCAGCGGAAAAAATGGTGAGCCGGATGAAGGGCGTCGTCGGTGTCGCGAACCGCATTCGGGTGCGGGCCGACCATACGGTGCCCGACGTCGGCACGCGGATTGCCGAAGCGCTGGCCCGTCGCGCGCAGCGCGAATCCGCCGGGATCTCGATCGATGCGGACGACGGCATCGTCATGCTGACGGGCACGGTCGCGTCGCTGGCGGAAAGGCGTGCCGCGTGCGGCGCGGCGGCGTCGGTCAGGGGCGTGCGCGAGGTCGTCGACCGGTTGACCGTCGCGTGACCGTCGCGCCCGTACCGCCGATTACCACGGAGAAGCAGCCATGAATCGTTCGCATTCCGGCCCCGGCCGCCACTATCTGCGCCGCGACAAGCGCATGCAGCCGCATACGAAGGACAGTTATCGCGATCCGAAACGGCCGTCGGGGGACCGGATTTGCGAAGGATGCGGCGCGGTCTGCGACGCCGGCCGCTGGACCTGGTACGCGACGCCGCTCGACCGGCGTCAGCTCGAATGCCCGGCCTGCAAGCGCATGCGGGAAAACGCGCCGGCGGGCGAACTGGTGCTGCGCGGCGAATACGTGCGCCGGCATCGCTCGGCGATCCTCGAACTGCTCGAGCGGCAAGCCGATCTGGAGATGAGCGAGCACGCGCTCGAACGCATCATGGAGATCGAGCAAACCGGCGACGCGCTCGTGATTCGAACCACCGGCGTGCACGTGGTGAGGCGCATGGGCGAGGCGCTGCTGCATGCGCATCACGGCGCGCTGGCATTCAACTATCGCGACAGCGAGGACGTGCTGCGCGCGAACTGGAGCCGTGACGCGGCCTGAGCGGTCGCGGGTCTGGCGCACAGCCTCGACGTCATGAAGAAAACATTCGACTACTCCGGGTTGATGATCCCGATCGCGTTCGCGGTCCTGGTCGCCTATCAATTGCTTGCGGCCCAGCCGGCGATGACATCGATTTCGTACAGCGATTTTCATCGGCTGGTCGACGCGCGGCTCGTCGACGAGCTCGAGATCGGTCAGTCGTCGATCTCGGGCGCGCTGCGCATGCCCGAAGCCGGCGCGATGCTGCCGGCTTCCGACGCGGGCGCCGTCAAGAAGGCAGGGCCGCCGTGGCGTTTCACGACGAATCGCGTCGGCGACGATCATCTGGTCGCCGCGCTGACGACCGCCGGCATCCGCTATCGCGGGATGCCGGATTCGGGCTGGATCGCGATGCTCGCGACGTGGCTGCTGCCGATGATCGTGCTCGTGCTGGTCTGGAACTTCATAATGCGGCGGCCGGGCGGGATGCGGGACTTGAGCGGCATGGGCAAGAGCCAGGCCCGCGTGTACGTGCAGCAGGAGACCGGCATCACGTTCGACGACATCGCGGGTATCGACGAGGCGAAGGCCGAGCTGCAGCAGATCGTCGCGTTCCTGCGCAGCCCCGAGCGCTACCAGCGGCTCGGCGGCAAGATTCCGAAGGGCGTGCTGATCGTCGGCGCGCCGGGCACCGGCAAGACGCTGCTTGCGCGTGCCGTCGCCGGCGAGGCGGGCGTGCCGTTCTTCACGATCAGCGGATCGGCATTCGTCGAGATGTTCGTCGGCGTGGGGGCGGCCCGCGTGCGCGACCTGTTCGAGCAGGCGCAGCAGAAGGCGCCGTGCATCGTGTTCATCGACGAGCTAGATGCGCTCGGCAAGGCGCGCGGCGTCGGACTGATGTCCGGCAACGACGAACGCGAACAGACGCTCAATCAGTTGCTGGTCGAGATGGACGGCTTTCAGGCGAATTCGGGCGTCATCATCATGGCCGCGACCAACCGGCCGGAAATCCTGGATCCCGCGCTGCTGCGCCCCGGACGGTTCGACCGGCACATCGCGATCGACCGGCCGGACCTGGTCGGACGCAAGCAGATCCTGGCCGTCCATACGAAGCGCGTGAAGCTTGCGCCGGAAGTCGACCTCGCCGAATTGGCGCAACGCACGCCGGGCTTCGTCGGCGCCGATCTCGCGAACGTCGTCAACGAAGCCGCGCTCCATGCGGCGGAACTCGGCAAGCCGGCGATCGCGATGGCCGATTTCGACGAGGCGATCGATCGCGCGTTGACGGGCATGGAACGCAAGAGCCGCGTGATGAACGAGCAGGAAAAACGGACCATCGCTTACCACGAAGCGGGGCACGCGCTCGTCGCGCAGAGCCGTACGCACTGCGACCCGGTGAAGAAGGTGTCGATCATCCCGCGCGGGATCGCGGCGCTCGGCTATACGCAGCAGGTGCCGACCGAGGATCGCTACGTTCTGCGCAGGAGCGAACTGCTCGACCGGCTCGACGTCTTGCTCGGCGGGCGGGTGGCGGAAGAACTCGCGTTCGGCGACGTATCGACCGGCGCGCAGAACGATCTCGAACGCGCGACCGCGCTCGCGCGGCACATGGTCATGCAGTACGGAATGAGCGAACGGATCGGACTGATGACGCTCGACGATGCGGTATCGCAGGGCGGCGTGCCGGCCGTGTGGACACCGGGCGACGGCCATTGCAGCGAGCACACCGCACAACTGATCGACGAAGAGGTGCGCGCGCTGCTCGACGATGCGCACGCGCGGGTCGCGGCGACGCTCGGCGAGCATCGCGATGCGCTGGAGCGGATCGCGCGCAGCTTGCTGCAACACGAATCGATCGATCACGACAGGCTGACGGCGCTCATCGCGCGGTCCGACGAAATCGGCGACGCGCGCCGGCCCACGCAGGCCGACACGGAAACGACCACGGACGCCTCTGTCTGAACGAACGATCGCCGGGTCGCGTCGAGCGTCGGCCGCTGGTCTTCGTGCATCGTTCAACAGCCGATGCAGACCGGGCGCTCGCGCCGCGTCTGCGTCGCATCGGCCGTCACGACCGACGCAAGCCGCGGATCAGGCCGAAACACCGTGATTCCCTTGAGCCCGTCACGCCATGCCTGGAAGAACAGTGCGTCAACGTCCGCGAGCGAACACTGCCCCGGCAGCGTCACTGTCTTCGAGATGCCGGCGTCGACGCACGGCTGAAGCGCCGCGAGCATCGCGACATGATCGGCCGGTGCGATCTCCGCCGCCGTGACGAAATAGTCCGGCAGCCCGACGTTGTCGCCATGCAGGTCGCGAAACAGCCGATAAGCGTGATTCTGAACACGAAACGGCCGCACCCGTCCGTCCGCGGTGCGCACCAGGCGACGCTGCGTCCAGCCGAGCGCCGGCTCGATTCCGTTCGAACAGTTGTCGCAGAACGCTAGACTCACGCTGCCGGTTGGCGCGAAGGACAGCAGATGGCTGTTGCGCAGCCCGTGCCGCGTGATCGCGTGGTGCACCTTCAGCGGCAGCAGCGTGCGGTGCGCGGGGCCGGTCAGATAGGCGGCGGGATCGTAGGCGGGAAACACGCCGCGCTCGGAGGCAAGCGCGGCCGATGCGGCGAACGCATGCTCGCGCATCGTCAGTACGATGCCGCGTGCAAACGCGCGCGCTTGCGCGCTGTCGTAGCGCAGCTGCAGCATCGTCAGCGCGTCGCCCAGGCCCGTTATGCCGACCCCGATGCGGCGCGTGCGCCGCGCTTCGTGTTCGTGCGCGGCGAGTGGCCACTCGGTCAGGTCGAGCACGTTGTCGAGCATGCGCACCTGGATGCGCACCGCGTCGGCGAGCCCCGGGAAATCGAAGCGCGGCTTGCCGCCGACCCCGAACGGGTGATGGACGAACCGCGACAGGTCAATCGGCCCGAGCACGCAACTGCCGTACGGCGGCAGCGGCTGCTCGCCGCACGGGTTCGTCGCGTCGATCCGCTCGTGTTCGCGCAGCGGATTCGTGTCGCGGATCGTGTCGAGGAACAGCAGCCCCGGCTCGGCGCTGTCCCGCGCCGCGCCGACGATTTCGTGCCAGAGCGTGCGCGCCGGAATCGTCGCATAAAGGTACCGGCCGTCCGGCCGCCGGATCGGTGCGCAGGCCCCGGAACGGGGCCGCGCGTGATGGACGAGCGCCCAAGGCAGGTCCTGCCGGACCGCTTCCATGAACGCATCGGTGACACCGACCGACAGGTTGAACGTCGGCCAGCGCGATCGTCCGCGCTTGGATGCGACGAAGGCCGCGAGATCCGGATGATCGCAGCGCAACACCCCCATTTGCGCGCCCCGGCGCGGCCCGGTGAACGGCAGCGCCCGGCACATCGCGTCGAAGCGGTCGATTGCGACGCATGCGCCTCGTTCGGACGACACGCACCGTTCGTACGCGCCGGCAGGCGGCACCGGCGAGAAGTCGTAGCCGATGCCTCCCCCCATCAATAGCGTGCGCCATGCGTCACTGAGCGCACGAGCAAGCGCTGCGTCGACGGCCGGCCACCGCGCGCCCGGCGGAATCGCGAGCGGATGGACGAAGCAGTTGACCATCGTCCCGCCGGTATCCGCGCCGGCGTTCGCGAGGATGCGGCCCGCGCCGATCGCGCCGTGCTGTAGGTTCCGGAAGAACGCGCGCTCCACCTGCGCACGGAGATCGGCCGGCTCGGCGAGCGACAGTGTATGCGCGACGCGATGGAAGAGGGCCGTACGAGACGTTTCGCCGGGCTGCGCATAGCGTTCGGTGAACACGGTGGTGCAAAGCGGTTGCTCGTCCATGGCGGGGCTCGGCAACGATGAATGACTCACTGTAGGAGTCCGCCCGGACGCGTTGTTGATCGAGCGCAAGCGGGCGCCTTCGCGGCGTGGCTTGACGGCGGTCAACGCGGTGGCCGGTATCGAACGTAATGTGGAGCCACGGCCGGCACGCATCGGTTGCCGGGCATCGCCGCGCCGGCGTCCCAGCCATCGATCGAGAGCCACCCACCATGACCGGCATCGTTACCGTCACATTGAATCCCGCCGTCGATGTTGCTACGTCGGTCGAGCACATCGTCGATACGCACAAGCTGCGCTGCGCGCGGCCGCGGCGCGACCCCGGCGGCGGCGGAATCAACGTCGCCCGGACCGTTCACCGACTCGGAGGCGACTGCGTCGCGTTGTACCTGGCCGGCGGGCCGACCGGCGACGTCCTGACGGCGCTGCTCGAAGCCGAGCATCTGCCGAGCGAGCGAATCCGGATCGCCGGCGAGACCCGCGAGAACGTTTGCGTGACAGAGACCGCGACCGGACGTGAATACCGCTTCCTGATGCCGGGGCCGCTGGTCACGGGTGCGGAGTGGCGCGCCTGCGCGGCGCGCATCGACGCCATGCAACCGTCGCCGCGCTATCTCGTGTTGAGCGGAAGCCTGCCGCCCGGCGCCCCCGACGATCTCTACGCGACGCTTGCGCGGACGGCGAAGGCAAGGGGCAGCCGCGTGGTTGTCGACGCGGCGGGCCGGGCGCTGCAGGCGGCCCTCAAGGCCGGTGTCCATCTCGTCAAGCCCAGTATTGGCGAACTGAGCGCGCTGGCCGGCGAACCGCTCGACGACACGTCGGCATGCCGGAAGGCGAGCGAACTCGTGGCGCGCGGCCAGGCCGACATCGTCGCGTTGACACTCGGCGCACGCGGCGCATGGGTCGTCACGCGCGATCGCACCCTGCGCCTGCCCGGCAGGCCCGCAGCGGTGTGCAGCACGGTCGGCGCCGGAGACAGTTTCGTCGGCGGCATGGTGTGGGCGCTGGCGTGCGGCGTGCCGTTCGACGATGCGTGCCGCTACGCGCTGGCGGCATCGGCGGCGTCTGTCGAACGTCCCGGGACGGCGCTGTGCACGCGCGACGACGTCGAGCGGATTCGCGCCGAACTGGTTGCGCAGGCAAGCTGACGGGCGGGCGGCCCGGCACGCGCCCGATCTCGTCGGTGCGCGATCGATCGTTGATCTGGCTCAGCGGCATGCGCGCCGCGATCGCAAAAAATGGGGAACCCATTCCACGAGATCCGCCATGGTCTATCGACTGATCGCCTGCCTACTCCTGCTGTCGTGCATGCGACCGGTTGCGTCCGCCGACGTCGCGACGGTCGTTTCTCCACCGGAGCGCGTGCTGATCCTGGTCTACCATCGGTTCGCCGCCGCGCGGCTCGATTCGATGACGGTGCGCATCGACACGTTCCGCAATCAGTTGCAGGCGATCGATGCGAACGGCTATCGCATCGTGCCACTCGCCGACGTCGTACGCTGGCATGACGGCCAGCGCGATGCCGTGCCGGCGCGGGCGGTCGCGATCACGGTCGATGACGGTCACCGCTCAGTCTACGAGGTGCTGCGCCCGCTGCTGGCCGCGCATCCGGCTCCGGTCACGCTGTTCATCTATCCGTCGGCTATCTCCAACGCCAGCTACGCGATGACGTGGGACCAGTTGCTTGCGCTCGGGCGGGCCGGGTTCGACATCGAGTCCCACACGGTCTGGCATCCGAATTTTCGCGTCGAGCGTGCCCGGCTCGCACCGGACGACTACCAGCGTTTCGTGTCGTTCCAGTTGAGCCGGTCGCGCGCGCGGCTCGAGGCCGAAACCGGCCGTCCGGTCCGGCTGCTGGCCTGGCCGTTCGGCGTCCATGACGCGCTGACCGACCAGCTGGCCGCTCGCGAAGGCTACGTCGCGGCATTCACGCTCGACGCGCGCCCCGTTCGTATCACCGACTCGGCAATGGCGCTGCCGCGCTATCTGATGACCGACGCCTGCGACACACGATGCATGAACGGATTGCTGAGAACCGTCGGGGGGAAACCGTGATCGAACGTCTGATCGTCTGTCTGCTCGTGTCGCTCGCGGGATTCGCCGCCCGGGCGGCGCCCGTCACGGTCACCGTCGTCGATGCGACGAACGGACGCGCGCTGGCCGGTGCGATCGGCCACGCGGCGGGCGTGACCCGGACCGCGGATCGCGAGGGATCGTTTTCGCTGGAGATCGACGCCGCCGGAACGCGCCTGAGCGTGCGTGCGCCAGGCTACGCGCGAATCGAAGTCACGCTGGCGCCCGCCGCGGCCGCGCACACGATCCGCATGACGCCGGTGCGTCCGAAGGCGGTCTACCTGTCCGCCTACGGCGTCGCAGACCGCACGCTGCGCGACGCGGCGCTGTCCCTCCAGGACCAGACGGCGATCAATGCGCTCGTCATCGACGTGAAGGGCGACAGCGGCGTGACACCTTATCGCAGCAAGGCGCGCGAAATCTCCGGCGCCGCGAGCCATGTCGCCGGTGCGATCGTGCATCAGCCCGATTTGCCGGACTTGCTGCGGACGTTTCATGCACGCGGCCTCTACTTGATCGCGCGAATCGTCGTGTTCAAGGACGATCCGCTCGCGCGCGCTCACCCCGAGTGGGCCGTGCGCGACGCGGCCGGCGAGATCTGGCAGGACCGCGAGCATCAGCGCTGGATCGACCCGACGTCGCGCGCGGCGTGGCAACACAATTACGATGTCGCCGAAGAAGCCGCCCGCATGGGTTTCGACGAGATCCAGTTCGACTACCTGCGGTTTCCCGACGCCAACGGCCTGCGATTCGCCGAGCCCAATACTGAGGCCAACCGGGTCGCCACGATCGCCGGATTTCTCACCGGCGCGCGCGAGCGACTGCAGCCGTACAACCTCTACACGTCGGCCGACATCTTCGGCTACGTCTGCTGGAACACCGACGACACCGCGATCGGACAGCGGCTCGATGCGCTCGAGCCGGCCCTGGACTATGTGTCGCCGATGCTGTACCCGTCCGGCTTTACGTGGGGCCTGCCCGGTTGCCGGAAACCGACCGAGCATCCGGGCGAGATCGTTGCGCGGTCACTGGCTGAGGCGAAGCGCCGGACCGGCCTGGACGGTGTCCGGTTCAGGCCGTGGCTCCAGGCTTTTCGCGACTATGCATTCGATCGCCGGCCGTTCGATGCCGACGAGGTCCGCTCACAGGTCGACGCGGCCGACGCCGCGGGCACGGATGGCTGGATGCTGTGGAATCCTCGCAATCGCTACGATCCCGCCATGTTGCCGCACTGACCGGCAGGTTTGGAGAACGTAGCGATCGACAGCACGAAGGCACTGCGGCCGATGCTAGGCCGGATACCCGAGCGGGCATTCGCGCCCGGCCGCCGCCGGATGCCACCGTGCAACCAGGACGCACGCGACCAGCATGATGACGACCGCAACGCCGTGCACCGGATTGCGCAGGCACGACGTGACCTGATCGCTGCGCCCGACACCGAACAGGCACCACAGGCAGAAGTGTTCGCAGTTGTTCGTGAGAAGCCGGTAGCGGCATTCGCCGAGGCGCGATGCCGCGCGGCGCGCGGCCTCTGTTCCGTCGTATGGCGCGCGCGCGTGGCGGATCACCGCGAGCTCGAAACCGGCGCGAAAGCCGTCGAGGGTCACGACCTCGACCGCGCCGCCGCTCAGGTGGCGCGACCATCCGGCGTAGTGGATCACGTTGCCGTCGCCGACATAAATCCCATGATGCAGATAGCCATGGCGGCGGGTCACGAGGTGGGCACCGACCGGCGGTTCGCCGTCCGGTATGGCGTCGTCGGCGTGCACTGCGGTCGGATGACTCATCGCCAGCTCCTCGGCCCCGGCGGCGGCGGGCGAAAACCCCGCGTCGGCCGCGAAACACGTTGCGTCCTGTCACGTCTCCAGTATCGACAGTGACGCCGCGCGGGACAATCAGCGTGGCCTGAGCTTGCTGTCCGATGTCGAGCCACCGTGTCGGAAATTTCCGACGGGCCATGCAATAACGGCTGACAGACGTTACGGACGATAGCGCCGGACGGATGCCGCGCCCTCGTGTTGCCAGGCTTGCGGCCCGCTCGGGAAGACGGACGCGACGACTGCATCGCGGCGCCCGCTGCGGTGTCGGTCTGCTTCGACAGGCGCGCTCTTGACATGAGTCAACGGGAAATCGGCGTTCCGCGCGACGCTGGCAATGTCGTCGAAACGCCTGCGACGTCGCCGCACGCGCCACGTTCCGCGACCGGACAGGGGGCATCGCGACCATGCAGGGCCAACCAGGAGAGTGGAGATGAGGACCGGAACCGTGAAGGCGCTGCTGCTGGCAGCCTGCCTGCTGAACGTCGGCGCGAACGCGCTGGCCGAAACGTCGACCGAACCGGTCGTGCGCAACGGTGTCGCGTACATCACCGGCGGAATCGGCCAGGACGAGGTCGCCGCGTTTCGCGATGTCGCGCCTCGATACAACCTGCGGATCACCTTCGCATCGAATGCCGGCCAGTACCTTGCCGACATCGATGTGACGCTGTCGTCCGGCAAGTCGAAGCTCCTCGACGTACACACGAGCGGACCGTTCCTGTTCGCGCGGGTGCCGCCGGGACGATATACCGTGTCCGCGCACGACAGGGCCGTGCAGGAGGTGCGGCGCGTGGTCGTTCCGGCGCGGGGCGCCGTCGACGTACGCTTTTACTGGCACGACCCCGATCGGCGCGGAACGATGCGTCTGTGCATGGCGTGCCCGGCCTCGCAGCCGCAAGCTGACCGCTAGCCGCGCCGTGCCCGCCGCACGTCGACGGCGGCTTTTGCACCGGCGGCAGGCCGGCCGAAACGCGACGTGCGCCTGTTGTCCGGCCCGGCCGCGCGCAGCGGCGCGGATGCGACCACGAAGCTTGAGCGGTCAGAACTGCTGGTCGTAGTTGAGACGGACGTGCTCCGGATGGGCGAGACCGTCTCCCGTGATCGTGAGATCGATGTGATATACGCCTTTCCAACGTGCGTCGAACACGTTCCCGTAGGTGACCGCATTGCCGTCCGGCGTCGGGTCGAGCTGCATTCGCGTCGGCTTCGAATGGAAGGAACTGGCTTCGCTTCGGGGGCCCTGAACAACGGCGGCGACGCGAGCATGTTCAATGCGATTTCCGTTCGACTTGTCGAACAACGCGACCGTGAGCAGGTACAGGTTTACATTGTTCGATGCGTCGCCGGCATGGCCGCCCGGCGTGGCGGCGCGACTCGCCGGAACCACCCCGTAATGGACGACCAGCGTGGGTGTCGTCACGGTGCGCGTCAGATCGTTCGCGCAGGCGGTCGATACCTCGCCGGCGAGCAATGCTAGCCCGGCTAGCAGCACAGGAAAAATTCGCGATCGCATCGAAGCCTCCTCGGCGGTGGTTCTACCGCGTCGACAATGCGCGCGCAGAGCGACCCGGTATCGTGCTTCCATGCTGACGTGGAGCGAAAACGCGGGCTTGACGCAGATCATGCCGCCGCCAGAGGTGCGACGTCGCGTCATTCGGCGAATGCGCCGGTTCCGCTCCGGCGACCTGCCGTGTCATTCTGCGCCGCGCGAAGGATGGCCGCGTCGGAACGTCAACCGGCGCTCTTCGACGAGCGCGCGCCAGTCCAGCTTCATCAACGCGAAGACGACGCCGAGCAACACCAGTTGCGTGACGACGAAGTATCCGCCGAGGTAAGTGCCTTCGAGTTCGGACTCCACGTCCAGCCGGGTCGACGCAAAGCGGCCGAGGTACGCCCAGATCGCATAGGTCGTCGCGCGGCCGACGAAGAACGCCGCCGCGATGATCCTGAGTGGCAACCCGGACAGCCCGTATGCGATGAACAGATAGTTCGACGGAAGCGGACTCAACGCATAGAAGAAGAACGCACCGGCGGTCAGTGTCCGGTGCTTTCGCAGCCAGCGCGTGGCGACATCGATGTTCGCCCGATCCGATTCGCGCATCCAGCGGGAGCGTACGAGCGATCTTGCGAAGGTCGCCAGAATGACGCGGCCGGTCGTCGCCGCGCCGGCCGCCACGACGGCGAAGACCCACGGATTGCCGTCAGGCAGGTTGAACCCGACCCACGACATGGCCATCCACGTGGGCGGTGCGAACGCCGGTATGAGATTCAGCAGGAGAATCAGCAGAAAGAGTACTGCCAGCGTCAGCACGATATCGACTCCAGGCGCTCCGGTGTCACGCTTCGATTGTGCTGACGAAAGGCGTCGACCACTTGACTCACGTCAAGCAACTGGCCGCGCCAGTCGGTCGCGTCACGCGCATCGCGCTGACTCAGGTCAACCGTCGCAACGCGGCGTTGCCTAGACTGATGCCACGCCGTCCGCAACCGGTACCGGATGCGGCGAATCCCGCCCCGTAAGGCGATCGGAAGAATGGTCATGCCCCGAATCCCTTGGTCGATCGATCTCGCGTTGCTGGTTCTGGCGGCCGTTACGCTCGCCGCGGGGGGCATGTGCGCGGCGTTCGGCGCGCCTTCGCTCGCGCGATTCGCGTGGCTGCTGGGTACGGTGCCGGTCTTGCTCGCGTTGACGGTATCGCTGGCAATGGCGGCGGCGAAACGGCAGGCCGGCATCGACGTGCTCGCATGGCTGGCGATCGGCCTGGCGATCATGCTCGACGAGACGCTGACCGCCGCGGTCATCGGGTTGATGCTGGCTAGCGGCCGGATGCTGGAGCGATATGCGCAAGACCGCGCGCAACGCGAGATGACCGCGCTGCTCGGCCGCGCGCCGCGCCAGGCGACGCGGTTCGAGAACGGTGAGTGGCGTTCCGTTGCACCGGCAACCATCGTTCAGGGAGACCGACTGCTTGTGCGAAGCGGCGAATGCGCGCCGGTCGACGGCACGTTGACCGGCGACGCGGAGCTGGACGAATCGATGCTTACGGGCGAGTCGTCCATCCAGCGGCGACGTTCCGGAGAAAACGCATGCAGCGGCGTGGTCAATGCCGGCGCGCCATTTGAAATGGTCGCCCGCACGACGGCGGCCGACAGCACGTTTGCAGGCATCGTCCGCATGGTCGAGCGCGCACGGCACGAGCGCGGTCCGTCCGTGCGTCTTGCAGATCGCTACGCCGCATTCTTCGTGCTCGCGTCGCTGCTCGTCGCCGGTACCGCGTGGCTGCTGACCGGCGATGTCGCACGTGCGCTTTCCGTGCTCGTCGTCGCCACGCCTTGTCCGCTGATCCTCGCCGTGCCGGTCGCGATCGTCTCGGGCCTGTCGCGTTGTTCGAAACGGGGCATCCTGGTCAAAGGCGGAGGCGTGCTCGAACGGCTTGCGCAGGCGACGATTCTCTTCTTCGACAAGACCGGAACGCTGACGGGCGGGCGCGCACGCATCGTCGCGATCGAATGCGGCGCCAGCGTCGGAAGGGGCGACGTGCTGCGCTTCGCGGCGTCGTTGGCGCAGGCCTCGGGCCATGTCGTCTCGGATGCGCTGACGGTCGCGGCGCGAGAACGCGGGATCCGCCTGTCCCCACCGTCGGCCGTCATGGAGACGGCCGGCGAGGGCGTGACCGGCAGGGTCGACGGCCGTGTCGTTGCGATCGGCAAGTTCGGGTACGTCCGCGCCGGCGCGACGGTTGCCCCCTGGTGCGAGGCCTTCCTGAAGCGGGTAGGCAACGCGGGCGGGGCTGCCGTGTTCGTCGGCATCGATGGCGCCATGGTGGGCGCGATCCAGATGGCCGACCAGGTGCGGCTGGAAACGCCGCGGGCGTTGCGGCTGCTCAAGCGCGAGGGCGTCGAGCGTCTCGTCATGCTGACCGGCGACCGGCTCGACATTGCCCAGGCCGTTGGCGAACTGCTGGGCGTCACCGACGTGCGCGCCGAACAGACGCCCGCGGACAAGCTTGCGGCCGTCCAGGCGGCACGCGCGGAGGGCGTGACGATCATGGTCGGCGACGGCGTGAACGACGCGCCGGCGCTGGCGGCAGCCGACGTCGGCGTCGCGATGGGCGCGCGGGGAGCGGCCGCGTCATCCGAAGCAGCCGACGTGGTACTGCTGGTGGATCGGCTGGATCGACTCGTGGATGCGATGCGCATCGCCCGTCGATCGCGCCGGATCGCGCTCGAGAGCGTGTTGATCGGCATGTCGCTATCGGTCGTCGCGATGACGATTGCCGCGGCAGGATTCCTGCCGCCGATTGCCGGCGCGGTGATCCAGGAAGCCGTCGACGTCGTCGTGATCGTCAATGCGCTGCGCGTGTTGCTGGTGCGGCCGCCGGAAGCCCGGCTGGCCGATGTCGACGTCGAGCAACTCAGGCGCGAGCATGCGGCATTGTCACCGTTGCTGGACCGGCTCAGGGATCTCGCGGACCGCTTGCCGCAACTGTCCGGAGTCACCGCCGCCAGCGAGCTTGTCGATGCCGTCGACTCGCTGGACCAACGGCTGCTGCCGCACGAGCGCGCCGACGATCTGGAGGTTTACGCGCGGCTTGCACCGCTGCTCGGCGGCGAGGATCCGCTCGCGGCGATGAGCGGCGCACACCGGGAGATCTTCCGGATGGTCCGGTCGCTCAGGGAGATGGTCTCGGACCTGCCGCGCGACGGAACGAACCCCTTGCAGGTTCAGGCGATACAGCGCCTGCTGTACGGGCTGGAGGCGATCGTCCGGCTGCACTGCGCCCAGGAGGAGGAACTGTTCCACGCCGTGGGAGCGGATGCATGACGACACGTCGAAACGCATCGTTCATGCGCGCGGCGGGTTCACGAGCAGAACCGGCGTCTTCGTGATGCGCGCCACGCGTGCGGCCACGCTGCCGACGAGCCAGCCCGTGACGCCGTGTCGCCCATGGGTGCCCATCACGATCATGTCCGCGTTCCATTCGACGGCATGGCGCACGATCAGATGAGCGACGTCGGCGCCGGCCCAATCCGTCTGAATGAGTTGCGACTGTACTTGCACGGCCCTGTCGCCGAGCAGAGCCGTGGCCTCCTTCAATGCACGATTGCCTTCGCCGATCAATGCGTTATCCAGCGTCTCGACGGGGACGAAATCACCCAGCGAGACGGGGCGATCGAGCACGCATATCGTACGGAATTCCGTATCCGGTCGCGACCACTTCAACCCCGTTCCCAATGCGTTGAGCGCAATCGTGCTTCCATCGACGGCGAACAGCATCCGCCGCGGCAGATGCTCGGCAACCGACGCGAAGCCCTCCGGAACGATGAGCAGCGGGCAGCCGACGAACTTGCCGAGCGGGCCTGAAACCGTTCCTTCTACCCAGCGGAGCAAGCCGTGATGCTGACGTGCACCAACGATCAGGAGATCGGCCCGCCAGGCTCGCGCGCTGTCGGCCAGCGCATGCACGACATCCCCTCCACGAGTAGCCAGGTCGAAGGTCTCCGTGTCGACGGCGAGGTCGTCGCGCTTCATGACGGATTGGGCGCGCGATAGCGCGTCGGATGCATCCCCGAGCAACTCGTCGCGCGCCGACTCGAGAAATGCCATGGTCTTCGATCCAAGCGGGACGAGCGTTCGCGGGTTTTCCGCGACGCTGACGATATGTACCTCCGTGTTTGTCGGAAGGAACGCCTTGGCATACGCGAGCGCATGCGCGGATGCGCTCGAACCGTCCACGGCGATCAGCACGCGTCGCGGAGCGGGGACGGCCTGGGCGGGTGAAGGGCAGGTGCTCATGAATGTCTCCCGATGGCGACCGACGGTCTTGTACACGGCATTTTTCGCACGGTGTGCTGCCGCGGGGTTGACCTCCGTCAAGCACCTTCGTCGTGGGTGTCCGGGGCGACGGGGCCTCGTCGGTGACCGAAGGCCGACCGTACCGGCGCGCTATTTGTCAGACCTGACGGGATCGACTGCTAACGCGCTGCTCAAGCCCGCGCCCGCGCTCAATTCCGGTCGCCGGGCGGAATCCTCGGCCGGGCGACGCGCGTCGGCAACGGCAGAATGCGCGGCAACACGTTCTCCGACTTGAACAGCCGGTGCGCCACCGCACCAAGCACGTGCAAGCCCACCAGCGCGGCCAGCCCATATGCCGTCAGTGCGTGCAGCTCGCCCAGCCAGTGCGACAGTTCGCGGCTCTCGGGCACCAGCGTCGGCAGCGAGAAGAGTCCGAAGCAGCTGGCGGCGTGCCCGGCCGCATTCGTCTTCATCCACCCGAGCACGGGAATGGCGAGCATCAACACGTAGAGCAGCGCGTGGACGCAGCGTTCCGCAAGCCGATTCAGCGTGCCGACCGGATTGACCGACGGCGGGAGCCGGCGTCGCATGCGCAGCCGATTCGCAACGCGAATCGCCACGAGTACGAGAATGGCGACGCCGATCGACTTGTGCAGGCCGACGAGGTCTTCGTTGTCGTCCAGCAGCAAGCCGACGATCAGGTTGCCGATCAACGCGGCGGCCAGCAGCCAGTGCAGCACACTGATCGACAGTGGGTAACGGGTAACAGTTTTCATGACGGGAATGCCTGTTCAGTGTCGCAAGCGTGTCCGGCCCGGGTTAGCCGAGCAGGTCGTGATAGTGTTTTTTCGAACCGTTGATTCGCCGCAACGCCTGCTTCGCGCCCGGCAGATCATTGGCTTCGATGGCACGGTCGACGGCGGTCAGTTCATCGTGCAGCACGCGCATGCCTTCGTCGTAGGTAGGCTGATTGTTGCGATAGCGCTGGCGGCTCGCCCGTTGCACATCGCTTTCGAGCCGGATCGTGTAGCTTTTCATTTCCGGAATCGTCCGGCTGCCCAACGCACCCTGCAGCGCGTGCTTCATGTCAGTCATCAGCGTCTTGATTTCGCCTGCGCGGGCCGGTGCGGCAGCCACGGAAAGCAGTACGCCCAGCGTTACGCAGAAACGGAGTCGAAACGGTAGTCTGTTCATGGTCGTCAGTCGATTGCACGTGTCGGTGATCGCGACCTTAGGGCACCGACGTTAACGGATTCTTAAGGGCTGGATTTTTCAGCGCGCCGCTTGATGCCCGCCCGTGCGCGCGGTTATCGTGCGGCAAGGGACGCCATGTCCGAACCCAAAGGAACGCGACGCCATGCGGGTGTTACTCGTGGAAGACGACAAGCTGGTCGGCAGCGGGGTCGAAGATGGCCTGATCGAGGCCGGCATGACGGTCGACTGGGCGCACGACGGCAGGCATGCGCAACTTGCGCTCGAAACCACGCCGTACGACCTCGTCGTGCTCGATCTCGGGCTGCCCCGCATGTCGGGAACCGACTTGCTCGGCTGGATTCGCAAGCGCCGCGATCACACGCCGGTACTGGTGATGACTGCGCGCGACACGGTGGCCGACCGCGTGAGCGGCTTGAGCGCGGGCGCCGACGACTACCTCGGCAAGCCGTTCGACCTGGCCGAGCTGATTGCCCGGTGCCGTGCGCTCGTGCGGCGTTCGCAGGGCCGCGGGACCGATACGATCGAATATGGCGAACTGACGGTCGATCCCGCATTGATGACGGTCGTCCGCGGTGCCGAACGGATCGCGCTGACTTCGCGCGAATGCGCGTTGCTGGTCGAGTTGCTAGCGAACCAGGGGCGTCCGCTGTCGCGCGCGCAGCTGCAGGACAGCCTCTATGGCTGGAACGAAGAGATCGAAAGCAACGCGATCGAAGTGCATGTGTCGAACCTGCGCAAGAAACTCGGTGCCGAATTGATCCGCACGATCCGCGGCGTCGGCTACGTGGTGGAGAAGGCGTCGTGATGCGCTCGATTCGGCAACGGCTGGCCTTGCTGGTTCTGTCGGGTGTCGTGGTCGTCTGGGCGTACTCGCTGGTGTCGAGCTACCGCCAGGCGATTCACGAAGCGGAGGAATGGGACGATACGCGCGTCGAACAGATCGCAAGGGCGTTCGTCGCGCTCGACGCGGCCGATCTCCCGGTTTTTGCGGACATCGCCCTCGGGTCGGCCGAAGACAGAGACGGGGATAACGATGAATCACCGCGCATGCTGTATCAGGTCAGCGACACGGGCGGGCGCATCCTGGCCGCCAGCCCGGGACTGGAGTCGCTGGATCTCCCGGTGTTTCCCGCCGCGGCGTCGAGCCCGTCACGGTTCGACAATCCGAAGTGGCACGCGTATGTGCTGACCGATGCCACGCGCGGCCGTTCCGTGCGCATCTTCGAGCAGCGTACGCACCGTTCAGACTTGTCTGCGGAGGTGGCGCGCCGCATCGCCCGGCCACTCGCATTCGCGCTGCCCGTGCTGGCCGTGCTTATCTGGCTGGCGATCGGCCACAGCCTCACGCCGCTGCGTACGTTGTCCGAGGCAATCGACGCCCGTTCCCCCGACAGCCTCGATGCGATTGGCACGAAAGACATTCCCGATGAAGTGCGGCCGCTGGTCGCCGCACTCAATGCGTTGCTGCTGCGCCTGCGCGGCTCGCTCGATCGCGAACGCGCGTTCACGAGCGACGCCGCCCACGAGCTCAAGACCCCGCTTGCCGCGCTCAAGGTTCAGGCGCAGGTGGCGCTTACCGCACGCGATCCCGCTCGCCAGCGGCGCGCGATGCAGCGGGTCGTCGAGGGCGTCGACCGCAGCACGCATCTGGCCGACCAATTGCTCGCGCTGGCACGACTCGACGAGGCGGTACCGATGCCGGGCGAGGACGTCGATCTCGCGCGCACAGTGCAGACCTGCATCGACGACCATCGAGCGAACGCGGAGCGCAAGGGCGTGTCGCTGGTGTCATGTGTCGATGGTCCGGTCGTCGCACATGCGCCGCCGACGCTGATGCGCGTCCTGTTCGACAACCTGGTCGACAATGCGATCAAGTACGGTCGCGAGCAGGGGTGCATCGAAATCAGGTCGTCGCAGGACGGCGGTGTGATCAGCATCCGGGTACAGGATGACGGCCCCGGCGTCCCAGAAGAAGATCTGTCCCGACTGCAGGATCGCTTCTTTCGCGGCGCGGATCACGACGAGAGTGGCAGCGGCTTGGGGCTGTCCATCGTCGCGCGCATCGTGGTCAAGCTGGGCGGGAATCTGACATACATCGACGGGCTGAACGGCGGCGGTTTCGGCGTGCACGTGACGTTGCCGTTGCCGGCTTGACCGGGGTTGTAGACGCAGGTGCCCAGATCGAACGTGTCGAGCTCGCCGGTTACAGATCGGACCGAAAGGACATTCGGTATCCGATAAGCAGGAAACGCACCGGCACGCGATGGTCAAATCGTCTACAAGTCCAAATTTGAAGTTATTTGGATTCCAAATTAATTAGACATAATTGTATCTGTCGTCGGAAAGCCTTGTAGTGCCTAGGTCGAAATTTCCGCACTTGAACGCACCGACATACCGAGTATTCGGTTCGCGGCGATATGGAAGTAAATCTCAGCTGGACATTGGGGCTTCAATTACGCCGATGCCGCCACCCGGACAGTCCGCTGATTAGCCTAGAAAGCGAGCCCTGATAGTGCCGGGGTCGGGCACAGGCCCGCGCATTGTTGTGTCTGTGGACAACGCGACGAGCCGGTTCGGATGCGGTACTTCACGCAAACTGAATCGACCTTCAGCTGCTTCGGAGCGACGTGAGCGGGTATCGAGCGGCGCGGCAAACCGGGGCGCACTGACACGGTTTAATAGACACACACGTTCGAGCCGATTCCGTTTTCAATCGGCGATACAGAGCCAACCCGACGGGAAAACCCGTCGACAAGACGGGTTTGGGTCTGTGCTTGACCGCTGCTTGAATTCCCTCGTGTTCCCGCCATCGTTTGCGCGGGACCAACGGCGAGGGGACAGATCATGCGTGTGAACGATAATATGGACGTGATATCGCTTCGTGGCCGAGCCGAGAGTGCGACTGCCATGCGGATGGCCGGTCCGGCCGTATTGATGATATGTCGATCCGATAATATCAGCGCGGGCTGCGCCAGCGGAGATGGGCGATGACCACGCAGGACTTCGTGGCGATGGCTCAGCAGTGTGCGCCCGCCGTCGCTCCGCAGACGTTGGCTGCCATTGTGCGCATCGAATCGGGATTCAATCCCTACGCTATCGGCGTCGTCCATGGTCGATTGGCGAGACAGCCTCGGCATGAGGACGAAGCGATCGCCACGGTCGAGGCATTGCAAGCGGCAGGCTGGAACTACAGCGCCGGCCTCGCGCAAATCAATCGAGCAAACTGGTCCCGTTACGGATTGACCGCGAGGACCGTCTTCGACGTCTGTCGGAATCTGAGCGCTGGTGCGGCGATTCTTCAGGCGTGCTTCATGCGCGCTCGCGTCATTCATGTCCGTCCACAAGAGGCGTTGCGCGCTGCGCTGTCGTGCTATGCGAGCGGGAATTTCGTAACCGGATTTCGCGTCGGTTATGTACGACGGATCGCGGAGGCCGCGGCGTCGGACGACACTATCGTTCCTGCGCTGACATCATCGGTAAAGCCGATTCCAGTGATACCCGACCGTGTGACTGGGTCTCGGGCTGAGAGCCGCGGGCGCTCGACTCCTGTGTCTCCTCCACCCTCGAACCCGAACGACGATACAGCGCGAAGCCAAAATAACGGTGGAGTCGCAGGCAGTGCCGTGATCTTCTGAGCAAGGCAGGCAGAATTCGGCCGGTTGGAGTGCATTATGAAATCTGTATTCCTAATTAATATAAGCGCCGTGAGATTGAGAAAAACGTATGTTGCGTGGATCTCGTTGAATTGGCGCCGCATCGCAGTGCTCAGCGTGCTTGTCATGGCAACCCCCACGGCATCTGCGCAACTCAGTCAGGTCAATACCTTGCTGATCACTATCCAGAACACGCTGCTCGGTGTAGGCGGGGTGGTGTGTTCGATTTCAATCATTTGGGCTGGCTTCAAGATGATGTTACATCACGCAACTTTTGCGCCATGGCCAGTTTGCACAACTTCGCGACTGGAAAGCGAGAGGGTAATCCGTGGGGCGAAGCTATCACGATTGTCAAAACGCCCAGCGGGCAACCGCTCTATCTGAACTTTCACGCAACGCCCGAGAAAGTCGACTCAAACGACGAGAAGGCGCTTGCCAACACGCAGATCATCGGCCGAGCCGGTGCAGGCAAGACCGTGCTTGAACTGTTCCTGCTCGCGATGGCAATGAAGTACGGTGTGATGGGCGTGCTCTTCGACAAGGACCGAGGAGCGGAAATCGGGATTCGCGCCATGGGTGGTCAGTACACGGTATTTCACCGTGGTGAGCCCACCGGCATGAACCCGTTCCAGTTGGAAGTGGACGAGGCGACACACAGTTTTTGGATGCGTCTCGTGTGCAAGCTGGTCGACAACGGAGTACCACTGTCCGCGAAGGATGAGCTCGATATCTCTCGCGCGATCCGGGAGGTCGCACGCATGGATCGATCGCTGCGTCGGTTGTCCATGGTCAGGCAACTCTTGCCAAACGTTGGAGATAACAGTCTTCATGCGCGGCTTGCCAAGTGGTGCGCCGGCGGGCGCCTCGGGTGGGTGCTCGATAACCCGGTTGACCGGATTGATCTAGATGCGCACCAATTGTTCGGCTTTGACGATACAGAACTGCTCGACGATCCGGAGGTATCCCTGAAGACCGAACCATGGCAATGGCTATTGTGAATTTTGTGCAGCACATGCCGGCGAGGCAATTGGAGCCCGGCGCTACCCGACTCGACTCGGCCACCACGTGCTCACATCGTGCCCCCCCTCATGAGCACAGGTATATCGCTCGCTTCAAGGGTAAGCAGCGCAGTGTTGATGACAGGCCACCCGAACCGGATCCGCTATTTGACCGAGACTGATCGCCTTTCCGTCAGCCGTGTTTGGGTGTCGGGTGCGCGATTCTGCACGCATGACGTATGCTGCCGCGAACGGCGATTCGTGTGCACACACTGTTGGTTCACGGGTGTCGTGCGATTGTGGTACCGCGGCTGATGGGCACTGGGTAACGTGATGGCGTCCGTCGGCCTGACCGGTTCGCGACGTAGACCGGTGCCGTCAGTGTTCACGTATGCAGAGCTTGCATCTGCTTTCGCGCATGCTCTGGCCTGGCGTCGAAGTCACGCGGCTTCATGTCGAGCCCTTAGGCGTAGGCAGATTCCATATCGGCAATGCCCATCAGGCGGAGCGCGGCATACAGATACGGAGTGAAGGCATCCGTCTCCTGGCCGATGTGCAGGCCGTCGCGCGAGTTGGCCACGATCGCGCTGACACCTTCGACGAGGCTTATCGGATAGGTCTTCGTGTACCGATTTGTCGCGCTCGAAGCTCGGAAGTGATGAAGCGGCGTCGCTTCCCGATCCGCCGCCGGGCATTACTGTCCGAAGCGCTGCGTGACGGTGTCCTTCAGGCGCGCTGCAGTCAGCTCGCCCATGTGCGATTCGACGAGCTCGCCTTTCGCGTTGAAGAACAGCGTGGTCGGCAGTCCACGCGAGCCATACGCATGCATCGCGTGCAGCGACGGATCGAGCAGCACGTGATCGAAACGCAGGCTCTGCTGCTCGAGGAACGCACGCACGGCGTGCGCGTTTTCTCCCTGGTTGAGCATCAGCACCGTGATGCTCGGATGGTCGCGCTGCGCCTGTTCGAGGATCGGCATCTCGCGCCGGCACGGTGCGCACCACGTCGCCCACAGGTTCACGACGACCGGCTTGCCGACGAAGCCCGCCGGCATCACGGGCGTCGAATCGAGCGCCTGGAGCGGCATCGCGGCGAGCGGCGGCGCGCCCCGCTGCAACGTCGCCAGCGTACCTTGCGCTATGCCCCACGCGCCTAGGCCCGCGACGATGCCGGCTAGCACCGGCCGACGCAGCGCCGGCAGGCGGCGCAGGCGCCAGGCTGCGAACACCAGCGCGGCCGCGATACCGATGCGCGCGTCGAAGCCCCCATCGCCGAGCGCGACGATCGCGCGCGGCGACGCCGCATAGTCCGGCCACCATTGCGCGACATAAGCGACCCGCGCCGCAATCAATCCGAGCAACAGCACGTCGAGGATCAGGCTCGACGCGCTCTTGTGATGCCCATCAGGCGGACGGCGCTGGATGAGGTGCGCGACGAGCCACGCCAGCAGCGCGGCGACGGCTACCGCGACGACGCGGATCGAGAAGGGACCAATGCTCAGCATGCGATGGGAAAAATGGACGTGATCGAGCGGGACAGGAGCGCAGGTGGGCCGTCGCAGTGCTCAAGCCTTCGACGGTCGTGCGGCGTTTCGACCGGTTGGCGCGTATGGGGGTTCCCTCAGAGAACGTAACGGCGTATTGCGGGTCGCGATGAGTGCCCCGGGCAGCTCACGAGGGCGTGACGTTCACGCCAGCTTGCAGCGAATCAGACCAGTCTGATGGTCAACGGCATACCGTTCATCAACAATACGCAGACCGGTTTGGTGTGGTGTCCACCGGTATCCCGCCTAGGGATCTCTCCTTGCCGGCCGCTCCGCTCGCGAGCGGCCGCTTTTTTGCTGTCATGCGTGCGCGCGTGAATGCCTTGTGGCGGTCGGTGGGCGCGGCCGCACTCCGATGCATATCGGCTGATTTAACGGAATAGGACCGCTGCCAGATGCGAGCACCGGGCATTCACTCGCGCATTGCAGGACGCATGATGGTCGGTTCGTGACCGGCCAGGCAGTGCGTTGATGGCAGCACCGGGTCTGCCGCCATGGCCCGACGGGCCGCGCATCCGCGATCTGTCGGGCGGCGGGCCTTACAGCTTCTTCGACGCTGCCGGTGCCGCGTCGCCTTGCGTGGCCGCGGCCGTCGGATCGAGCGTCGCGAGCGTCTTCTCGGTGAATTTCTCATACAGCCAGTCCATGCGCATGCTGTCGATTCCGGCGATACCGCCGAGCGCATACGACGCCGACACCTTGAAGTGGTCGACCGGATGATTGTCGGCATCGGTGAACGTGACGGTGCCGTCGACGTAATCGCTGCCGGCCATGAAGCCGAACATGACGGCCGAGAAACTTGAGCGCACGCGAATGCCAGTGACTTTGACATTCAGGTGCATCGCATCCGTTGCATCCGCCTTGGCCAGCAGCTTGCGTGCGTCCAATGCGTGTTCGATTTTCTCCTGCAGTTTCTTTGCGTCGAACTTCAGGTTGTCTTTCAACGCTTCCTGCGCGGCATTGTCGAGCGTGACCGTCACGATCACGGGCTTCTTGCCGAATGGGGTCGTTGATGCGGTCACGGCGGCCCCGGCCGTATCGCTGGCGTCGCGCGTCACGCTGCTGGCGCAGCCCGACAGGAAGCCGATCGTCACGAATGCCAGAGCGGCATGGCGGATAAGAGATTTCATGATTTGGTCTTTGATTGAGGTTATTGGAATGGGCTCTGTGGCCGAGCGGGAATCTAGCACGGAGCGATTCCATTCAAATCGTCGAATAGATCGAAAATCGATGCGGTGTTTGGTCGACGCGGCGCGATTGCACCGAGGAATGGTCGAAATAATGGGCAGTGCGTGATGAACGGCGGTGGAGATCCGCTATAGCTTGCGCGGCGGCGTCTCTTGGCTCGCGGTTATTGGCCGTTGCCCGACACCGCTTCGCCCAATCGATACGCGGTAAAGAACTCGTACCACGGCGAGCCTTGCGTGACCGGCACACCGAGCGCCGTCGTGCGCTGTTTCAGCGCGCCGAATACATCGTCGATGAACGCCCTCTGCGCGCCGTCGCGGAACGGAACCGGTTGCGTCCGCCCGGCGGCGAATGCGCCATACGCGATCGCCAGCAGGCGGGCGCGGTCGTCGGTGCCCGCGATCGTCGCGTTGATCGTTTCGACGAAGCGCGACCGGTCTTCCGCGCGCGGCGCGGACAGGCACAGGTACACGATCGCCGAGAGTGCATGCCGGTCCTTCACCCGCAGCAGCGCGGGTAGCCGCGCAATGATCTGTTCCACCGGTTCGTCGCGCAGCGCATCGCCGAAGTCGAGCACGGCAGTCATCGGGTTCGTGTCGGCTTTCAGGCGGTCGAGTGCCGGTTGCGGGGCCGACGACGCGCCGTCCTGCATCCCCGCGGGCGCGGACCGCAACGCATCGGCCACCTGCTGCGTCCATTCCGGAAAGATCATCCGCACGTTGCCGAATTGCTCGCCGCCTTCCGCGGACGGATTCCACCGATAGACGATCGTGCCGCCGCGAATGAACGGCGAATACAGATGCTCGGCCGTTTGCGGTAGCGGCCGCCGGTTGATCGGCAGCCACGCGAGCGTGAGCCAGTCGTAGCGACCCGTCGCGGGCACCGCCGGGCTCGAACTCGCGACGACCTGCCACGTGCCGCGATTCGCATAGCGGCGGCGCGCGTCGGGTACCGGGACGGTCTGACCTTTCGCGGTGTCGAAATACGTCGTGCCGGTGACGTTCGCGCCGCTGTCTGCGGCCGGCGTGATGACGGAGATGACCCACGACGCGCCGTCCGCCGAACGGTAGTCGGACGGCCGCAGCGTCGCCACATCGTGCACCATACGTGTTTCCGCCGCGACGGGGCTCGGCGGGGCATCGGCGGGCACGGCATAGATACTCGGCATCGATTTTCCTCGGAATCGGTGCGCATCGTCGAGCGGAGGCGATGCGCGGCGGTGCGGATTGTTTCTCGTAACTGTAGGACGTTGCTACCGGCATCGCGAGGAATCCGCCGCACAGGGCGAGGAATGACACGGAATCATATATTGTAGTAACAAACCTACATATATGGTTTCCAGGAGTTCATTGTGACCATCACCACGCTCTCGAGTCGTGAACTCAACCAGGACGTGACCAAGGCAAAGAAGGCGACAAAGGACGGCCCCGTGTTCATTACCGATCGCGGCAGGCCGGCCCATGTGCTGCTGAGTTTCGAGGAATACCAGCGTCTCACCCGGCAGCGGCGCAACATTGCCGACGCGCTCGCCATGCCGGGTGTGAGGACATCGAGTTCGACCCGCCGCGCGCAAACGTCAAGATCAAGGAGGTCGATTTCTGATGATGTTCGTTCTCGATACCAATGTGGTTTGGGAACTCCGGAAGGTGCGGGCGGGCAAGGCGGACAGGAACGTGGCGGCCTGGTGTTCGACCGTCGATGCGCCGGTGCTGTTCGTCTCGGCCATCACGATCATGGAGCTGGAGACGGGCGTCTTGCAGGTCGGGCGCAGGGACGCGGAACAGGGGGCGCTTCTCAGGGCATGGCTCGACGGGCACGTCCTGCCCGAGTTCGCCGGGCGCGTGTTACCGGTCGATACTGCTGTCGCCCAACGATGCGCACGGCTTCATGTGCCGGACCGGCGATACGAGCGGGACGCGCTCATTGCTGCGTCGGCGATCGTGCATGGCATGACCGTCGTGACGCGCAACGTTGCCGATTTCGTTGAAACCGGTGTCGCGATTCTGAATCCGTGGGATTGAGTGAACCAATCGACTTGCTCCCGACGGAAAGCGGATTCCGCTTGCACGCAATCGCGTCGATGCGCTTCGGCTTACCATGCGCATCTTGGGCCTACGACGCAGACCGATCGGGAGCACGCATGACCGACACGAAAGCCATTACCGAACACTGGACGCGGGTCGCCGACCAATGGATTGGCTGGGCCGGCAAGCCGGGCCACGATGCGTTCTGGAAATATCGCGCGGGGCTCGCGGCCTACATCGGTCGCGGCACGGGCGTCGCGCTGGAGGTCGGCTGCGGCGAAGGCCGCGTGAGCCGTGAGTTGAAGGCGCTCGGTTACGACGTGACCGCGAGCGACGCGGTGCCCGCGATGCTCGATGCCGCGCGTCGTGCGGATTCCGCGCATCGCTATCGACTGGCGGACGCGGCCGCGCTGCCGTTCGACACGGCCAGCTTCGATCTCGTGATGGCGTACAACGTGCTGATGGATCTCGACGACATGCAGGGCGCCTTACACGAGGCGCGCCGCGTGCTGAAGCCGGACGGCACGCTGTTCATCTCGCTCGTGCATCCGTTCCGCGATCGCGGTAGCTTTGCCGGGCCACAGCCCGATGCGCCGTTCGTGCTGACGGGCAGCTATTTCGGGCGCGAGCATTTCGACGGAGTGGAAACACGCGACGGGCTGTCGATGCACTTCGCGGGCTGGTCGCTGCCGCTGCAGGCGTACATGGAGGCGCTGGAAGCGGCCGGGTTCGCGATCGTGTCGTTGCGCGAACCGCCGCCGGATCATGCCGATACGGATCAGTTGAAGCAGTGGGCGCGCGTGCCGCTGTTTCTGTGGATCAAGGCTCGGCCATTGCGTTGAGCGCGTGCGACTGATAGGCGACGCGGATGCTTCGTGCGATTTTCAATTCGAATGTGTGACCGACTCATCGCGCGCACCTATGCTGAACGAGCGCGAGTCGGCACCGTGCTTTCGCGCCTCGACATCTTATACTCGCAGCGTGTCCGCAACGCTGAACTTGCGTTACACAACCTGCTGATCGTCGCTGGTCTCGATCGAAACAGACAAGAACTGCTTGCCACGCGCTGGTGCACCCGCCGGTTCCAGTCGCAAGAGAAAATCGAAATATCGCTCCGGGAGCTTTCCAAGTTGTTCCTGGATCGCTGCCAGCTTGATGAGGCACTGGGCGTCCCAGTTCATTCCGACAACAAGCTCGCTCGTCACGCCGTTCCACTCGCTAAGTAGAATAGAGGCCGCACGAGCATGCTCTTCGGCGAAGCGTTCGATGCGTTGTTCGATGTAACGCGCATCGTCACGCATCAACGTACCCGAGATACACAATGAAACGGTATGCGCGACGGCGTCGTGTTTCACGTACACGCTGGCGATACCGCTCAGGTGCCGGGATACCCGATCGAGTTGTTCATCGTCCAAGTCGTCCTGGACGGACAGTGCGCCTGAGAGGCTGTACGGTGCGGGCTCTTCCATTGCGAACCTCCAGAGGTTGGGGGGAAATCAATGTCCCGATTGGGCCTAGAATTCCAGCTTTTAGCTAGGCTAGGCGGATTATCCGAGCGGAGCTGCCAGTACCTGAGTGTTTTGAGCATCAGAATGTGGCGGCGTAGACGTGTGATGCCGGACGTATTCTGTCGCCGGACCTTTCAACCGCTCGACATGTCGGCCCGGCGCGAGAGACATGAGAGATCGTTCCCCGAACCGTATGCGACTGAATACGGCGACGGTCCGGGCCCACTTCTGGGAGAATTCTTTCAATTTTCCTTCAATGGAGGTGACTTCTTGATCGGTAAGTGCACCGCGAAGGCGGATCATGACCGAATGCGTGACGGCGTCGGTGACGCAGTAGACGGTCGCGGAAGCGGGCAAGCTCTGCGCGAACTGCTGTGCGTGATTGCGTCGGAAGTGACCGACGACGGAGAGTGCGCCGCAGATTTCATAGGTGGAAGTCATAACGCCTCCTGTGAGAGAGCGACGGCATTGTCAGATGCATCTCGCTACCGTCGGTATCCGATCGACCATACCTGCCATGTTATGTATCAAATGAGCATATGTCAATAAAAATGAATCAACCGGATATATTTTCCGTACGCCTGAGGCTGGAGCGAAAGCGACTGGGGATGAACCAGACCGAATTCGCGGCGGCGGGAGGCGTTCAACAACATGCGCAGGTCAACTACGAAAAAGGGGCGAGGCTTCCGGACGTGAGTTATCTGGTGGGGATCGCGGACTTGGGTGTAGATGTCCAGTATTTGCTGACTGGCCGTACGTCCGACCCCGTAACTTTGGCGCTAACCAGCGACGAAGAACTGCTCCTCGCGGGCTTTCGAGAACTGAAGCTGCGAGAAAGGCGCGGGGTGCTGGCGCTCGTGGCTGCGATCAATGGTACGCCGACGGAACGACCGGGGACGGACAAGCCGTCGGATGAGACCGAGGGCGTTTGATTTCGTGGGACATGCGAGGAGCGTATAGCCGAAATTTGAGGCCGCAGAGCAGGGGAATGGCCGATCAACAGGATTAATCTGCCCCCATTATTGGCGACGAAAACTGAGACATCGAAATGGTGTCCCCGAGGATACAAAAATCCGGTGAAAGGACGAATTTGTATCCCGCGGGCTACCCGGGGTTGGGGGCCATGTCCCCCCGACGGTCGGGGTGCACGTGGCGGGTCGTCGATGCGTTGAATGAGAGTGAGTTGAATACCCGATCAACTGTACTCAGCGCGGAAGCATCTTTCTGTAAATCCTGCCGTTCGTGCCGCGCCGGTGTCGTCGGGCGCGCTGCGCTGTGTGATCCGTCGCGTGCGTCTGCCAGCCAGTGCACGTATTCGGCACGATGTCGGCGCGCGGCGTCGTACACCGCTTCGATCAGCGCGCGGCCGACACCTTTGCCGTGTTCGCTGTCGAGCGTGGACAGATCCTGCAGATAGCAGGACGGCCCGACGTGCGTCGTGCTGCGGTGGCGCAGGAATGCGCGAACCCGACCGGCCTGCCGTGACGCTCCGCGACCAGCGCGAACACCGGTTCGTAGCCGTCGAAGGAGCGCGACCACGTGAGCTGCGTGATGTGCGGCGGTAGCGTGGCGTCGAAGCGGCTATCGAAGAAGCGGTTGTGATCCCATTGCGGCAGCCATTGATCGTAGTCGTCTACTCCCAACCACGCGTACAGTCAGGCCGGTATCGGCAACGTTCATGTTCGTGAGCCTTTCGAGGAGGGAAGAGCGTTGCCGGCCAGACCGGTCGCGGGGCGCAACGACACGAGGGCAGGGGCACGATGGGGGGCCGCGGTGCTCGCGTTTTCTGATGTCACAGCGCAACTGCATGCGGCTACCGTCGTGCAGCCCGAACGGTGCGGTGGGCTTTCTTTCAGTCTGCTAGACTTTTTGGCCGCCTGTCGCCATCCGGGCCGCGCCCCGGTCCATTGCGCCATGAACGAACACCACGCACCGAATCCGATCACCGAGGTGCTGCGCGCCTACTGGAAGGCCGATCGCTGGATGTTACTGACGGTTGCGGCCGTCGTCGTGCTGTCGAGTGCCACCGCCGTTGCCGCTCCGTATCTGTTCTCGCGCCTGATCGACGCGCTGTCGCATCGCGGCGCGATGCACGCGCTCATGGCGGGCTTCGTTGTCTACGCGGTGCTGCTGGGCCTGTCCAGCGCGCTGCAACGCGTCGTGCAGTACCTCGCCTTCATGACGTCCGGGAATCTGGGATTCATCACCAGCACGCGCTTTTTCGAGCGCGTCCTGAAGAAGACCACGGCGTTCTTCGTCGAACACAATCCCGCCGAAATCCAGAGCGCGAACACGCGCGGCAGCCGCGCGCTGGCGGTGCTCGTGCAGCTTGCGCTGATGGATTTGATCCCCGGCACGCTCCAGATCGTCTTCACCCTCGTCACGCTCGGCACACTGATCAATCCCCAAGTGGCGGCCATCACCGCGGCCTATGGCGCGATCGCGGTGACGATCGCGATGGTTTCGGCGCGGCGCTCGCGGGTGTACCTCGATCGCGCGATCGAGGCCGGGCAGGACAATGCGCGGTTCGTCGGCGGTGCGATCAACGCGATGGAAACGCTCCGGCATTTCGGCAGCCACCGCTGGATGAGTGAGCGTTTCGCGGAGAAGGCGCGCACCGAGCGCGACAACTGGCGCGCCTACGTGATGCAGCACGTAGGTTTTCTTGCGCTGCTGGGGCTCGGCCTCGCAGTCCAGTTCTCGGTGACGTTCTGGCTGCTGTTGCCGCATCATGCGGCCGGCGCGCTGTCGATTGGCGAGATCGTGCTGTTCAACACGCTGCTGCTGCAACTGAACCTGCCGTTCGACATGCTCGCGCGCTCGATCGACGAGAGTGTGCGCTCCCGCGCCGCACTCGTGCCGTTCACCGCGCTCTGGACGGCGCCCGAGGAGCGGCAGGTGTCGCACGCGTCGGCGTTCGTGCCGCGCGAAGGGCGCATCGTGTTCGAGCGCGTCGGCTATGCATACGGCAACGGGCGCGGCGTGCGCGACGTCGATTTCGTGGCCGAGCGCGGCGGCATCACGTTCATCGTCGGCGAAACCGGCGCGGGGAAGTCCACTGTCTTCAGGCTGGCGTTGAAGTCGATCGAGCCGACCGCCGGACGCATTCTCGTCGACGGTGTCGATCTCGCGACGATCGACCGTGCCGACTGGTACGGCGCGGTGGCCGTCGTGCCGCAGGACGTCGTGCTGCTGAACGAAAGCCTGGAGGACAACATCCTGCTCGGCCGGCCACGCGATGCGCGGCGTTTGCGCGACGCGGCCGCGAAGGCCACGATCCTGCCGTTCATCGAGGGCTTGCCGGACGGGCTTCGCACGACGGTCGGCGAGCGCGGGCTGAAACTGTCCGGCGGCGAGCGTCAGCGCATCGCAATCTCCCGCGCGCTGTACGGCGATCCGACCGTGCTGTTTCTCGACGAGGCGAGTTCCGCGCTCGACGAAGCCACCGAGCGCGACATCATGGAGCACGTGCGGCTACTGGCGCGCGACGTCACGGTGATCGCGATCACGCACCGGCGCTCGGTCATCGGACCGACCGACAAGGTCGTGCGGCTTGGCACGGCCCGCGTGCCGGCCTGATGCCCGTACCTCCACGACTTACCCGCGCATCGGCGGATTGAGCCGCGCGAACGCCGCTTGCCGGCGATACGGGAAGTACGGATACGGCGCTTCCACCGCGCTCGCCGCGTCCAGCTTCGCGACCTGCGCATCGGTCAGCGTCCAGCCGACCGCGCCGAGGTTCTGCCGCAACTGTTCCTCGTTGCGCGCGCCGACGATCACCGACGACACGGTCGGCCGCTGCAGCAGCCAGTTCAATGCGATTTGCGGCACCGTCTTGCCGGTTTCCTCCGCGATCGCATCGAGCGCATCGACCACGTCGTACAGGCGCGCGTCGTCGACCGGCGGCCCGTAGCTGGCCGTTTCATGCAGCCGGCTGCCTTCGGGCAGCGGCGCATTGCGCCGGATCTTGCCGGTGAGCCGCCCCCAGCCGAGCGGGCTCCACACCAGCGCGCCGAGGCCCTGGTCCGCGCCGAGCGGCATCAGGTCCCATTCGTAGTCGCGGCCGACGAGTGAGTAGTACACCTGGTTCGCCACGTAGCGCGACCAGCCATGCCGGTCGGCCGCCGCGAGAGACTTCATGATCTGCCAGCCGGCGAAATTCGACACGCCGATGTAGCGCAGCTTGCCCGCGCGCACGAGATCGTCGAGCGTCGACATCACTTCCTCGACCGGCGTGCCGGCGTCGAATGCGTGCAGTTGCAGCAGGTCGATGTAGTCGGTGTCGAGCCGGCGCAGCGCGTCGTCGACGGCGCGCACCAGCCGTGCGCGCGACGTGCCGGCGTCGTTCGGGCCGTCGCCGGTCGGCAGGCCCGTCTTGGTCGAGATCAGCACCTGATCGCGGCGCCCCTTGAGCGCGGCGCCGAGCACCCGCTCGGACGCGCCGTCGGAATACACGTCGGCCGTGTCGAACAGGTTGACGCCGGCGTCGAGGCAGATGTCGATCAGGCGGCGCGCTTCGTCGACGCCGGTATTGCCCCATGCACTGAACAGCGGACCGGTGCCGCCGAAGGTGCCGGCGCCGAAGCTCAGCACGGGGACCTGGAGGCCGGAGCGGCCGAGCGTGCGGTATTCCATCTGCGTTTCCTTTCGTCGTATGGGCGCGGCGCGGCCGCGGATCGATCGTCAGGCGATCAATGTACCGTTTGCGCCTTTCCCGGATAATCCAGGAGATGGCGAAAATATCCTTCGGAAGGAGCGAATAATGCTGCTCGACAACCTCGCGCTGTTCCTGCGCATCGTGGAGAAGGGCGGGCTGGCCGCCGCGGGTCGCGAGGTCGGTCTGTCGCCGGCCACGGTGTCCGAGCGGCTGACGGCGCTCGAGCGTCACTACGGCGCGGCGCTGCTCACGCGCACGACGCGCGCGATCAGCCTGACCGACGAGGGCCGCACGCTGGTGGACGGCGCGCGACGCCTGCTGGCCGAGGCCGACGAACTCGAAAGCCGCGTGCGGCTGGGCGTGCAGACGCTGTCGGGGCCGGTGCGGCTCAGTGCGCCGGCCGATCTCGGGCGCGAGCGCGTCGTGCCCGTCGTCGACGCATTCCTGGCCGACCATCCGGGCGTGACGGTCGACCTGCATCTCGGCGACGGGTATGTCGACCTCGTCGGGCAGGGGCTCGATTTCGCGATCCGCCGCGGCACGCTGGCCGACAGTTCGTTGCGCAGCCGTTCGCTCGGCCGTGCGCGGCGCGTGGTGTGCGCGTCGCCCGCGTATCTCGCCGCACATGGCACGCCAATGCATCCGGACGAACTCGCCGCGCACGACTGCATCGTGATGCGCTTCGGCCAGGAGCTGTATGCCGAATGGCCGTTCGGCATCGACGGCGTATTGAAGCGCGTGGTGGTGCGTGGCCGGCGCGTCGCCAACGACGGCGCGCTCGTGCGCGCGTGGTGCATCGCGGGGCACGGCATCGCGCTGAAGTCGCTGGTCGACGTCGAGCGCGATCTGGCGTCGGGCGCGCTCGTCGAGATCCTTCGAGACTTCTCGCCGGGCGAAGTCGATCTGCAGATCGTCTATCCGGGGCGTGCGGCGCAGCCGCGGCGTGTGCGGGCGTTGATCGACAGGCTGGCACAGGCGCTGGCCTGAAGCACGTTGCCTGACGCGCTTCGAGCGGTTGAAGCGGCGATCTCGCTGCGATCACATCGAATGTGCGCCGGTGCATGCCGGCGAACGTCGTCATGCGTCGAAATCCCCCTTCGACTGCATTGCCCACATTTCGTCATTTAGCTAATATTCAAAACGTTAAACGAATCCGCACCCCCATGGACGACGTCACCCGCCTCAGCGCGCTCGCCAACGAAAGCCGTCTGGCCGTGATGCGCTGGCTCAGGCAACCGCGCAAGCATTTCCCGCCGCAGCCGCATGGTGACGTCGACGAGCTCGGCGTGTGCTGCACGTACATCACCGAGAAGCTCGGCATCGCGCCGGCCACGACCACGCGCCACATGCGCATCCTCGCGGATGCCGGGCTCGTGCAGGCGACCCGCGTCGGCAAGTTCACGTACTACAAGCGGATCGACGGCGCGCTGCAGCGGCTCGGCCGCGATCTCTCGCAACTCTGACCCTGACCGAGGCAACCGACATGGACGAACTTTCCCTGCTGGCCGACGCCGACCGGCGCGCGCACGCGTATCTGGCTGCAACGAACGAGCGGCGCGCGTTTCCCGACGCGGCCGCACTCGCCGGCCTCGCCGCATTCGACGAGCCGCTGCCCGATGCAGGCCGCCCGGCCGACGACGTGCTGCGCCTGCTCGACGAGCACGGCACGCCCGCGACGGTCGCATCGAACGGCCCGAACTACTTCGGCTTCGTGATCGGCGCGACGCTGCCGGCCGCGGCGGCGGCCGAGCGGCTGATGCTCGCGTGGGACCAGTGCGCGTCGTCGTATGCGAATTCGCCGGTGGCCGCGACGCTCGAGCGCCAGGCCGCGCGCTGGGTCGTCGATGCGCTCGGGTTGCCCGAAGGCAGCGCGGTCGGCTTCGGCACGAGCGCGACGGCCTGCACGCTCGTCGCGCTGGTGGCCGCGCGGCGCGCGCTGCTGGCGCGCAAGGGCTGGGATATCGACGAGGACGGGCTGATCGGCGCGCCGGAAGTGAAAGTCGTGATCTCCGCGCTCGCGCACATCACGGTGAAGAAGGCGCTGCGCGTGCTCGGCTTCGGGATGAAGCGCATCGTCGTCGCGCCGGTCGATACGCACGGCCGGATCGACCCGGCGCAGTTGCCGCCGCTCGACGACATGACCATTTTCTGCGTGCAGGCGGGCGAAGTGAACACCGGCGAATTCGATCCGTTCGCGGCGTTGATTCCGCCCGCGAAGGCGGCCGGCGCGTGGGTGCACGTCGACGGCGCGTTCGGCCTGTGGGCGCGCGCGTCGTCGAAGCGCGCGCTGACGGACGGCATCGACGGCGCGGACAGCTGGACGACCGACGGTCACAAATGGCTCAACACGCCGTACGACGGCGCGATGGTGATCTGTCGCGACGCGGCCGCGCTCGCCACCGCGATGAACAGCGACGCCGTCTACCTGAGCGGCGCGCACGATGCGCAGAAGAACCTGAACCTCGAATTCTCACGCCGCGCGCGCGGCATTCCCGTGTGGGCCGCACTGCGTTCGCTCGGCCGCGCCGGCGTCGCGACGATGGTCGAGCGACATTGCGCGCAGGCAGCGCGGGTCGCTGACGGCCTGCGTGCGGCCGGCTACGACGTGCTGAACCGCGTCGTGCTGAACCAGGTGCTCGTGCGCGCCGGTACCGACGAGGAAACGGCGGCGATCCTCGAAGCCGCGCAGGCGTCGGGCGACGTGTGGTTCGGCGCGACCGTGTGGCAAGGGCGGCCGGCGTTCCGGATCAGCGTGTCGTCGTGGCGCACCGAGGACGCGCACATCGATCGTCTCGTTGCGTTGCTGACGAAGCTGCGCGGCGTGCACGTGGGTTGAGCGTCACGCGTCGTCCGCGGCCGACACGGTTGCGGACGCACCCTTCAGGCACTCGATGAAGTGCAGTGCGGCCGGCGTCAGCAACGCATGCCGCCGCATCACGATCGCGACCGTCAGCGCCGGCATCGGCTCGGCGAGATTCAACGCGACGATCCCGCGCGACTGGCGTTCGACCTCGGCGAGCGGTCGCGCGAACACGCCGAGCGCCTCCGTCTGCGACACGAGCCCGAGCGTCGCGGCAAACGATGGGCAGTGCACCACGCGTTTCGGTACGTCGAGGCCGAACGGCATGAAGATCGAGCGGATCAGGTCGTCGCCGCCTTCGCCGTAGCGCGGCACGCACCAGTGCGCATCGACGAGCTCGCGCAACGAGCGGGCCCGCGCGAGCCGATGCCGGCTTCGCGCGACGACCGCGAACGCCGTGCGGAACAATGGAATGCTCGCGAATTCGTCCGGGTCCGGCAGCGCGTTCGACAGTTGGTGCGTGACGATGAAGTCGAGCGAGCCGTCGCGCAGCCGCGCGAGGTCCGTCGCGGTCAGTGCATCGTCGACGTTCAGCGTCGCGCCGGGCAGGTCGCGCGTGAAGGCCGCGAACGCGCGCGGCAGGATCGTCAACGCGACGGTCGGGCTGACCGCGATCGATACCGAGCCGGTCGTGCCCAGCCGCAACTGCTCGATCTCGTCGCGCGTGCGCTGGATCTCCTCGACGATCAGCCGCGCGCGAATCGCGAATGCGCTGCCGTAATCGGTCAGCGCGATCCCCTTGACGCTGCGCACGACGAGCGGCACGCCCAGCTCGTGTTCGAGCTCGCGCACGATGCCGCTGACGGCCGGCTGCGTGACGCCGAGCGCACGCGCCGCACCGCGAATGGTGCGATGCTCGGCGACCGCGAGAAACGCATCGAGTTGCTTGAGCTTCATGGGCGATCGATCCAGTGAGAAAGAAAGCACGGGGGTCCGGGTGGGACGCCGGGTGACAAGTAAAAATTATCGTCCACAACGAAATCTTGGATTTTTCTTATGGGGTCGAGTGTATATGCTCGGTGCTTTTCAGGAGCGGCGACGATGATGCGCGTGAACCAGCAGAGACTGTGGGATTCGCTGATGGAGATGGCGACGATCGGCGCGACCGCGCACGGCGGCAGTTGCCGGCTCGCGCTGAGTGACGACGATGCGCAAGGCCGGCGCCGCTTCATCGCATGGTGCGAGGCCGCGGGCTGCGAGATCCGCATCGATCCGATCGGCAACGTGTTCGCGCGCCGGCCCGGCACGCAGCCCGGCTTGCCGGCCGTGATGTGCGGCAGCCATCTCGACACCCAACCGCTCGGCGGCCGCTTCGACGGCGTCTATGGCGTGCTCGCGGGCCTCGAGGCGATCCGCACGCTGAACGAGCACGGCATCGCGACGCGGCACCCGATCGACGTCGTCGCGTGGACCAATGAGGAGGGCTCGCGCTTCACGCCGGGCATGATGGGCTCGGCCGTCTATGCAGGCGCGCTCGATCTCGACTACGCCCTGGCGCGCCCGTGCATGCAGACGGGCGTGCTGCTGCGCGACGAACTCGAACGCACCGGTTTCGCCGGTCCCGCGCGCGAGCGACAGATGCCGAAAGCGTATTTCGAAGCGCATATCGAGCAGGGGCCGGTGCTGGAGCAGGCCGGCTTGCCGATCGGCGTCGTGACGGGGGTGCAGGGCATTTACGAGCTCGACGTCACGGTGACCGGCTTCGAGTCGCATGCGGGCACGACGCCGATGAGCGTGCGCCGCGACGCGATGGGCGTGGCGGCCGCGATGATCGCCGCGATCGTCGAGCACGGCCATGCGTTCGATGCCGATGCGCGCGTGACCGTCGGCCATGTCGCGTGCCAGCCGAATTCACCGAGCACGATACCGGGCAAGGTGCGCTTCAGCGTCGACGTGCGCCACCCGTCGCGGCCGGCGCTGCAGCAACTCGTCGCCGATATCGAGGCGATCTGCATGGAGCGCACCGCGCTGCGTGGCACGCGCGTGCAGGTGCAGACGATCGCCGAATACGCGCCGGTGGTGTTCGATGCGGACTGCGTCGCGCGCGTGCGGCAGGCGACGGTCGCCGCCGGCTATCCATACCTGGAGATGTGCAGCGGCGCGGGGCACGACGCGGTGAACCTGTCATACGTCGCGCCTTCCGCGATGGTGTTCGTGCCGTGCAAGGCCGGGCTCAGCCACAACGAAGCGGAAGATGCCGATCCGGTGCACCTCGCGCAAGGCGCGTCGGTGCTGGCGAACCTGCTGGCCGATTGCGCGCGTTGACTGCGTCGCCGGGTGCGGTTCGGCGCGCGCCCTTGCCAGCGTGAAAATGTCGGACAATGGCCGCTGCGCGCGCCGCGCTGGCGCCGTGCGTTCAACCGAAGCATTCACGCTTGCGAGATCCCCATGTCGACCCCCTTTCCCCGGGAACTGCTGAAGGCCGCCGATATCGCGAAGATGGAACCGACGCGCGCGGTGCATTCGCTCAATCCCAATGCCGTTCGTCTCAAGCGCCCGCTCAGCGACCTGACCGGGCTGACCCAATTCGGCGTTCACCTGCTCACGCTGATGCCCGGTCACGAATCGGCCGAATATCACCGCCACCTGTACGAAGAGGAATTCGTGTACGTGCTGTCCGGCACCGGCGCGGTGACGATCGGCGAGCACGCCAGCGAAATCGGGCCCGGCGATTTCATCGGCTTTCCGCGCGGCGGTGACGCGCATACGGTGCAGAACACCGGCGATGCGCCGCTGGAGCTGCTCGTCGGCGGCCAGCGGCTCGAGCACGACGTGTGCGAATACCCGCGCATCGGCAAGCGGCTTTATATTGCGGGCGAGCTCGAGGAGTATGTCGATCTGCCGAAACAGCCGTAATGGTGAATTGCATTCGCCGTGACGGATTCCGTATAAAAATCGAATCAATCGCCTTTTGTTTAGATAAACAAAATAAAAATTCGTAAAAACACGGGGTAGAGAAAACGCGTTTATTTGGGCACGCTGGTGCCCATTGTCCGTTTCTGGGCGCCGGTATTTCGATAGGTCGGCGCAGCTTTTTCGGATACCAGAATGCGGAAATAAATACGCGCCCGGCATTTTCGACCGATTGCGCGGGTGCGCGACAAGTCACGAAAAGATTCCTGATCTAAAGCTCAGTAGTTCGAACCAACGGCTTGATTCAAGAACGAAACGGAGACAGGCGATGTCGAGGAACTGGGGGTTGGGAACGGCGCTGCTGGCGCTGTGCGTGGCCGTGGCTTCTTGCGGCGGCGATGGCGATTCGCCGTCGGCCGTGGCGGCGAACATGTCGACGTCCGCGCAGTCGCAGGGCAATGAGAACGGCAACGGCGGCAACGACAACAGCAACGGCAACGAAAGCGGCAACGGCAACGAAGCGGCAAGGAAAAACGCCGACATCCGCGTCGTCCAGTACGTCAACCCGCTGATCGGCACCGACTATGCGACCGACCAGCCGGCCGACCCGGTCGGCTCGGGTCTCGGCGGCGGCACGTTCCCCGGGCCGACGGTGCCGTTCGGGATGATGCAGTGGAGCCCGATGACGCCCACCGCGCAATACGACGGGCGCAAGGGCGACGGCTCCGGTTTCTCCGGCGGCTACTGGTACGGCGACACGTCGATCAACGCATTCAGCATCCTGCATCTGAGCGGCACCGGCTGCTGGGCGAACGGCGGCTACCTGAACGTGATGCCGCAGCTCGCGCCCGGCGACGCCGGCACGCCGGCCACGTTCGATCACGCGAACGAAACCGCGCAGGCCGGCTATTACGGCGTCACGCTCGGCAACGGCATCAAGGCCGAGCTGACGACGACGTTGCGCACCGGCTTCGCGCGCTTCACGTACCCGGCGCTCGCGCAGGGCCAGCAGGCGACGATCGCGATCGATCCGACCGTGCTGAACAACCGCGCGCAAGGCACGACGAGTGACACGGTCAGCCAGGTCGGCGACCGCGCGCTGTCGGGCACGATCGCGGGCGGCGGATTCTGCTGGGCCGGACATGCGGTGCCCGTCTACTACTACGCGGAATTCAGCCAGCCGTTCGCGGCGAAGCCGGCGCTGTCGAACAACCGCCCCGTCACGCTGACCTTCAACGTCGACAGCAAGCATCCGGACGTGATGATGAAGCTCGGCATCTCGTTCGTCAGCGAAGCGAACGCGAAGGCGAACCTGCGTGCGGAGAATCCGGCAACGGATGCGCAAGGCGAACAGAACTGGCGTTTCGACAAGGTGCGCCGCGCGGCGAGCGCCGCATGGAACGCCCGCCTGAACGCGATCCAGGTCGCGGGCGGCAGCGATGCCGACAAGACCAAGTTCTATACCGCGCTGTATCACGCGTCGCTGCATCCGAACGTGTTCAACGACGTGAACGGCCAGTATCCGGATTTCTACGCGTCGAACAGCGCATCGACCGCGCCGACGCGTCAGGTCGAAAACGGCCGCACGATGTACGCGAATTTCTCCGGCTGGGACATCGACCGTTCGTTCATCCAGTTGCAGGCGCTGCTCGATCCGGTGCGCACCAGCGACATCGTGCAGTCGCTCGTGCTCGATGCGAAGGCCTGCGGCGCGTTCCCGCGCTGGGCGTACTTCAATACGGAGACGGCCGTGATGCCCGGCGATGCGGGCTCGATCATCACGGCGAACGCGTATGCGTTCGGCGCGACGCACTTCGATACGCAGGCCGCGCTGGCGATCATGAAGGCCAGCACCGCGCCGGGTGCCGCGTGCGCGGGCACGCCGGTGATGGGCAGCCGCGCGGACTACGACCGGCTCGGCTACGTGCCCGCATCGGGCAGCGGCGACAACCAGACCGCGTCGAACACGCTCGAATACGCGGTGCGCGATTTCGCGGTGTCGCGCTTCGCGACGGCGCTTGGCGACACGGCGACGGCCGGCGCGCTGCTGAAGTCGAGCGGCAACTGGCAACACCTGTTCGATCGCGGCGCGATCCGGCCGAAGACGTCGGCCGGCGCGTGGGTCACCGACGGGTCGGGCTTCATGGAAGGCAATGCCGAGCAATACACGTGGTACGTGCCGCACGATCTCGCCGGCGTGATCGCGCAGGCGGGCGGCGCCGCGCCGGTCGTCAAGCGGCTCGACACGTTCTTCACGCATCTGAACATCGGCACCGAGCAGCCGTATTTCTACGTCGGCAACGAAGTGACGATGGCCGTGCCGTGGGTCTACGCGTGGGCCGGCGCGCCGTCGCATACGCAGCGCGTGCTGCACGCGTCGCTCGCCAACGCGTTTGGCCCCGGCGCGGCGGGGCTGCCCGGCAACGACGATCTCGGCGCACTGTCCGGCTGGTACGTGTGGGCCGCGCTCGGTCTCTACCCGGTCGTGCCGGGCGTGAGCGGCGTCGCGCTGTCGAGCCCGCAGTTCGAGGCGATCACGGTGCGCGTCGGGCAGCAGGACGGCAGCTACCGGCTGCTGCACATCGCCGCGCCGGGCGCGGGTTCGGGCGACAGCGCGTCGTTCTACGTGAAGTCGCTGAAGCTGAACGGCACGTCGTGGCCCGCCGCGTGGCTGCCGCTCGAGCACATCGCGAAGGGCGGGAAGCTGACGTATGCGATGACGGCGGATGCGAGCGCCGCGACGTGGGGCGCCGATGCATCCGCGATGCCGTCGTTCCCGCGGGCGGCGGGCGCGCAATAGGGCGGGAGGATCGAAGAGCGGGTCTTGCCGACAGGATCGACGCAGAGAGAGGGAGGGACGAACGGATGAAGCTACGTCACGTGGTGGGTATCGGATGCCTTGCCGTGTTGTCGGGGTGCGGGGGCGATCAGGGGGCGACGGATGCAAGCGTGCTCGCGCAGATGTCGAACGCACCGGGCAACCAGAACGATCAAGGCAACCAGAACGACCAGGGCGATCAGAACGATCAGGGGGTAAACGGCGCGCACAAGCGATCGGTGCTGCGCAGCGTCGATCCGATGATCGGCACGGCCAACCTCGACATCAACGCGGACTGGAGCAGCGGCGTGCGCGGCCACGGCCACGTGTATCCGGGCGCGACCGTGCCGTTCGGCATGGTGCAGCTCGGGCCGGACACGACCGGCGGCGCGCATACGCTGCCGTGGAACTGGGATCGCACGTCCGGCTACCAGTACGACGATCCGTTCATTACCGGCTTCACGCATACGCACCTGTCGGGGACCGGCATCGGCTCGGGCGGCGAAGTGCGGTTCCTGCCGACGCTCGCGCCGGTCGATACCGCGACGCTGGCCAAGGTCGCCGCCGATGCATCGATCACCTACGACGCGTCGTTCAGCCACGACGACGAAACCGCGAGCCCCGGCTACTACCGCGTGAAGCTGGCGCCGGTCGGCAGTGGCAACACGCCGTGGAACGTGCAGGGCGCGAAGATTCTCGCGGAAATGACGGCGACCACGCACGCGGGCGTGCATCGCTACACGTACTTCCCGAGCGCGGCGACGCAGAAACGCAGCATGATCGTGAGCATCGACAACCCGATCGGCGGCTCGACCGCGAGCGGCAAGATCCAGGTCGTCGACGCGCGGACGATCGCCGGCTGGCAGTTCACCAACAACTGGGCGAACAACAAGCCGACGTATTTCGTCGCGCGGTTCTCGAAGCCGTTCGATACGCAGCACGTCGCGTTCAGCGCGGACGGCTTCAAGGCGTACCTGACGTTCGCCGACGGCGGCGACGGCGGCGCGGTCACGGTGAAGGTCGGCATCTCGCCGTCGAGCATCGCGGATGCGCAGGCCAATCTCGCGTCGGAAGTCGGCGCGAAGTCGTTCGACCAAGTGCGCGGCGCGGCGGAGCGCGTGTGGAGCGCCGCGCTCGACCGGGTCCGGATCAAGGGCGGCAGCGCCGACCAGCGGACGATGTTCTACACGTCGCTGTACCGCACGATGCTCGCGCCGACGGTCTACAACAACGCGGACGGCAGCTACGTCGGCATGGATTCGTCGAACGACGGCACGACGTCGCCGCCGACCACCAGCAAGCATGCGAACCCGGGCTTCGACTATTCGTCGACGTTCTCGCTGTGGGACACGTTCCGCGCCGAGGCGCCGCTGATGACGCTGGTGCAGCCCGAGCGCGTCGACGGCTGGGTCAAGTCGCTGCTGACGCAGTTCGCGCAGAACGGCAAGGGCGAGCTGCCGGTGTGGCCGCTGGCGCAAACGGAAACATTCACGATGGCCGGCCACCCGTCGATTCCGATGATCGCGGATGCGTACCTGAAGCACCTGACGAGCGCGGGCATCGACGACATTTGGACCGCGTTGACGACCACGCAGCGCGCGAGCGCGCACGGCTTCGACCAGTATCGCCAGCGCGGCTACGTCTATGCGGGCGACAACGCGTCGGTGTCGACCACGCAGGACTATGCGTTCGACGACTGGGCGACGGCCGCGGTCGGCAAGGCGGCCGGCAAGAGCACGGCCGACTACCAGCCTTATCTGACGCGCAGCCAGAACTACCGGAACGTGTTCAACCCGGCGCCGAACAACGGCTGGAAGTTCTCGCAGCCGAAGGACGCGCAGGGCAACTGGGTCGCGGGCTTCGATCCGACGGCCGCCGAGAAGACCGACTTCTCCGAATCGAATTCATGGGTCGACACGTGGAACATCTTCCACGACTTCCCGGGGTTGATCACGCTGCTCGGCGGCACAAGCCAGTTCATCGCGCAGCTCGACCGCACGTTCGATCCGGCCAACCCGCTGACCTTCCAGTACAACCAGGGCTTCCCGGACCTGACCGGCCGCAGCGGCCAGTTCTTCGCGGGCAACGAACCGGCGAACCACCTGCCGTACCTGTACGACGTCGCCGGCATGCCGTCGAAGACGCAGGACCGCGTGCGCACGGTGATGGACGACATGTACTCGCTGACGCTCACAGCCGGCGATCGTGCATTGCTGAGCGGCGCCAGCCTGAAGGCCGCGCTGAACGATCCGCGGCGCGTGCGCGATGCGGCAATTCCCGGCAACGACGACTGCGGCCAGTTGTCCGCGTGGTACGTGCTGTCCGCGCTCGGCATCTATTCGCTGAATCCGGTGGGCGGCGTGTTCTATTTCGGTACGCCGCTGTTCGAGCAGGCGTCGATCGACATCCCGATGGCATCAGGCAGCGGCACCGGCGGCGCGTTGAAGTTCGGCGGTGCGCGACGCTTCACGATCACCGCGCATACGGCGTCGGGCGCCGCACCGTCGTCGGTCAATCGCTACGTGCAGTCGGTCAGCCTGAACGGCGCGCCGCTGCATCGGCCGTACATCACCTATGACGAGATCAAGGCCGGCGGCAGGCTCGATTTCGTGATGGGCTCGACCCCGAACGATGCGTGGGTCGGCCAGTGGAACGGCCAGGACCCGAACAGCGCGCTGGCGCCGTCGCTGCTGGCGGCCGGCGGCACGACCCGCGCGCAGTAGCAGCGCGCGCCGTCAACGCGCGCCGCCGGCGACGCTGCCCGACTCACCGGGCAGCGCGCGCGGCGGGCACGAAGGGGCCGGATCGATTGCGCCTCGATCCTGTGCCTCGTCGCGCTTATGATGCGGGAACGCCACTGACTGGGTTCCACGCCATGGACGCGCCGCTGCCGCCGATGTCTGCCCCGATTGCCGAAACGGCACCTGAAACCGAAACCGCCGGCGAGCCGCGCGCGGCGCGCCTGCACCGGCCGGTCGCGCTCGTCACCGGCTCGACGTCGGGGATCGGCGCGGCCGTCGCGCGGCGTCTCGCGGCCGACGGCTACGCGGTGATCCTGCATTCGCGTCGCTCGGCCGAGACCGGGCGTGCGATGGCGCGCGAACTCGGCGCGGCTTACGTGCAGGCCGATCTCGCCGACGATGCCGAGCGCGTGAGATTGATTCGCGACGCGCTCGCCGTGCACGGGCGGCTCGACGTGCTCGTCAACAACGCGGGCGTCAGCCGCGTGATCGCGCATGACGACCTCGCGGCCGCCACGTCCGACGTGTGGCGCGAGATGCACGAAATCAACGTGATCGCGCCGTTCCGGCTGGTGGCCGAAGCGGAGGCCGCGCTGCGCGAGTCGGCGTCGCGCGGGCGGGCCGGATGTGTGGTGAACGTCAGCTCGCATGCCGGCGTGCGGCCGAAGGGCGCGTCGATTCCGTATGCGGCCGCGAAGGCCGCGCTCAATCACACGACACGGCTGCTCGCCCGCACGCTCGCGCCGGCGATTCGCGTCAACGCGGTCGCGCCGGGGCTCGTCGATACGCCGCTGACCGCCGACTGGACGGACGCGCAGCAGCTCTGGCGCGAGCGCGCGCCGATGCGTCGCGCGGCGACGCCGGACGATATCGCGCAGACGGTCGCGATGCTCGTCGCGTCCGATTACGTGACGGGCGAGATCGTGATGCTCGACGGCGGGTTGAACCTGACTTGATGGGGTGACGGGCGACGGCTGACGCGGTGAACCGGCGGCGCGGGCATCGTATGCGCCACCGCCGGGTCCGTTCGAACGCGCGATCGATCAGCCGAGGTTCGACCGCAGCCGTGCGAGCGCCTGATCGTGCGTGCGCTCGAACTTCAGCGGCGTGACCGCGATGTACCCTTCGCCCAGCGCGACCGTTTCCGAATCCGCATCGTCGTCGCGCGGCGCGCGCGCGAGCTTCAGCCAGTGATAATCGATCTCGCGCGGGTCGCGTCCCGACACGATCTCGACGCCCTGCAGCGTGCCGGCGCCCTGGTTCGTCACCTTCAGGCCGCGTACGTCGTCGGCCGGCCGCGGCGGGAAATTCACGTTGAGGCACGCGTCGCTGTCCCAGCCGGCGGCGACGAGCCGGCGGATGACGTCCGGCGCATGCGCGAGCGCGGTGCCCCACGGCACCGCATTGCGATCGGTGAAGGCCTGGCTCAACGCGATGGCCGGCACGCCGACCAGCATGCTCGTCATCGCCGCGCCGACCGTGCCGGAAAACACCGTTTCGGTGCCGAGGTTCGCGCCGCGATTCACGCCGGACAGCACGACGTCGGGTCGCGCGCCCTTCATCAGGTGGCTGACCGCGATCGCGACGCAGTCGCCGGGCGTGCCGCGCACCGCGAAGCGGCGCTCGCCCTTGCGATGCACGCGCAGCGGTTCGTGCAGGCTCAGCGAATGCGACGTGCCGCTCTGGTCTTCGGCTGGAGCTACGATCCACACTTCGCGGGCGAGTTGCGTGGCGACCTGTTCGAGTATGTCGAGGCCGGGCGCGTCGAATCCGTCGTCGTTGGTGAGCAGGACACGGTCGAACAGCGGGCGGGTTGCTTGCATCGGGGCGATCCTCGCGAAGGGCAATCAGAGGGGAAGTGCGGCGTGGCGCAAGCCACAAGGCTAGCACTCCCACGCGAGGATCGTCGTGTCGCGCGCATGACGCCGGCGGGCGTGGACGTGAAAACGGGCGCATCGCGCGCCCGTTCGTCGTGTCGTGGAATGCGGTGCCGGGGTGGCCGGCGGCACCGCTCAACCGAGCAGGTAGCGCAGCAGGCCTGCCGACACGACGCCGACGATGACGGTCGGCAGGATCGACAGGCGCGTCGCCGCAAGCAGCGTGAGTGCAAGCGCGAGCAGGTCAGCCGGGCGCGTCGACACGAAGGCCGGCGCGATCACCGAGATCAGCACGCAGCCGGGCACGTTCTCCATCACCGACGCCATCCGCGGGCTCAGCGTGCGGTTGCGCAGCAGCACGTAGCCGAGAATGCGCGACAGGTAGGTGGTCGACGCCATCAGCACGATCGTCGCGACCGTGCCGAAATCCGGAAGCTCAGGCATCGCGCGGCTCCCACAGCAGCGCGGCGATCAGCCCCGCGCAGGCGCCGGCCGCGACGTACCACGCACCGGGCAGCGCGAGATGGGTGGCCGCCGCGACGACGAGGCTCACGAACCACGGACGGCTCGCACGCACGCCTTTCCACATGCCGCGCAGCAGCACCAGAAACACGGCCGTGAACGCCATGTCGAAGCCGTACTGTTCGACGTTGCCGATCGTCGGGCCGACCGCCGCGCCGAGCGTCGTCATCGAGATCCACGTCAGATAGAGCCCCATGCAGATGCCCGCGTAATAGGGCACGCTGATGTGCGTGGCCGAGCGCTCGCGTGCATCGGCGAGCGACATCGCCCAGCTCTCGTCGCACATGAAGAACAGCGCGACGAACGCGCGGCGGCGCGGCAGGCGCCGGATATACGGCTCGAACGCGGCGCCCATCAGGATGTGGCGCGAGTTCACGAGGAACGACATCGCGACGATCAGCGCGATGTGCGGTGGCGACGTCCACAGATGGATCGCCGCGAATTCGGAGCCGCCGCCGAAGTTCAGGCCCGTCATCATCGGCACCTCGAACAGGCTCAGTCCTTTCTGCGCGGCCTGCGCGCCCAGCACCAGCGCGAACGGCACGAAACCGAGCATGACGGGCAGCGCCGTGCGCAAACCGCGGCCCATCTCGGCGACATAGGCGGGCTTGTCGCGAAGCCCGGACGACGTTGAAACGCTACTGCTCATCACTCCTCCTTCGGGGGAGGAATTGTCTGCTTTTTTGACTCGAATCGGGTTGCGTTGTCGCCAGATTTTTCTCAGAATTTGGCATTGAACGCGTGATACACGAATTTTTTGGAATCGGATGCCAAATGAAACTTGACGCTATCGACCGCCGGATCCTGAGCGCGCTGCAGCGCGACGGCCGTATGCAGAACGTGGAGCTCGCGCACGAGGTGGGGCTGTCGCCGTCGCCGTGCCTGCGGCGCGTACGGCTGCTCGAGGAAGCCGGCGTGATCGAGAAGTACGTGGCCGTGCTGAACCCGGCGAAGGTCGGCAAGGGGCTGACGATCTTCACGCGCGTGTGGCTGAAGGGGCAGGACGCGGAATCGGTGAACCGTTTCGCCGAGGCCGTCCAGCAGATGCCAGAAGTCGTCGAATGCCACCTGATGGCCGGCGACTGCGATTTCCTGCTGCGCGTCGTCGCGGCCGACATCGACGATTACCGGCGCTTCCAGATGGAATACCTGACGCGCATCCCCGGCGTGCTCAGCGTGAAGACCGACATTCCGATGCAGAAGGTCAAGCTCACCTCGGCGCTACCGACCTAGCGCGAAGCGGGCGCGCGGTGGCGCGTCGACGCGCGGTCATCGCGCGGTGACAATCGCCCGATACACTGACGGGGTGAGTCGCGTCGCACGGAGTGCCGGTGCGCTCGCGTACTGTTCGATGTGCAAGCAACTAACGGTCAATGCCGACGCGATCGGCCCAGCGGCGCTGCGTGGCGCGCCGGGCCGCGCGTCGCAGAGGATGCGTTTCTTCCTGTCGAGCCCTACATGCAGCCATTCAATACGCCGTGGAATTCGCTGGAAATCGTCAAGCTCGCGCTCGGCGTGCTGACGCCGTTGTCGGTCGCCTGTCTCGGCTGGCTCGTCGCGCGCCGACTGAAGCGGCTCGAGCTCGTGCAGTGGACCAATCAGCGGCTGATCGAGAAGCGGCTCTCGCTGTACGACACGGTCGCGCCGCAGCTCAATGCGCTGCTGTGCTTCTACACGTGGATCGGTTACTGGAAGGACATCTCGCCGGACGACGTGATCCGCGCGAAGCGTGACCTCGACCGCACGTTCCACATCTACCGCTACCTGTTCGACGACGACGTGTACGACGCGTATCACACGTTCATCCACGCGTTGTTCGAGATGCATACGGGGCCCGGCCGCGACGCGCGGATCCGCTCGCTGATCCAGGCGCCCGACGGCGACCGCAGCGTGCACGGTTCGTATCAATGGAAGCCGGCGTGGTCCGAGCGTTTCTCGACCGCGAATGTCGTGTCGAAGGACGACGTGCTGCGGCATTACACGCGGTTGATGGAGCGGCTGCGCGTGGCGCTGGGTGCGACGCGCTGAAGGGTGCTGGGTTCGGGCGCTTCGCGTGTCACGCCGGTATCGAAATCCGCCACCCGGCGGCGCCGCGGCGACGCGCCGGATCGGTGTGCTCTACGACACGGGTTTCAATCTCGCGTCGAGCCGGCAGTTCTGCTCACGTTTCGTGCGCGAGGTCGTGTGCGAGGCGACGCGGATCGTGCTCGGCGACGTCGAGACCTTCTACACGCTGCTGCACCGGAATCCCGATCATCCGCTCGGCTTCTGGAGGATCTGGTATTTCGGCCGGATTGCGTGGCACCGCCGCACGGTGACGCCGGCAAGCATCCTCGATAGCGGTGCGTTGCGCGTGGTGATGGACACGCGTGATTCGGGTACCGGTCGCGACGACTGACGCCCTCGTGTGTCGTCGGGGCGCGCACGGTTCCGTTCGCGCTGCTGGCTGCCCTCAGTGCCGTCCCGCTATCGCGAGCCGCGCCGCCAGCCCCACGAACACCGACCCCAGCAGATACTGCGGTACTTTCGACGGCCGGCGGCGCGCGCCGATCCGCTGGCTCAGCCGGCTCGCGGACAGAATCACCGCGCCGTTCACGACGATCCCGATCAGGTTGAGCACCGTCGCGAGCACGAGAATCTGCACGGCGATCGAGCCGTGCTCGGGCCGCACGAACTGCGGGAACAGCGCGAGCACGAACAGCGCCATCTTCGGGTTCAGCAGGTTCGTCGTCAGCCCTTGGCGAAAGATCGTCGCGGTCGAATGGCGACGTGGCGACGCGACGGGCGACAACGCGGCCGCACTCGAACGGAAGGTTTTCCACGCGAGATACAGCAGATACGCGGCGCCTGCGAAGCGCACCGCGTCATAGGCGAGCGGCACCGCAACGAACAGCTGCGACAGACCGAACGCGGCCGCGAGCGCGTGGCAGTAGGTGCCGGCCTGGATGCCCGCGAGCGTCGCGAAGCCGGCGCGTCGCCCCTGGCTCACACTGCGGGACGCGATCAGCAACATGTCGGGGCCCGGCGTAATGGTCAGCGCGAGACACGCGCCGGAGAACAGCGCGAGCGTGGAGAAGCCGATCATGGCAGTCCCTTTTGCGGGTGCGGCGTAAAAGGGAATCCAGTTTAGGAGGGCGGGCGAAGCCGGTCAATCGAGCGAACGGACGATGGCCTGGCGGCACGGATCGCATGACGCATGCATCGCGCATGCGCCCCTGCACGCCGTTCACTGCTTGCGACAGGCAACCTGATAGTCGATCACGGTGTTCTCGGAAGGCCGGTCCGGCTTGCCGCCCACCGTCGTCACGCCGAGCACGCCGGCCGCATTCCGGTAGCGCAGCGCGCAATACCCGATGCCGGTGCCCGAGCACGCTTCGGCTTCGATAATGCCGTGCTTCGCGAGCGTTGCAGCCCCGTCCATCGCGTCCGGCTTCTCGCGCGGCCGCAGCGGTTGCCAGCCATGCGCGATCAGTATCTTGCGGGCCGCGTCGAGCGGCTTGCCGTATACGTTCGGCACGACCGCGCGGCCGCTGCAGTGCGTGCTTTCGGCGGCGACGCGGGTCAGCCGCAGGCCGCCGTTTTCCTCGTGCAGCTCGCCGACGGGCGCTCCGGGGCCGTCGCCGCCCCAGACGAGCAGTGCACCATTCTCCAGACGATCGACCGAGCCGAGCTGCCAGCCTGCCTTGCGCGCCGTGTAGCCCAGCGCGACGAGCGTCGCGCCCTCGAATACGCCGAGGTTGCCGTTGCGCGCGAAACAGATTGCGCTCGTGCCGGCGTTGAATCCGCTCGCGAAGCTCACGACCGTGTAGCGCCCAAGCGGTGCCTCGGATGTCACGATCCAGTCGCGCTTCGCGACTTCGCGGCCGGCCGCCGTGGTCGGCTTCGCGCGATATTGCGTGCAGAACGGATCGAGCGAACCTCTTTCAGGCGAGTGCGGCAGCGTGCCGAGCGGCACGAGCGACGCTCCGACGATATCGGAGGCCGTGCGCAGCGGCTTGGCCGATGCCGTGCCGCCGAACGTGGCGCCGGCAAGTACCGCGATCGAAACGATCGACGCCAGATGCCGGGTGAGCGGCGAGGCAACGGAAGGAAGCACGCTGGTTGTCTCCGGGGAAAGTGGGACGGGCGCGGCAAGCGCTTTTTCGCCCGTCCGTCACGGTCGCGCGCGCCGCCTGGCGGCACGCGTACGTGTCGCCGCCGACTCAGTCCTTCGCGACGACGTCGATGCGCAGTGCGTCGCCGCCGGCCACGATCGCCAGCAGACGATCGACGTTCGGGTGCGCGCCCGGACGATTGCGCGCGTCGGCCGTATGCTCGGCGAACACCGCGAGGCCGTGCTCGGCCGCTTTCGCGTCGAGCGTGCCGAACGCCTGCTTCAGATAGTGGTACACCGCGAGCGAGCCCTGCTTGCCTGGCTGGTTCTCGATGGTCGCGACCACGTCGCCGTTCGCGCCGACGAGATCGATGCGCGCGATGCCGTCGATGGCCGGCAGTTGCGCGAGGTTGTCCTTGAATATTGGGGTCGGTTGAATCACTGAAAACACTCCGTCGGTTCGGTCATGGGCCAAGGTGCGTGGCCGGCCGTATCTTATCCGATCGGCCTCGGTGCGCCGGCCCGCGTGCCGGTGCCGGCCGTGCGCCACGCGAGCGCCGCGCCCGCGAGCTGCAGCGCGCTGCCCGTCAGCATCGCGACCCGCAGCCCCGACGCGCCGCCGCCGCACGCATCGTACAGCGCGCCCAGCAGCGCGACGCCGAAGACCGCGCCGATCATCCGCGTCACGTTCATCAGCGATGCCGCGGTGCCGGCGCGCGCGGCGTCGACTGCGCCGACGGCCGTCGCGGCCAGCGAGCCGACCGCGAGGCCGAGGCCCGTGCCGGTCAGCGCGAGCCCCGCCTCGGCCCACGCGAGCATCGGCGCGTGCGGATTCGTCGACCCGGCCGCGCCGATGCCGATCGCGGCGAGCCCGAGCCCCATCAGCGCGACGCCGCCCGCGCCGGCCGTGCGTGCGCCGACGCGGGCCGCAACGGCACCGGAGCCGAACGACACGAGCGCGAACGGCACCGACATCGGCAGCAGTGCGAGGCTGGCGCCGCTGGCGTCGAGCACGTGGTGGCTTTGCCATGCGAGCGGGAGCACGAACAGCATCCCGTAGCCGCCGAACGTCATGGCGCCGTTGCCGACCAGCATCCCGCGGAACGCGCGATTCGCGAACAGGTCGAGCGGCACGAGCGCGGCCGTGCCGAGCCGCCGTTCGATCCGCACGAACAGCGCGATCGCGGCCGCGCCGGTCCCGATTAGCAGCGCCGCGCGCTGCGGGTCGTGGCGCGCGTCGATCGTCGCGAATACGACGCAGCCGATCGCGATCGCACCGAGCACCTGCGCGGCCGGATCGAAGCGCCGGCCCCGCGGATCGGCCGATTCCGGCACGACGGCGCTGGCGAGTGCGATCGCGGCGATGCCGAACGGAATCACGACGCCGAAGATGCTGCGCCAGCCGAACGCGTGGATCAGCACGCCTCCGAGCGTCGGGCCGACGATCATCGCGATGCCGCCGCACGCGGCCCAGATGCCGAGCGCGCGTGCGCGTTCGGCCGGATCGCGCCAGAGCACGCGGACGATCGCGAGCGACGCGGGGATCAGCAGCGCGGCGCCCGCGCCGGCGAGCGCGCGGCCCGCGATCAGCACGCCCAGCGTCGGCGCGAGCGCGCACACGACCGACGCGCCGCTCAACACCGTCGCGCCGAGCACGAATGCACGCCGCCGACCGTACAGGTCGCCGATCAGGCCGCCCGTGAGCAGCAGCACCGCATACGCGAGGTTGTACGCGTCGATCACCCACTGCAGCGCGCTGACGCGGGCGCCGAACGCGGTGCCGATCGGTTCGGTCGCGAGATTGACGATCGCCGTGTCGATCTGCGCGATCAGCACGGCGATGCACAGCGCCGGCAGCACGAGGCGATGCCGGGCCGGCGCGGCGACATCGGCCGCACGGGTGGCAGCAGGGCGGCGTATCGGATTCACAGGCGTTCTCCCGCGCGCTTCATTACCGTGCGCTACCGGCCAGCGTGCCCGCGTCGCGCGAACGCTCGATGTCGGGGCTGCGATACGCGCGTTCGGGAATCTCGGCGAGCCGCGACGGATGCACCTGCCGCGGCGCCAGCCCGTAGAACTTCTGGAAGCTCATGATCAGCGGCGACCACTTGTCCGGATCGATGCGGTCCGGATGACCGTCCATCAGCAGGTCGGGATGCACGTGCACGCGCTGGATGCGCAGCTCGAACACGCGGATGCGGCCGCGCAGGTCGGGCGTGTCGTCGCCGATTCCGTAGGTGGCCGCGACGACCGCCTCCATGTGCACCGGGCATTCGAGCGCGCGCGGCGGCGTGACGGTTTGCGATGCCGCTTCGGTCAGCCCGGCCGTGCCGAACTTGTCCGGTTCGAATACGTAGCCCTTCGCGCGTTTGCCGTCGGGTACCGGGTACGTGCCCGTCGTGCGCGCGATCCGGTCGACCGCGTCCGCCTGCGCCGACGACGGCAGGTTCAGCACGCATTCGCCGGTGCGCAGCAGGTTGCGGGTGGTCTGCGAACTGGCAGCGATGCCGATCACGCCGCGCCAGCCGAGCCAGAACGCGGACGAGATCGGCGCGAGATTGGCCGTGCCGTTTTCGTTCAGCGTGCTGACCAGCACGACGGGCGTGCCGAAGTAGAGGATGTTCGGTTCGGTGACGCAATGCGGTGCATTCATGGTCGAGGCCTTTGTTGACGGGATCGGTTCCCATGCTGATCCCGTCGCGGCGATGCGGCGCTCCGAATCTTGTCGTGTCATTCCGGACGATGCGCGCGGACCGCGCCGGCAGCGCGCGGGCTTTTCCGCTACAGTAAGAAATCGAAGGCCGCACCCGCCCGCATCGCGCCGGCGCGTGCAGTCACGTTCCGCCAACGCACACGAGGGCCTGATGGACACCGAGCAACGCTACACCGCCAACGCGCCGACCCGCGCGGAAGTCGACGCACTGGGCGGCGCAACCGTCATCGAATTCGGCGCGAACTGGTGCGGGATCTGCGCAGGCGCGCAGCCCGCGATCACGGCGTCGTTCTCCGCGCATCCTGCCGTGCGGCACTTGAAGATCGAGGACGGCCCCGGCCGTCCGCTCGGCCGCTCGTTCGGCGTGAAGCTGTGGCCGACGCTGGTGTTCCTGCGCGACGGGGTCGAAGTCGCACGCGTCGTGCGCCCCGCCGACGCGAAACAGATCGAAGCCGACGGCTTCGCCGCGCTGGCCTGAGGTCATGGCGATGCAACAGGCCATCACGCACGTCGGCGTCGACACGCGCGGCGGCGGCCTCGTCGAAATTACGCCGCAGGTGCGCGCGTTCGTCGACCAGCAGGCGATCCGAACCGGCCTGCTCACGGTGTTCTGCCGCCATACGTCGGCGTCGCTGCTGATCCAGGAGAACGCGGATCCGTCGGTGCAGCGCGATATCGAACGCTATTTCGCGACGCTCGCGCCCGAGGACGACACGCGCTACGAGCACGACACCGAAGGCGCCGACGACATGCCCGCGCATCTGCGCACGGCGCTCACGCAGGTGCAACTATCGATCCCGGTCGAGCACGGACGCATGGTGCTCGGCACGTGGCAGGGGATCTATCTGTTCGAGCATCGTCGCGCGGCGCACCGGCGCGATATCGTGCTGCATCTGCTCGGCGAGTAGGCGAGTAGGCGAGTAGGCGAGTAGGCGAGTAGGCGAGTAGGCGAGTAGGCGAGTAGGCGAGTAGGCGAGTAGGCGAGTAGGCGAGTAGGCGAGTAGGCGAGTAGGCGAATCGCCGGGCAACGGGCACGCGTGATGCCGCGCCGGCGCGCGGCTCAGGCGAGCAGTGTCTCGACGAGCGCGCCGAGCTCGCGCAGGTGGACCGGCTTCGGCAGGAACGCGTCGAACACCCGCTGGTTCTCGCGCAGCGCCGCCGATTCATACGCGCTGACGCCGAGGATCGCCGGATGCCGACCGTTGTCGTCGGGTTCCGCCACCGCCCGAATACGCCGCGCCACGTCGAATCCGCTCAGGTCCGGCAGTTCGAGATCGAGCACGACGAGGTCGTAGCGGCCCGTGCCGAAGCGCGCGACGCCTTCCTGCCCGGTGCCGCACAGATCGGCGTCGACGCCGAGCGCCGAGAGCATCGCGCCGAGCGTTTCGCGCGCGTTGTCGTTGTCGTCGACCACCAGCGCGCGCCGGCCGTGGTACGCCAGCGCGGGCGGCGGCGCGGGCGCATCGCCGGCGGCAGTGCCGGCCGTATCGACGCCCGGCACTTCGACCGGCAGCGTCACGACGAACTCGCTGCCTTCGCCGACCACGCTGCGCACGTCCACATGCCCGCGTAGCGTCGTCACGATTTCGCGCACGACCGCGAGCCCCATGCCGATCCCGTCGACGTGCAGCCCGACCGCGTCGTTCGCGCGATAGAACGGCTCGAAGATCTTCGACAGATGTTGTTTCGCGATGCCGGCGCCGGTGTCGCGCACGGCGATCTTCAATTGCTGGCCGGCCGCCGCGTCGGCAAGCGTGATCGCGACCGTGATCGAGCCGCCGACAGTGTACTTGACCGAGTTCTCGATCAGATTCGACAGCACCTGTCGCAGCAGCTTGCGATCGGAGCGGATCGCGAGGCCGGGCGGCTCGACGAGCTGCGTGACCGCGATCCGTTTCGCGACGATCTTCTCGCGTAGCGGTTCGAGCGCTTCGGCGAGCAGCGGCGCGATGCCGACGGTCTCCAGTTCGGCGACGCGCTTCGTCGAGCGCAGCTTGATGTAGTCGGTGAGGTCCTTGACGAGCGCCTCCAGCGACAGCGCGGAGTTCTGCAGCCGCCGAATCGTCTTCAGGTTCGCGTCGGACTGCGAGCGCGCGAGCAGGATCTCGATCGATCCGCAGATCGCCTGCAGCGGCGTGCGCAGTTCGTGGCTGACCATCCCGAGGAACGCATTCTTCGCCTCGATCATCTCGAACGCGCGGTCTGACGCCTTGCGCTCCGCATCGAGCGCGGCGTTTTGCCGTTCGAGCAGGTCGTCGCGCGTGCGCATCGTATAGAGCAGCAGCAGGAACAGCGCGCACAGGAGCACACCGAGCACGATGCCGAGGATCAGGATCGCGCGCTGTTTGTCCTTCAGTTGATGGAACGTGAAATCGCGCTGAGCCATTTCGATCGCGCGGAAGTAGTTCGCGAGGCCGTTAACTTTCGGCCAATACGCATTGACTTCGTCGATCACCTGCCGCGCCTGCATCGGCGACTCGCGCAGCAGCGGCACCTCGCGCTTCAGGCGCGTCATGAATTCGCCCAGCGCGTCGATCTCGTTGCGCGCGCGCGGGATGCGCAGCCAGTATTGGGACACTTCCGACGGCCGCTGCAGGAACCCGAACGACACCGACAGGCTGTCGAGCTGCATCTGCACGTGATCGAAGTCGTCGTCCTCGCGCGTCGCGTAAAGAATCAGCTGACGATCGAAGCGCGTATAGACGTTTCGGTATTGCGCGGCGGTCCAGAACACGCCTTCGCGCGGCCCCTCGAGCACGCCCTCGTTGACCGAGGTGGCGAGGAGATCCCACAGCAGGAACGCCCACGCGGCGAACCCCATGATCCACAGCGAGCCGAGGACCAGGATGATTTTTCTATTTTTCCATCGCCGCCGCGTCATGTCACTTCACGGTCAGACCGATGATCTGCCACGCGAACTTGGCTTCGCCGAGCGGCGTCTTCAGCTCGTCGGGATACTGGTCTCGCGGATACATGATCCACAACGGGCCGTAGTTGTCGTTGCCGAGCACCTTGCCGTTCATCGTCCGCGCGAGGATCACGCCGTACTTGTCGGCGTCCGACACGGGAATCGTGAACGTGTATTCGTCGATGCAGCGAAATTCGATCTGCGTGCCGTGCGCGCCGACCGTCTTCAGCACGTCGGACAGGCGCGGGCCGGTGAAGGTCGCCTTCGGCGTCCAGCTCGTCGACGTGACGATCGTATGCTGCGGCAGCGCCATCAGCGCCTGCTCGGAAAAGACGTAGCTCATCTTCCCCTGCTGGTTGCTCTTGCTGATCTTGCCGTCGACGGTGAACGTGAACGACGACGCGGCCCATGCCGCAGTGGCCATCCCGAGCAGGCAGGTTGTCAGCAGGCTTTTGATCCAGATGGTTGAAATGCGCATGTTTTTCCCTCGGTCTTATGGTGCGTGTAGCGGGTTGTCGCGCCGGTCGCCGTTTCCGTGCTCGGTGCTCAGTTCGTCGCGGCCGCTGCCGCCGGCAGCGTGAGTTTCAGTTCGCGGGCGACTTCCGCGAACAGGATCGGCAGGCGCACGGGCTTTTCTTCGCAGCGCGCGTTGTAGTGCGACACGATGTGCGCAATCTCGTCCTCGCTCGCTTCGCCGGTCGAGATCTTGCCAGTCAGCAGGAAGATCGGCGCGCCGCTGTTCTCGCTCGAGCGGATGCCGCGCACGAGTTCGGCGGCCGTCTGGTCGCCGAGCATCCAGTCGAGGATGTAGCCATCGAAATCCTCGACCTCTAGCGCCTTGCGGAAGCTCGCACCGTCGAAGTACGGAATCGCGTTCACGCCTTTCTCGATGAAGTATTCACAGACCGTTTCGGCGACGTCGTGCGAATCGTCGACCACGGCGATGCGCGCCGCGTACACATTCGGCTGCGCCGAGCGCAGCTCGATCACGTCGACCGGATACGTGCGGCCCTCACGCGCATGCTCGCGTTCGGTGACGATCCATTCGCCCTGCCACTGCAGCGCGACGAAATCCGTTTCGATCTGGCTGGTCGCCTTCGTCGAGATCGCGGCGCGGCAGCGAAAGCGCTTCGACTCGATCACGAACGTCGCGTCGATCATCTCGGCCGCGGCCGGCTGCGTGCCCTTGTCGTCGAGCAGGATCGCGGGCGGCACGCCGAAGTGCGTCGCGATGTCCTGCAACTGCGACAGGTTCCACGGGATCAGGCCTTTCATCTTGCGCGTGACGACCGAGAAGCTCAGGCCGAGCACGTTCGCGATCGTCGTGTTGTGACTGCGCGGCGGAATGCCGTTCCGGTTCAGGAGATCGCGCACCTTGTTGGCGGTGATGAGATCGACGTTGGCCTGCTCGGTGGTGGACATCTCGATGGGGTCTCCAGGGGTTTTGGGCGAGGTAGAGCATATCAAAGCTGACGTGTCACGCAAACTTCAAACACGCTAAGGGCCTTGACATGCCGTTTTTCTCCATTATTATTGCTCACCACGTCACTATTGTTTGTTGCGTCATGTTTGGAGATCGATTCCGGCCCTGGTCGGACAGCGAAAAGCGGCAGCAATGAAGTAGTGATGGAACGATTCGAAGAGAGAACCTGAGAGAGCCTAGGACTGCGTGTCGGCGTTGGCGGATGGAATTGTATCCGCTGCGCCGCGCGCAACCGGGTACGAGCTCGCGGGGTGGGATAGCTCGAAGCATTGCGGCGCCGATAAAAATTTGAGGAAAGTACCCATGTATCGCCGTTTACTCGCACCGGGGCTGTTGTTGCTGTTGGCCGCGTGCGCGCAGGATCCGTCCGTCACCGGGAACACGGTACGGATCTGCGACGACACAGGTTGTTCCGATCGCCCTAAAGATCAGGTCTCCTATCAAAAAAGGGACGAGGCGGAAGACCGCGAAGAGCCGCGCATCGCCGCGCTCAGGCAGACCGCGAAGACCCAGCCGAAGGCCGCCTACGACCTCGGCCTGCGCTATTTCCGCGGCGACGGCGTGCGCCAGGACAGCTACCAGGCGCTCAAGTGGATGCGCGAGGCCGCCGAACGCGGCGAC
>NZ_JACCQA010000024.1:0-109650 GCF_015712215.1 Burkholderia sp. 9779_493
CCTCGGTTCTGCTGAACGTTCCGCCCCGTGGCGCATGCACGTCGACGTGCACGCGCGTTCACGCCGTTCGTTTCACCCGACCTGATTCACGCGTTCACCCGCCAGCCCGCATCGCGCGGGCGACGCCGCCCTGCGCATCGTCCGCGCAACGTGCCGCGCCGCCTGCCGCGGTGCGGCCTGCACGCGGGTGCGACGCACGTTGACGGCCGCCGGCCCGCGCCGGTCCCGCCGCTCGACGCATACGAGGAGTTCACACCATGTCGACCACCGTCGATCGGGCCGTCGCGCCCGCCCGTTCCGCCAGCGCCGGTTACCGGACGCTCTGGCGCTGGCACTTCTACGCCGGCCTGTTCGTGATGCCGTTTCTCGTGATTCTCGCGATCACGGGCACGCTGTACTGCTTCCAGCCGCAAATCGAGCCGCTGCTGTATCCGCACCGGCTGGTCGTCGAACCGCGCGCGACGCCGCGGCTCGATGCCGACACGCTGCTCGCCCGCGCCCGCACCGCGATGCCGGCCGACGCGACGCCGGTATCCGTGCAGGTCGCCACCGCGCCGGACCGCAGCGCCGAGTATGTTTTTCGGCTGCGCGACGGCAGCCGCGAGAGCGTGTACGTGAACCCGTACGACGGCCGCGTGCTCGGCACGCTGAGCGTCGAGAACCGCTTCATGCAGGTCGACCGGATGCTGCATCGCAAGCTGCTGCTCGGCAAGACCGGCGAGTGGCTGATGGAGCTCGCCGCCTGCTGGACCTTCGTGATGATCGGCACCGGCATCGCGCTGTGGTGGCCGCGCGGCGCGGCACGCGTCGGGCGCGCGCTGCGGCCCGACCTGTCGCTGCGCGGCCGGCCGCTGTGGAAGAGCCTTCATGCGACGGCCGGCATCTGGCTCGCGGCCGGCACGGTCGCGTTCATCCTGACCGGGCTGCCGTGGTCGGGCTCGTGGGGCAAGAACTTCAAGGCGCTCGCCGCGACCGTGAACCTCGGCGCGCCGGAAGGCGCATGGGGCGGCGCGTCGGTACGCTCGACGCGCCCCGGTGCCGCCGCGACGGCCGGGCAGGCGCCTGCGCAGGCCACCGCGCCGTCCGGCCATCACCACGATTCCGGCGAATCGATGCCGGGGATGGTGATGGACGACCTGCCGTTGCCGCAAACGCCGTGGGCGGTCGGCAACGTGCCCGTGCCGCATTCGCCGTCCGCGCCGACGCCCGCGCCGCTGCCGCTGGCCCGCGCGATCGCGATCGTCGCCGGGCTCGGCGTGACGAGCGGCTACACGCTCGCGCTGCCGTCCGGCGCGGACGGCGTGTTCACCGCGTCGTACTTCCCGGCCGACCCGAAGGCCGAACGCACGATCTACGTCGACCAGTACAGCGGCGCGGTCCTGAAGGACATCCGCTATGGCGACTACGGCGCGGTATCGAAAGCGGTGTCGTACGGCACGTCGCTGCACATGGGCCGCTATTTCGGCCTCGCGAACCAGATCATTTGCGCGGTGCTGTCGCTCGGGCTGGCCGCGATGGCCGTCACGGGCACCGTGATGTGGTGGAAGCGCCGCCCGGCCGGGACGCTGGGCGCACCGTCGCGCGAACGCGGCACGCCGCCGATGCGCGGCTGGATCGCCGGGCTCGTGCTGCTCGGCATCGTGTTCCCGCTGATGGGACTGACGATCGTCGCGGTCTGGCTGCTCGACCGGCTGCTGTTCGGCCGCGCCGCGGCGTGATCGACGCAAGCGCTTCCCCCATTCGAAGGAAACCGAAACAATGAAGTTCAAATCGATGCTGCCCGCCGCCGTGCTCGCGGCGCTCTCGCCGGCCGGGCAGGCCCACGCACAGGAACGCGGCGTCGACGGTGCCGGCGCCACGCTCGCGCCGATTCGCGTCGACGCGCAGAAGGCGCCCGCCCTGACGCAACCGCTCGACACCGGCAGCCATCTCGGGCTGTCGCCGCTCGAAACGCCCGCGAGCGTCGAGCAGATCAACCGCGCGACGCTGGACACGCGCGGCGACAACTCGATCATCGACGCCGTGAGCCGCGCCGCCGGCATCAGCGCGTCGCCGCATCCCGGCAACGGCAACTCGGAGCTCGCCGCGCGCGGCTTCGTCGGCGCGTCGTCGGTCACGCAGCTCTACGACGGCATGCGCCCGTACGGCGCGATCGGCGTCACGTTCCCGTTCGACACGTGGTCAGTCGACCACATCGACGTGTTGCGCGGCCCCGCTTCGGTGATCTACGGCGAAGGCGCGATCGGCGGCGTGGTCAACATCGTGCCGAAGAAGCCGACGCGCACGCCGATCCGCAACGAGCTGCAGGTCGGCGGCGGCACCGAAGGCACGGCGCGCGCCGCGTTCGGCAGCGGCGGCGCGATCAACGACAAGCTGTCGTACCGCTTCGACGTCAGCGGCAACCGCTCGTCGAACTGGGTCGATCGCGGCGACTCGCGCAACCTGTCGGTGTCCGGCGCGCTGCGCTACGACGTGACGCCCGACCTGTACGTGACGGCGTCGTATGCGCAGGGCTTCATGCATCCGATGCAGTATTTCGGTGTGCCGCTCGTCGACGGTGCGCGCGATCGCGCGCTCGACAAGAAAAACTACAACGTCGGCGACGCCGACATCGCGTTCCGCGACAGCTGGGCCACCGTCTCGGCGAACTGGCAGCCGAGCGACGCGCTGAACGTGACGAGCACGCTGTACCGGATGAAGAGCAACCGTCACTGGAAGGACGCCGAGTACTACACGTACCTGCCGTCGAGCGCGCAGGTGCGGCGCAGCAGCTACACGGAGATCTTTCACGACCAGGAACAATACGGCAACGTGACGACGGCCACCGTCGGCAGCGCGCTGTTCGGGATGCGCAACACGTTTTCGGCGGGCGTCGAGTTCAACCACACGACGTTCCAGCACGACAACAATTCGCCGTATGCGGGCACGTCGACGGTCGATCCGTTCAACGTCGATCCGGGCAGTTTCATCAACACGGCCGGCACGTTTCCGAAGTACCGCAGCCAGTCGAACCAGTACGCACTGTTCGCGGAGAACCGGCTCGAGATCACGCCGCGCTGGTCGGTGATCGGCGGGCTGCGCTACGACCATGCGAGCGTGAACCGCGACGATCTCGTGAACGGCGGCGCGTTCACGAAGGTATTCGCGAACACGGGCTGGCGCATCGGCACCGTGTACGACGTGCGGCCCGGCCTCGCCGTATACGGCCAGTATTCGGTCGCGGCCGATCCGGTCAGCTCGCTGCTGTCGCTGAATGCGTCGAAGGCCAGCTTCACGCTCGCGACCGGCCGGCAGATCGAGATCGGCGTGAAGCAGTCGTTCCTCGACGGCAAGGCCGAATGGACGCTCGCCGCGTACCGGATCGTGAAGCGTAACCTCCTGACGGCCGACCCGGTGAATCCGAACCAGTCGATCCAGGTCGGCCAGCAGTCGTCGCGCGGGCTGGAGGCGACGGTCGGCGCGGAGATCGCGAAGGACTGGCGCGTCGATGCGAACGTGTCGATCCTGCGCGCGAAATACGACGATTTCCAGCAGTCGTCCGGCGGCGCGACGGTGTCGCGCGCGGGTAACGTGCCGGTGTCGGTGCCGCAACGGCTCGCGAACCTGTGGGTGAGCTGGCGCTTCGCGCCGGACTGGACCGGCATCGCGGGCGTCAAGTACGTGGGCAAGCGGTTCGCCGACACCGCGAACCAGCTCGTGATGCCGTCGTACACGACCGTCGACCTCGGCCTCGCGTGGAAGCCGCGCAAGGACACGACGATCACCGCCCGCGCGTACAACGTCTTCAATCGTCGCTACGTGCAGTCCGCGTATTACAACGAGACGCAGTATCTGCTCGGCAACGACCGGCGGTTCGAGCTGCTGGCGAACTACCGGTTCTGATGCGGCGCGCCGCCGCGCAACGCGTCCGCCGATGCGTGCGCGGCGGCGGGTCGGTCAGCTTCCGGTCTCGCCGCTGCCCGCCCGAAACGGCCCGTCACGCGCGCGGGCCCGCCATCCACTTCCGGTAGCGCCGCGTCTGGCACTGCGCGGCCAGTTGCTGGCGCACCAGCGCGCGCAGCGGCGACACCCGAGGATGCGTGCGACGCCCTTCGCTGAGCCGCGTGAGCTGGAACTTGACGACGGCCATGTTCGCCAGCGCGCCCAGCGCCTTGTTCTTCCAGCGGATCGGCTGCAGCACCGGCGCGCTGTCCTTGCCCGCGCGCCAGTCGCGCGGCAGGTTCGGGTCGATCGACAGCGCGGTCGCGATGCCGACCATCGCGACACCGCTGTTCACCACCTGCTCGGCCACCGCACGGCGCCGGATGCCGCCCGTGACCATCAGCGGCATCCGCGCGACGGCCGTGATGTCGCGCGCGAATTCGAGGAAGTACGCTTCGCGCGCGAGCGTGCGCCCGTCGCGCGCCTCGCCCTGCATCGCCGGCACTTCATAGCTGCCGCCCGACAGTTCGACGAGATCGACGCCGAGCGGATTCAGCAGTTCGACCACCCGCTTCGCGTCGTCCGCGCTGAAGCCGCCGCGCTGGAAATCGGCCGAGTTCAGCTTCACCGCGACAACGAAGGCCGGCGACACCGTCGCGCGCACCGCCTTCACGATATCGAGCAGCAGGCGCGCGCGATTCTCGATGCTGCCGCCCCACTGATCCTGGCGGCGATTGGTCAGCGGCGACAGGAACTGGCTCAGCAGATAGCCGTGCGCCGCGTGCACCTGCACGCCGGTGAAGCCGCTTTGCTCCGCGAGCTGCGCGGCGCGCACGAAGCGCTGCTGCACGTCGGCGATGTCGGCCGCCGTCATCTCCTTCGGCACCGGAAACTGCTTCGACAGCGCGCCGAGCGCGAGCGGCACGGCCGACGGCGCGAGCGTCGTCTGGCCCAGCGCCGCCTGCATCTGGCGCCCCGGGTGATTGATCTGCATCCATACGTGCGCGCCGCCCGAGCGCGCGATCTGCGCCCAGCGGCGGAACCGGTCGAGATGCGCGTCGCTTTCGAGCACGACGCCGTTCGGCCCCGTCATCGCGCGGCCGTCCACCATCACGTTGCCGGTCAGGATCAGGCCGACCCGACCGTCGGCCCACGCCTGGTACAGGCGCAGCAACGCGTCGGACGGCGCGTGGTCCGCATCGGCCATGTTTTCTTCCATCGCGGCCTTGGCCAGACGGTTCGGAATCACCGCCCCGTTGGGCAGTGTGAGCGGCGCAAACAGATTCATGGTGGACACCCTCGATTGACGATGCCCAACGATAACTTTAAAGTCAACTTTAAGGTCAAGCCCTTTTGGAGCCCATCATGAAAATCGGCGAACTGGCGAAGGCGAGCGGCCTCGCGGCGTCGCGCATCCGCTTCTACGAAGCGAGCGGCCTGCTCGAACCGGCCCGCCGCCAGGCGAACGGCTATCGGGAATACGGGCCGGAAGCGTTGACGCGGCTCGCGATCATCGATCGCGCGCAGCGCGCAGGCTTCTCGCTCGACGAGATTCGCGCGGTGCTGCCGCCCGATCTCGGCGCATGGCCGCACGACGAACTGCTGGTCGCGCTGCGGCACAAGGTCGACGAAATCGCGCTGCTCGAACGGCGTCTCGCGCAGAACCGGCAGCACCTCGAGACGCTGATCGACGAAATCGAGAACAAGCCCGAAGGCGAGGATTGCGCGGGCGCCGCGCAGCGGATGCTCGACCGGCTCTGCGAGCAGGCCAGCCAGCCGCTGGAGTCCGTCCCTGTGGTGCGGCCGGCGCGCAAGCGCGCGTGACCGGCTACACTGCGTCACCCATCGATCAACCGGCGCTGCGGCGACACGCGTCGCCGCATGCGCGCCGTCTTCCGCCGAGCACCCTCACGACCGTATCCGCATGACGATCCCCCGTATCAAAGGATTTTTCATCGCCGTACTGCTGACGTTCGGCATCGGCAGTGCCTTCGCGTCGACGTGCGACGACACGCATTCGTCGATCCGTTGCCCGGACACCTCCGATCTGCCGGCCGACATCGTCGCGCAACTGCCCGCCGGTTACGAAGCGCTGGATGCCGCATCGGGGCGCCTGACCGACGGCACGCGCAACGGTTACGTCGTCGTCGCGCATCAGCCCGGCGATTCGATGCAGACGCCGTCGCTGCGTCCGCTGCTGATCTTCCTGCAGGGTCCGAACGGACGCTACCGGCTGGCGGCCCGCAACGACACCGTGATCATGAAAGCCGACGAAGGCGGCATGGGCGACCCGTATCTCGATGGCGTCGCCGAGAACGCACTCACGATCGAGCCTCGCATGTTCACCGTCGAACAGGGCGTATTCGCAGGCCATAACCACTGGCGCGACCGCGTGACGTTTCGCTATGACGTCGCGCATCGCACGTGGCTGTTCCATCGCGAAGTGTTCCGGAACTGGCGATTCAACTACGAGCAGGACGGCGATGCGCTGAAGGCCGACCCGGTACGCGTCACGCGTGCGAATGCGGCAAAGGCCGTTTCGTTCGAAGCGTGGCGGCCGAGTTACTGGTGCGATTCCGCCGAGCGGCGCAACAACGATCCGGCTTGCCGCAAGCATTGACGGCGGCCGGCCGGCGGCGAGGCGGGCGCGGCTGCGAGGATTTGCTTACGTCGCAGGTAATCGACGCGCGCCGTCCGCGCCGCGATCATGGCTCCATCGACTCTCGAACCGCATCACGCCAAGGAGCCCGCCATGACCGCCTACGCCATCGCCCACCTGCATGACGTCGACATGTGCGACGACATCGTCGAATACCTCGAACGGATCGACGGCACCCTCGCGCCGTACGACGGCCATTTCGTGATTCACGGCGCACGCCCGGAAGTGCGCGAAGGCGAATGGCGCGGCGACCTGATCGCGATCGCGTTTCCCGATCTCGGCACGGCGCGCGCATGGTACGAATCGGATGCGTACCGGCAGATCCAGCCGCTGCGCGCGCGACACGCGAGCGGCCCGCTGATCCTGATCGACGGTGTCGACGAACGGCACAAGGCGACCGACATCCTGCGCTGAATCATGACGCCGGCGATGCCGGCACCGCTTACGACGCCTTCCGCTCCATCGGCTCGCCGACGACGAATCCACCGCCCTGGAACCGCTGTGCGGGATCGTCGTACTCGGCGGTCGGCGCCGTCACCGGGAACAACCCGGCGAACTGTTCGGAGCTGTCGCGCGGACGGAAGCCGAGGAAACCGACCTTCGTGTTGTCCCACCACTTCACCGGGTTGTCCGACGCGCCGTAGACGATCGCGTGCCCGACGCGGTTCGTCAGCAGCGAGCAGCGCACGAGCTCGATGAAATCGCGATAGCTGAGGAACGTGACGAGCATCCGCGGATTCTTCGGCACCTCGAACGACGAGCCGATCCGCAGACATACGGTTTCGATCCCGAAGCGGTCGAAGTAATACCGCGACAGCGATTCGCCGAAGCACTTCGTCACGCCGTACAGGCTGTCGGGGCGCAGCGGCGCATCGGCGTCGAGCACTTCCGTGACCGGATGGAAACCGATCGCATGGTTCGAGCTCGCGAACACGACGCGCTTCACGCCGTGCTTGCGCGCGGCTTCGTACAGGTTGTACGTGCCGGTGATGTTTGCGCCGACCAGATCGTCGAACGGCGCATCGACCGAAATGCCGCCGAGGTGGACGATCGCGTCCACGCCGTCGACGAGCTGCATCACGGCCGGCCGGTCGGCCAGGTCGACCACGCGGATTTCTTCATGCGCGGCCGCGTCGTCCAGCGCCGCGATGTCGCTGACGCGCACGACGTCGGCCCAGTCGGCGAGCGCGCCGCGCAACTGGCGGCCGAGGTTGCCGGCCGCGCCCGTCAGCAGCAGGCGGCCGAACGGTTTGCGCGCGGCGGTGGATGAGGCGTTCATCGAATCTCCTTGGATCTGACCTGAAGCGGAAAACGTTTTCCAACTATACGCGGACGCGCCGTCGAACGTCAATGGTCGAACCCGTTCGCAGCCATCCGCACTTTCCCGATATCGACGGCTGGCCGCGCGCCGGCTTTTTCTGCCACAATCCGGCGTTATCGAACGAAAACGTTACCCTTCCGATGAAAAAAGTTTCCCCGACGATCCGCGACGTGGCCGCGGAAGCCGGCGTGTCGGTCGCGACGGTATCGAAGTACGTGAACGGCACGCAGCGCTTCTCGCCGACCGTCGAGGCCCGGCTCAAGGAAGCCATCGAGCGGCTCGGCTACCGTTCGAACCCGCTCGCGCGTTCGATGATCACCGGCCGCACGCGCACGATCGGCCTCGTGATCCTCGACATCAGCAACCCGCACTTCACGAACGTGGTGAAAGGCGCGAACCGCGTCGCGCTGCAGCACGACTACACGCTGCTGCTCGTCGATACCGAGGAGAGCCAGGCGCGCGAACGCTCGCTGATCGAGGCGCTCGCGCAGCGCGTCGACGGGCTGATCGTCAGCACGCGGATGCCCGACGAGGAAGCCGGCTGGATGCTCGACCTCAACAAGCCGCTCGTGCTGCTGCGTCGCAGCCCGGGCCTGCCGATTCCGAGCGTCGGCATCGACAACCGGCTGTCGACGTACATGCTCGCGCGCCATCTGCTCAACCTCGGCCACACGCGCATCGCGTATCTCGGCTTCGGCACCGCACGCGTGAACGACGAACGGATCCAGGGCGCGCGCGACTGCCTCGCCGAAGCGGGGCTCACGCTGGACGTGCACGACGCGCATGCGCCGACCGCCGAAGCCGGCGAGCGCGCGTGCTCGCGCGTGATGCTCGGGCCGCAGCGCCCGCAGGCCGTGATCTGCTACAACGACCTGATCGCGCTCGGCTTCATGAAGGAAGCCGCGTCGCTCGGCTTCCGGCTGCCGCAGGACGTGTCCGTCGCCGGCGTCGACAACGTGCCGTATGGCGAATACGCGGCGCCCGCGCTGACGACCGTCGACATCCAGAGCGAGAACATGGGCGAGCTCGCGATGCAGAAGCTGATCGACGCGCTCGCGGGGCGCACCGACGCGAGCTACTCGACGTTCGAGCCGCGGCTGATCATGCGCGCGTCGACGGCCCCGGCCGGCTGACGCGTTCGCGGCACCCGGCTTCCCCGCCCACAAAAAACGCCGCCCGAGGGCGGCGTTTTCGCTTGCCGATACGCGATCACGCGTCGAGCTTCGCGGGCTTCATCTTCGGCGTGAGCCCGTGCATCACGGCCAGCGCGATCAGGTAGGCCGATGCGCCGATCGCGAACAGCACCCAGTAGTGGCCGGTGCGCTGCAGCACCTGGCCGATCACTTCCGAGAACAGCACGCCGCCGATCGAGCCGGCCATCCCGCCGATGCCGACCACCGACGCGACCGCGCGGCGCGGGAACAGGTCGGACGCCGTCGTGAACAGGTTCGCCGACCAGCCCTGGTGCGCGGCGGCGGCAAGGCCGACGATCAGCACCGCGACCCACAGGCTCTGCACCTGCGACACGAACGCGATCGGCAGCACGCAGCATGCGCAGATCAGCATCGCCGTCTTGCGCGCACGGTTCACGCTCCAGCCGGCGCGCAGCAGCATCGACGACAGCCAGCCGCCGCCGATGCTGCCGACCGTCGTCAGCGCATAGATGCAGACGAGCGGCAAGCCGATGTGCTGCATGTCCATCCCGCGCGACTCGTTGAGCCACTTCGGCAGCCAGAACAGGTAGAACCACCACACCGGATCGGTCAGGAACTTGCCGACCAGGAACGCCCACGTCTCGCGCTTGCGGATCAGCTCGCCCCAGCGCGGCGCGCCGGCGTCCGCGTTCGCCGCGTCGAGCGCTTCGGCTTCGTCGCGCGGCTCGTCGTATTCCGCGGCGAGCGCGCGCGTGTCGGCGGTGCGATACATCGCGAGCCATACGGCGAGCCATACGATACCGATCGCGCCGATGATCACGAACGCCGCGCGCCAGCCGTAGGCCACCGCGATCGCCGGGATGATCGCCGGCGCGAACACCGCGCCGATGTTCGCGCCCGAGTTGAAGATGCCCGTGGCGAGCGCGCGTTCGCGACGCGGAAACCATTCGGCCGTGGTCTTGATCGCGGCCGGGAAGTTGCCGCCCTCGCCGATGCCGAGCAGCGCGCGCACGAATGCGAAGCCCGTCACCGAGCCGACCGCCGCATGCAGCATCGCGGCGATGCTCCATACCAGCATCGCCACCGCGTACGACACGCGCGTGCCGAGCCAGTCGACGATGCGCCCGAAGCCGAGCAGGCCCAGCGCATAGAACGCCGAAAACGCCATCACGATGCGGCCGTACTGCACCTGGCTCCAGCCGATGTCGTGCTGGAGCATCGGCGCGAGCAGGCCGAGGATCTGCCGATCCATATAGTTGATCACGGTCGCGAAAAACAGCAGCGCACAGACGGTCCAGCGATAACGGCTGGCGGCCGCGCGCACGGCGCCGACGACGGCAGAGGGCATGAATGTCTCCGATGCACGGTCGCGCCCGTCGCGCCGCACGAAGTTCGTTGACCGGCGACCGGCGCCGGGGCGAACGGCGGTGCGCTGCGGCGCACGGCCCGTTTCGCCGCTCCATCTGGAAAACGTTTTTCAAAGGATAGGACGGGTGCCGGCGCCGTGTCAGTCGGGGATTTCGATGAGTCATCTCAAATTCGGCACGGCAAAAGAGACGACTGTTTCGCAGATTGGTATTAACCGTTTTTCCCCTGATTTTCCCGCTGCGGACCGACGGGCGCGCGGCCGCCAGGACACATGTCCGATTCCAGCCAGAATCGACCGCGAGGATGGTTTACAGTCGCCCCATGCGCCTCGATCCCGACACCTGCTACGACGCCCTGCTTTCGCGGAACCGCCGCTTCGACGGCTGGTTCTTCGTCGGCGTCGCGACGACCGGCGTGTACTGCCGCCCGGTCTGCCCGGTGAAGCCGCCGAAAGCGCAAAACTGCAGCTACTACCCGACCGCCGCGGCCGCCGAGAAAGCCGGCTTCCGGCCCTGCATGCGCTGCCGCCCCGAGCTCGCGCCCGGCCACGGGCTGCTCGACCTGTCCGGCAATCTCGCCGACGCGGCCGCGACGCTGATCGACGACGGTTTCCTGAACGCGCATTCCGTCGCGGCGCTCGCACGGCGCGTCGGCGTGACCGAACGCCATCTGCGGCGGATCTTCGGCGCGCAATTCGGCGTGTCGCCGGTCGAGTTCGCGCAGACGCAGCGGCTGCTGATGGCCAAGCGGCTGCTGACCGATACCGCGCTGCCGGTGGCCGTCGTCGCGTCGACGGCCGGGTTCGGCAGCGTACGGCGCTTCAACGACCTGTTCCGCCAGCGCTATGGCCTCAATCCGCTGCGGCTGCGCAAAGGAGCCGGCGCGTCGGCCGACGGCGACATGACCTTCCCGCTGCCGTACCGGCCGCCGTTCGCGTGGGCCGACCTGATGCGCTTTCTCGCACAGCGGCAGATCGACGGCGTCGAGCGGATCGACGCGCGCGGTTATACACGCATCGTCGAACTGCCGAACCGGAACGACGGCGGACGCGTGGCCGGCTGGCTGTCCGTCGCGCACGTGCCGCAGCGCTTCGCGCTCGCCGTCACCGTGTCGCCCGCGCTGACGCCGGTCGTGCCGGCCGTGCTCGCGCGCGTGCGCCGGCTGTTCGATCTCGACAGCCGCCCCGACGTGATCGATGCGCATCTCGGCGATCTCGCGAACGGTTCGCCGGGCCTGCGCGTGCCCGGCGCGTTCGATGGCCTCGAGATGGCGATCCGTGCCATCGCGGGCGAGCAGCTTGCGGCGGCGCAGGCCGATACGCCGCTGCTCGCACGGATCGCGGCACGCTTCGGCAATCCGGTCGATGGCGCGCCGCCGGGCCTCGCGCATGCGCTGCCCTGCGCCGCGACGCTGGCGGCGCTACCGCCTTCGGTCCTCGAAACGATCGGCATCGAGCGCGACACGGCGCACGCGATCGTGTCGCTCGCCCGCGCGGTCGGCGACGGCACGCTCGCGCTCGAACCGATGGCGCCGCTCGACGCAACGCTCGCCGCGCTGCGCGCGCTGCCCGGCTTCGACGAACGCGCGGTGCAGTACGTCGCGATGCGCGCGATGGCGTGGCCGAATGCGTTCCCCGCCGACGACGCGTGGCTGCCCGGCCGCACCGAGCGCACGCGCGTATCATCATCGGCGCCGCATGCGGCACGCTGGGCGCCGTGGCGCGCGTATGCCGCGCTGCACGTGTGGCGCCTTCATGGAGAGCGGTTGCGATGACGCCCGCTCATCTGATTCCGAGCCCGCTGGGCGACATCGCCGTGCGCATCGAGGACGATGCGCTGACCGGCCTGTACTTCGTCGGCCAGAAATACTTCCCGTCGCTGGCGATCGTGCGCGAAGCGGATGCGCTCGCCACATCGCCCATCGCACGCCAGGTCGCGGAAGAAATCGCCGAATACTTCACCGGCGCGCGCGACACGTTCTCGGTGCCGATCCACCTGCGCGGCACCGCGTTTCAGCGGCGGGTATGGCAGGAACTGCTGGCGATTCCGTTCGGCGAACTCGTGTCGTACGGCGACATCACCGAGCGCGTCGGGCTGCCGATGAGCGGCGCGCGCGCCGTGGGCGGTGCGGTCGGCCGCAATCCGGTGTCGATCATCGTGCCGTGTCACCGCGTGGTCGGCGCATCGGGCAGCCTGACCGGCTATGCAGGCGGCATCGATCGCAAACGTGCGCTGCTGTCGCTCGAAGGCGCAGAACTTGCACGCGGTGTGCATCATCCGATGCAGCACGCGCTCGCGTTCTGATCGGCGGAACGCATCACGCGCTCAACACCGGCCGGCGCGCTTCACGCTTCGCATACGCGCCGGGCGTCACGCGGAATTTCGCGTGGAACAGCGCGATGAACGACGACGTCGAGTCGTAACCCAGTTGCGTGGCCACCGTGCCGATCGGCGCGCCCGCATCGAGCAGCGGCAGCGATGCGAGCAGCCGCACGGCCTGCCGCCATTCGGTAAACGACAGCCCCGTGTCCTGCCGGAACAGCCGCGACAGCGTGCGCCGCGTCGCGCCGACCTGATGCCCCCATTCGTCGAGACTGCGCGTGTCGCCCGGCGCCGCGTGCAACGCGCGCGCGATTTTCAGCAGGCGCGGATCGCGCGGCAGCGGCACCGTGAGCGGCGCCGGCTGCATGCGCGCGATCCGGTCCGCGATCAGGCACACGAGCGCACCGTCCGGCCCCGCCTCGTCGTAATTCACCGGCAACTCGCCGGTCGCGATCATCAGTTCGCGCAGCAGCGGCGTCATGCAGAGGATCGTGCAATCGTCGTTCACGTCGCGGCGCGCGATGGCTTCGTCGAGATACAGGCTGTGAAACGCGACGCAATCGCGCGTCGACACCGCGTGCGGCACGTGCGGCGGAATCCACATCGCGTAGTGCGGCGGCAGCAGTTGCCGGCCCGACGGCGTCGTCACCTCGAGCACGCCGCTCGTCGCATACATCAGCTGGGCCCACGGATGACTGTGCGCATCGACGCTCGCGTTGCCGGGAATGCCGAACGCCCGCACGTACAGCGGCCGCGGCAGGCGCGCCATCGGCGGCACCGCGTAAGGGTCGCCGGGTTGTCCCGCCAGCAACATAAGACGTCCTCCGAAGGTCATTGCACGAACGAGCGCGATGCTACCGTGGCGGCTCCTTTTTCACACGGCTTCCGCTCATGAGCGCTCATACCCGCATCACCCGCAAGACCGTCACCGCGATCCGCTCGACCAAAGGCATCGGCAGCCTCGTGTCGCTGACCGCGTATTCCGCGCCGATGGCGAAACTCGTCGACGACGTGGCCGACGTGATCATCGTCGGCGACTCCGTCGGCATGGTGCTGTACGGGATGCCCGATACGCTGCGCGTCACGCTCGACATGATGATTGCACACGGGGCCGCCGTCGTGCGCGGCGCCGCGCAGGCGTGCGTCGTCGTCGACCTGCCGTTCTCCACGTTCCAGGAATCGCCCGCGCAGGCGTATCGCTCCGCCGCGCGGCTGCTCGCCGAAACCGGCGCGCAGGCCGTAAAGCTCGAAGGCGGCTGCGAGATGACCGACACGATCCGCTTCCTGACCGATCGCGGCATTCCGGTGATGGCGCATGTCGGCCTCATGCCGCAGCAGGCCAACGCGACGGGCGGCTTCCGTGCGCAGGGCATGGACCCGCGTTCGGCCGCGCAGGTGTTCGACGCCGCGTGCGCGGCCGAGCGGGCCGGCGCGTTCGGCGTCGTCATCGAAGGCACCGCCGAAGCGCTCGCGCGCCATCTGACCGAAACGCTGACGATCCCGACGATCGGCATCGGCGCATCGCCAGCGTGCGACGGGCAGGTGCTCGTGACCGAGGACATGATCGGCGCGTTCGATGCGTACACGCCGCGCTTCGTGAAGCGTTACGCGGATGCGAACGCGGTGATGCGCGACGCGATCCGCCAGTACGCGCACGACGTGCGGCAGCGCGTGTTTCCCGAGCCCGCGCATTGCTTCGGATACGGCAAGCCGCTGCAACTGGCGGGCGCGGCCCCGGCTGCGTGAGGCGGGACGAACGACGCGGTTACCGCACGCTAGGTGCGCTGGCGCATCGCATGCGCGACCCGCGCGTTCGCTTCGAATTTCGCGCGATGCGTCGAGAAAAACGTCCGCACGTTGCGGACGTTCGATGCGCCGGTGAACAGCCGCCGCGCGAATTCGTCGTATTCGGCGACGTCGGCCAGATCGGCGATCACGACGAAATCGGGCCCCGGCGACACGCGATAGCACTGCGTGACGGCCGGCTCCGCGCACACGTACGCTTCGAACGCGTCGTAGTCTTCGGCCGTCTGCCGGTCGAGGCTGATCTCGATCAACGCGGTGACCGCCGTGCCGATCGCGACCGGGTCGAGCACCGCGACCTGCCGGCGGATCACGCCGGCCTCCGTCAGCCGCCGCACGCGACGCATACAGGTGGGCGGCGACGACAGCGCGCGCTCGGCGAGTTGCAGGTTCGATACCGATGCATCGTCCTGCAGGATCGCGAGGATGCGCAGGTCGAGATCGTCGAGGGTGATGCCGGCCATCGGCCACTCCTTCCCGTCAGAGATTGAAATTTAATTTCAACATGATAGACGATCCACCATTCGTTTCATTGTTCGTTATTTTTTGAAATTTAATTCCATTTAGGTGGTTCTACCATCGCTCTCACTGATCCAGACAGGACATTTACGGAGCGCGATATGTGTGGAATTGTCGGGGCGGTTGCCCAGCGGGACATCCTGCCGAACCTCGTCGACGGCCTGAAGCGGCTCGAATACCGCGGCTACGATTCGTGCGGCGTCGTGGTCTACCGCGACCGGGCGCTGGCGCGCGCCCGCAGCGTCGATCGCGTCGCGAACCTGCAGCGCGAGATCGCCGAGCTGGCGTTGTCCGGTTACACGGGCATCGCGCATACGCGCTGGGCCACGCATGGCGCGCCCGTCACGCTCAACGCGCATCCGCACTTCTCGCCGAGCGACGCGAATGCGCGCATCGCGCTGTCGCACAACGGGATCATCGAAAACTGCGATCAACTGCGCGCGGAATTGCAGGCGCACGGCTATGTGTTCGCGAGCCAGACCGACAGCGAGGCGATCGCGCACCTGATCGACCACCTGTACGACGGCGACCTGTTCGACGCGGTACGGCGCGCGGTCGCGCGACTGCGCGGCAGCTATGCGATCGCGGTGATGTGCCGCGACGAGCCGCACCGGATCGTCGGCGCGCGCGACGGGATGCCGCTCGTCGTCGGGGTCGGCGAAGGCGAGAATTTTCTGGCGTCCGACGCGATTGCGCTGTCGGGCATCACCGATCGCATTGCCTACCTGGAGAACGGCGACGTCGCCGACATTCAGTTGCATCGCTACTGGATCGTCGACGCGGCCGGCCAGCGCGTCGAGCGCACGGTGCAACGCGTCGCCGCGCATAGCGGCGCGGCCGATCTCGGATCGTATCGCTACTACATGCAGAAGGAGATCTTCGAGCAGCCGCAGGCCGTGGCCGATACGCTGCTCGACGTTTCGTCGATCATGCCCGAGCTGTTCGGCGACGGCGCGTGGCGTGTGTTCAACGACGTCGATTCGGTGCTGCTGCTCGCGTGCGGCGGCAGCTATCACGCGGCGCTGACCGCGAAGTACTGGATCGAAAGCATCGCGAAGCTGCCGGCGAGCGTCGAGATTGCCAGCGAGTTTCGTTATCGCGACAGTGTGCCGAATCCGCGCACGCTGGTGGTTGCGGTATCGCAGAGCGGCGAGACGGCCGATGTGCTCGGCGCCGTGCATGTCGCGAAACGCAGCGGGATGATGCATACGCTCGCGATCTGCAACGTGGCGACGAGTGCGCTGATGCGCGAATGCGCGCTGCAGTTCGTGACGCGTGCGGGGGTGGAGATCGGTGTGGCTTCGACGAAGGCGTTTACGACGCAACTCGTTGCGCTGTTCCTGCTGACGTTGTCACTGGCGCAGGTGCGCGGGCGGTTGAGCGACGATGCGGAAAAGGAGCATCTGCGGGCGCTGCGGCATCTGCCCGATGCGATGTCGAAGGTGCTCGCGCTGGAGCCGCAGATCATGGCGTGGTCGGAGTTGCTCGCGCGGCGCGACAACATGCTGTTTCTCGGGCGCGGGATGCATTACCCGATCGCGTTGGAAGGCGCGCTGAAGATGAAGGAGATTTCCTATATTCATGCGGAGGCTTATCCGGCCGGGGAGTTGAAGCATGGGCCGCTCGCGCTCGTGAGTAATGAAATGCCGGTGATTGCGGTTGCGCCGAACGACGTGCTGCTCGAGAAGCTCAGGTCGAACATGCATGAGGTCAGTGCGCGGAATGGACGGCTTTTTGTGTTTGCGGATGTGGACTGTGGGTTGGTGCCAAGTGAAGGGATCGAGGTGATTCGGCTGAACGAGTATTACGGGCCGTTGTCGCCGATCTTGCATACGGTGCCGATGCAACTGCTCGCGTATCACGCTGCGCTGGCGCGGGGGACGGATATTGATAAGCCGAGGAATTTGGCGAAGTCGGTGACGGTGGAGTGAGGGGGCGAGTTCTCCCCCTCGTCGGCTGATACAGCGACGATGCGCATGCGTCGCCTAGTGGCTGCTCTCCGGCGTGCTTCCGGCCGCCGCCGCCCTCACGAAATGGTGCTCCACCCGAGTCCGGAGCACCCCCTCCAGCGCGGCAAGCCGCTCACGCAGCCGAACCGCTTGCCCTTCCGTCATTTCGCCGAGCACGATCTTCTGTTCGAGAACGTCACCACAGCGGGTGATGGCCCACCGATCGACCGTAGCCGTTTCCCCTTCGAGCACGGCCGCCGCGGTCGAGACGATGCCCGGGTTCCGTCTCGAAACGAGATGAACCGTATGCGTCAACGTGAAACCGGGAAGGAAGTGCGACCAGTCTTCACAGACGGTCGGGCGGGAAGCGGAGGAAACTTGGCTCATGGTAGCTCCGGATGAATGGTTATCGAACCGGTGCCAGCCATGCTGCTCCCGTTTCGTTGCCGTCAATCGGCCGCATCGCCTCGAGGGCGTCCACCTTGCCCGGGAGGGCAGGTTGGCGTCGGGAAACCCGACTCTGGATGCTTGAACTCTCACGTTCGACATTCCGAACGTTGATTCATTATATCGAAAATCCGGAAGCTGACAAGCTGTCCAGTAAAAGCCACATTCCGGCTGGAGTGCCTGCATCGATCCGGCCCTCATACGAGAGGGAGCGTACGTCGACGTTCAAGTTCGCGGACGATCAGCCGAGGCTGCCGGACCGGGAGAGCGACAGGGGAATACGCCGGATGGCTCGGCTCGGCTCGGCTCGGCGCGACGCGAGGCGAGGCGAAGCGACGCAGCGCGAACCCATCCTCCTCCCGTTCTCACGCGATGTCCTTGTTCTTGATCCGAATATCGCGCCCCTGAAACGGCCCGTATCGTGACCGTGCACATGCACGATCACCTGCGTCGGATCGAACAGTCTCGATACCTCACGAAAATCGTGATTCACGCGTTTCATACCCTCGAACATCTCGGCATGCAGTACTGCGTCCTCAAGCGGTATCGGCGCACTGGTCGACGCCCGTTCGAGATGAACGTGCAGGAAGCTCGTCAGGTACGCATCTTCGTTGGTGGCGACCTGGAAGGTGCTGATTGCGTCGTGCAGCATCGGGGAAGCGGACAGAACCTGCTCGATATCGGACAGGAAGACCTTCGCACCGTAAAACGGCACGCTCGAATCGTTGCGGCCGTAGACAAACGGGAACGGGAAATGGCTGGTCCGCGATGCGAAGTCCGTCAGGCGTATGCCATGTGCGGACATTCACCTGGAACGAGGCCCGACATTTGCAATGTCATCGAAGAGCTTCTCCAGCTTGTCGACATGGTGAAGTATTGCCGCGAGGTCACGATTCGGCTCAATTTTGTTGAGCACCTCAACATCGATTTCGAGAATTTTTGCAATTTCCTTTGCGAGCGCGGCGGAAATCGGCCGATGCCCTTTCTTCCCTTTGGGAGTCAGTATGTGACTTACGCGAGACATGGAACGCCACCCAAGCTGCAAAGCCAGATTCTTTTTAGTGCCGACCGGCATTTTTTCCAACTGCGCGATCAGATTTCTCCGCCTCCGCTCCTCGGGAGGCAGTTGAAAATCCTCGATAGGCCCGCCTGTGTCGAATGCGGAATTTTGTCGAACCCTCGCAGCTTCGTCCTTTGCCGCCTGTTCCTGTAACGACTCGCGCTTTCGCGCTTCAATTCTGGAGTTCAACCCGGCAAGGCCACGTTGACGATTTCGCCGGGCCGCTCGGACATCGGCACCGAGCTTGACGAGCGCGGAAATATCGCCGTTTTGTGCCGCCTTTACACACTCCAGTACATGCGCCTCGAGAAGTACCTGATATTTCTCGAGCCACACTGCTCGCTCGGCCCTTTGAGCACGACCGAATTCGTCGATCCCGCGCTGTAACGATGCCGACAACCCGGATTCAAAGCGCTCCCCGAGAAGACGGGCGAGCTCCTGGCCTACGCCCACTCCCCGCGCTTGCGCCGAGGCGACCAGATTCCGCTTCAGACTCGCCGGGATACGAGCAAACAGGGGCTCGGTGCGCGCTTTCAGTTTATCAACCATGCAATCACTTTAGCATGACTGCCCGAACACGACGCCATGGCCTAAAGTCGCTCCAGTCACACTTCGTGGCCAACCTTCTCTAGAAAAAGAGGCAAATATGAGCAAACTCGGCATCGCGGAAGGCATTAAATTGCGCGGAAATGTCAATCGCATTACCGAAATCATGACGCAAGGCACACTGGAGGACGCCGTCGCCTGTTTCGCCCTGGGCGGAATGACGCTGCAGGCGAGCGGCGGCGACGTCCCTCTCCTGCGCAATCTGTCGGAACTGACCCGCACGGCCTTGCCGAAACGGGTGGTCAAGGACTACTTCGGCGCAAGTAACGGCGTCGTCATGAGTCTCGCGTAAGCGAGTATGGCAATCGCAAACGCCGTAAAAGTGGAAAAGAAAACGGGCCGCCTGGCCCGTTTTCCGTTTGATCCGTCCAACGACAGGCGTCGCATACGCGACGCACCACGACGCATCTGAAGCGCGGCACCGTCGCCCCGTCAAAACACCGTATGCACCCCCACCCGCGCCACCGCCTGACTCGCGGAACTCGACGCCCCGTTCGGATCCAGCACGCCGTTCACCTGCGCATTCGCGCCGCTATTCGCGCGCTGATAATCCGCCGACACATACACCATCGTCCGCTTCGACAACAGGTATTGAAGCGCGACGCTGACCTGATGCGCATGGTCGTCGTTCAACGCTTCATTGCCCTTCATGTACATGTATTTCGCGCCCAGCACGACGTCCGGCCTGATTCGCCACAAGCCGCCGGCCTCGGCCATCCACACACCCGCATCGTTGAACGAATTGCGCACGGTGGTCATCAGCGCCTTCGCGGTCACGACACCGAAGTCGTAGTGCATCCCGACACCCCAGTTGCGCACGCTGGTCGATGGCACACCCGGCGCCGGACCGTATTTCTCGTTCGTATAGGCCGCGCCCACGCCGAGGGCCCCGAGCTCGTAGTTCACGCCGGCGCTGACGGCGTTGTCCGCGCCGATCGAACCCGCGACGCCGCCGAACGCATACATCACGCCACCGGACAAACCCGCAACGGTCGGCGAGCTGTACTTGACCGAATTCGCGATCGGCTTGCTGCCTGCGGTGCGGTCCCAGTCGAATGCGCCGGTCGGATTGCCCGGCAGCGCGAGACGCTGGAACGGGCCGTTCCGAAAGCCGTACAGCCCGGAAATGTCCCGCGAAATCGCGTTGCCCTTTGAAAACAGCGCATCGACCATGAAGTCGTACTGATTGCCCAGCGTGATGCTGCCGAAGCGGTCGCTCTCGATCCCCACGTAGGCATTGCGCCCGAAAATCCCGGTCCCGATGATGCTGCCGTTCGCCATCGAGAACTGGTTTACGAGCGCGAAGGTCGCGCGATACCCGCCGCCGAGATCCTCGATGCCGCGCAGGCCGAACAGGTTGGGCGCGAATATGCCGTCGTCGAACTTGACGTTCTTTCCGCCGCCCTCGTTGCTGACATACGTGATGCCGGAATCGATCAGCCCGAACATCGTCACGCTGCTTTGCGCCCATGCGCCCTGCGCCACGGCAAGCACCGCCAATACACCAAACCTGAGTTTCATGTCGTCTCCGTCTTTTTTATGAAAATGCGAGTCCGTCACCCGCTGCGAGGCGGGTGTTCGCTCATTGCTTCGTGGAAAATCGCGTTGATTCAGGCAGTCACATCAACACCGGAAATGGGTTTTACCGATCGATCAATTCAGAACAATTCCCGGCGAGCCAGCATCGACGCACGCATTCAACATGCGCCAAGTCAAGCGCCCCGAAAGACGATCCATGCGGATGCGTCCACCTCGACGGCCACGGCTTCCAGCCCGGCCCCCGTGCAGGGTCCGTCGATACACACGCCATCATCGAACCGGAACAACGCACTGTGATGCGCGCACATCAACACCTGCGACCGGTAGCACGACACATTGCCCGGCACGAAATCGAGCGGCACCGAAAAGTGCGGGCAACGATTCACGTACGCCCACACCTGCTCGCCACGCCGCACGACGATGACGGGACGCCCGATGCAGGCTTCGTCGACGACCCGCGCGCCGCCGTCGGGCACATCGGCCACGCGACACAGCTGTTTCGCTTCCATCGCTCACACCCTGTGCTCGGGGTTGCCGAGGCTCCAGTCCCACGGGCGCACCTCGACGCGCGAGAACAGGCCCTCCTTCACATACGGATCGTTGCCGATGAACTGCATCACCGCATGGATGTCGTCCGCCTCGACGACGAGCAGCGTGCCGTTCATCGCATCGTCCTGCGGGTCCAGCGTCGGGCCGCCGAGCCGCACATACACGCCATGCTCGGCCGCCGAGCGCAGATACGTCCGGTGAATCGGCCGCATGCGGTCGCGCACGTCACGCATGCCCGGCTGGTCGGTGGCAAACACCGCAAAAAAACGCGCCATGGCGATCAGCTCCGATCGAGGACGAAGCCGAACATCGCTTCGCGGTGCAAGCCGTGCAGGCCGGTCTGGTCATTCATCACGTCGTTCTCCGTTCGCCCATCCGGCCGCTCAATGCGGCGCGCGTCCTTCCCATGCGTGCTGAAGCAACGCGCGAATCGCCGCGCGTTCGATCGGCCGCGGGTTCGCATACGGGTTCCTGCATGCGAGGTCGGCCGCTTCGTCGAGCCCCTGCTCCGGCATCCCGATATCGGCGAGCGCCGGCGCGATGCCGAGTTGCGCGCTCAGCCTGAACAGCAGCGGCCCGGCGTCAGCCGCGTCGCTCCCGCCCAGCGCCCGCGCGACGCGACGCAGTGCGTCGGGCGCGGCGGCGTGGTTGTAATGCGCGGTATGCGGCAACATCGCCGCGTGCGTCTGCGCGTGCGGCAGGTTGAACGTGCCGCCGAGCGTGTGACAAAGCTTGTGATGCAACGCCATGCCGACCGCGCCGAGGCAGGTGCCGGCGAGCCACGCGCCATACAGCGCGCGGCTGCGCATTGCGCGATCTTGCGGATCGCGCACCACGACGGGCAATGCTTCGCCGAGCGCGCGAATCGACTCCTCGGCCATCAAGCTGATGACCGGGTTCGCGTCTTCCGCGTAGAGCGCCTCGACCGCATGCGCCATCGCATTGACACCGGACGCCGCCGAAATACCCGGCGGCAGCGACACCGTCAGCGACGGGTCGTAAATCACGGTCCGCGGCAGCACTCGTGCGTCGCGCCCGGTGCGCTTCAACCGGCCTTCGGTGAGCCCGTAGATCGGCGTCATCTCCGAGCCGGCGTAGGTCGTCGGCACGGCGAGGATCGGCAGCGACGATTCGAGCGCGATGGCCTTGCCGAGCCCGATCGTCGAACCGCCGCCGATCGCGATGCAGCAATCCGCGCCCAGTTCGGCGGCCGTCTCGCGCGCCGCCCGGGCGACCTCGACCGGCACGTGCATGACGGCCTCGGCGCACACGCCGGCCGCACGTTCGCCCAGCACGTCCTTCACGCGATCGGCGAGCGGCTGCTGTTCGGGCGTGGAAAGGATGAGCGCGCGGCGGGCGCCGAGCGCCGACAGCTCGTCCGGCAGCCTGTCGAGCGCGCCCCATTCGAAGACCACGCGCGACGGGGTGCCCTGATAGACGAAGCGCTCCATACGGGCCTCAGCGCTTGAAATGCGGCGGCACGTTGCCGTCGACGTTGACCCACACCGAGCGCGCTTCCGTGTAGTCGTGCATCGCCTCGAAGCCCATCTCGCGGCCGTAGCCCGACTTGCCGACGCCGCCGAACGGGCTGCCCGGATTCACGCGCTTGTAGCAGTTGATCCAGCACATGCCCGCGTCGATCCGCGCCGCCATCCGGTGGGCGCGCGACAGGTCGTTGGTCCACAGGCCGCTGCCGAGCCCGTATTCCGTCGCGTTGGCGATGGCCAGCGCTTCGTCGTCGCTGCCGAAGCGCAGCACGGTGACGAACGGGCCGAACACTTCTTCCTGCGCGACGCGGTCGGTCGCATGCTTCGCCTCGACGATCGTCGGGCGCACGTAATAGCCATTGGCGAGCGCCGGGTCCTGCGGCGCGCTGCCGCCCGTCAGCACGCGGCCGCCCTGCTCGCGCGCGACGTCGACATACGACAGCACGCGATCGAGGTGCTGCTTCGACGTGAGCGGCCCCATTTCGGTATTCGGGTCGAGCGGATTGCCGATCCGGATCGACGACGCGAGCGCGACGAAGCGTTCGAGAAACGCCTCCGCGATGCGTTCGTGCAGCACCAGACGCGACCCCGCGATACACGCCTGCCCCTGGTTGTGGAAGATCGCCCACGCGGCGCCGTTGATGGCCGCGTCGAGGTTGGCATCGTCGAACACGATGTTGGCGCCCTTGCCGCCCAGTTCCAGTTGCACGCGCTTCAGGTTGCCCTGCGATGCTTCGACGATTCGCCGGCCGGTCGCCGTCGAGCCGGTGAACGCGATCTTGCCGACGCCCGGATGTTCGGCGAGCCGCTGGCCGGCCGTATGGCCGTAGCCGGGCACGATGTTGACGACGCCGGCAGGAAACCCGACCTCGGCCATCAGCTCGACGATGCGCAGCGTCGACAGCGGCGTGATTTCCGACGGCTTGAGCACCACCGTGTTGCCGGCCGCCAGCGCCGGGCCCATCTTCCAGCTCGTGAACATCAGCGGAAAATTCCACGGCACGATCTGGCCGACCACGCCGATCGGCGCGCGCTGCACGTAGTTCAGGAAGCCGGTGTCGACCGGTATCACCGAGCCTTGCAGCTTGTCGGCCATGCCGCCGAAATAGCGGAAGCAGGCCGCCGTGCGCGGCACGTCGAGCGCCCGCGAATCGCGAATCGGGTGGCCGGTGTCCAGCGATTCGAGCTGCGCCAGCGCTTCCGTGTTCGCTTCGATCGCATCGGCCAGGCGCAGCAGCAGGCGGCCGCGCTCGGCGGCCGGCATCGCCGACCAGGCCGGGAAGGCGCGCGTCGCGGCGTCGACGGCCAGATCGACGTCCGCCGCGGTGGCAGCCGCGATCTTCGTGATGACGGAGCCATCGTGCGGGTTCAGCACGTCGATCGTGCCGCGATCGACGGCGTCAACGAAGCGCCCGTCGATGAAGAGTTGGGTTTGCATGAATCGTCCTCGGTGTAATGCGGAAGCGGAAGCAGACACTGACGCGCGGCCTAGAACGCGATCGGGTACGGCGCGAGCTCGCCGCTCTCGTAGCGTTGCGGCAGATCCGGCGTCGCGTTTTCCCAGACCAGCAGCATCGAGCGCTTCGTCGAATATCCCTGGTGCCGGATATCGGCCGGCATCGCGCAGATGTCACCGGCCCGCATCGTGATGCGGGCGCGCGGCGCGCCGGTGTTCTTGTCGCCGATATCCCACACGATTTCGTCGGACAGTTGCAGGAACCATTCGACGCGGTCGTTGCCGTGGAAGACCGGCAGGATGAATTCCTCGGTGGTCGGGCAGAACAGGCTGCGCCCGCACACCGACGTGACCGACGGATTCCACGTCACGTCCGAGCGCGACAGGTACTTGAACAGGTTGAACGCGTGCAGCTCGCCCTCGAAGCCCGGCTCGACGTGCACTTCCGGCTCGTCCTGCGCGACGTCGAGAAACGCGCGGTTGACCGGCAGTTCGTCGCGCAGCGGCGAGTCGCCTTCGAGCCCCGGCATGCGGCGCGTCGCGATCCGCGTGCGCTCGATCGCCGCGCCGTTGTCGCCGTGCTTGCGGCCGAACGCCGTGCCCGTTTCCTCGGGCGCCGCGAACGGGTCGAAGCCTTCGTTGGTCCAGTCGTGCAGCATCGCCTTGAAGGTCGCCATGATCGTCGGCGTGTCGAAGGTCTCGGTGTAGTCGACGCCGGCGTCCTTCAGAATGCCGTTGAAGGTGCCCGCATACATGTCGACCTTGCCGTAGTGATTGCGCGTGCCGAATACGTGGTCGAAATTCACCCAGCCGTAGAAGAAGCCCCACGCGACGTCGCGCATCATCGCGCGCAGGAATGCGTCGGCCGGCATCGCATGCGTGCGGGTCTGGCCTTTCGCGGGCCAGCTGATCTTCACGAAATATTCGTCGCGCTGGAATGCGAATTCGCCGAGCTGAAAGCGGCGGTAGCCGGTGACGGCATCGGCTTCGGTCGATCGCACCAGATCGGCGGCGAAGCCCGTGGAAAGGTCGAGGGTCTCGAGGGTGGCCATAACGTGTCTCCTGGAATAGTCGAATGCGGTCGGACGGTCAGTGCAGGCAGATCTCGGCCCACTTCTCGACGGACAGTTCGCCGAGCACGGTCTGGACGAGCGCGACGCCCGGCCGGCTCGCGGTGAAGCGATACGCACAGCCGGCCGGCAACAGCGCCTGATGCCCGTTGCGCAACACGACGTACCCCATGTTTCGGCCGGCCGGATGCGCGCCTGCGCTCACGGTGCCGCGGCCCGCTTGCGGCGGGTGGTCGAGCTTGATGAAGTCGATCCGGACTTCGCCGTCCATCTGGATCGTGAACTCGTCGTGCGCGCACGCGAACCACGGCGACTGGCCGTCGGTCCGCAGCACTTCGATCACGTATTCGAGGTTCTTGCCGGCGACGACCTTTTCGTAAGGGGCCGACTTCGACGCCACCTCGAAGACGTTCGAGAAGGCGTAGTGCTGCGCGCTGCCGCTGGTGATTTCGATCTCGCCCTTCCGGTAACCGTCGAGCGAACCGAAGACGGTGTGGAATGCCGTGCTGGTCATGTCTGTCTCCTGAGTTGAACCGCTTGTTGGATTCCACTCTAGGGGCAACGCACACCAGCAACAAGGCAACGGATGGCGATTACGGCATTTGCGTTTCGCGAATAATCCGCGCGGGTCAGCGTACCCAGCCGCGCGCCAGCAGCGGCCGGTCCCACGGCGATTCGTCGCCGATGTATTCCGCGAGGAACTCGACCAAGGCCTTCACCTTCAACGCCTGTCGCTGCGTGGCGGGATAGACGGCGGCGAAGCTCAGCGGCGCGAGCTGGTAGTCGGTCAGGATCGGCACCAGGCGGCCCGCGACGAGCGCGTCGCTGGCCACGAGCGTGGGCAGGCAGACGACCCCGCCGCCGGTCAGCGCGTATTCGCGCAACAGATGAACGGAGTTCGAGCGAATCATGCCCGGCAACTCCATCTCGACGACCTCGTCGCCGCGCGTCATCGTCCAGCGGTTGCGCGACGGGTAGCCCGAATACAGCGCCGTCGTGTGTTGCAGCAGATCGCGCGGATGTTGTGGTGCACCATGCGCGTCGACATACGCGGGCGCGGCACAGAAGAGGCGCCGGACCGTGAACAGCCGTCGCTCGATCAGCGACTCGGAAATCGGCGGGAAGATCTGGAACGCGATGTCGAACCCTTCTTCGACGGGGTCGACGACGCGATCGTTGACGATGATGTCGAGCTGGATGCCCGGATAGCGCTGGTTGAACGCGGCGAGCGGCTTGCCGAAGTGATCGAGCGCGAAGCCGGGCAGCATCTGGATGCGCAGCCGCCCGGTCGGTGTCGCGCGCAGCTCGCGCATCTGGTCGGTCAGCTCGTTGACGCGGCCCACCACCTCGGCGCACTCGCGGTAAAACGTTTCGCCGACTTCGGACAGCCGCACGTGGCGCGTGCTGCGGTGAAACAACGGCGCGTTGACGAACTTCTCCAGTTGCTGGATGCGGTTCGTCACGACCGAACTCGTCACACCCAGCTGCCGCGCCGCCTCGGCGAAGCTGCTCGCCTCCGCGACCCTCACGAATGCCTCGATGCTCAGAAACCGGTCCATACCGCGCCCTTTTTCGACAGCGAAACCGGCAGTCTACCTGTGCGGATACAGGGCGGTGTCATGCGAAAGGCGTCACTGTGTCGCCAAATCGATGTCAATCGCCCGACCCATCGACACCGGCATTACCGCGCTTGCTCTCCGGCGGCCAGCTCCGGCTGCACGATCGCGCGGCGCTGCAGCACGGCCGGCGCGGTTTCCTTCAGCAGCAGGCTGACCACGATGCCGAGCAGCACCGACGCCATCGGCAGCCACAGGATGTTCTGGATGCCAAAGTGTGCGGCCACGTAGCCGCCCATCGCCGGCGCGATGCCGCCGCCGAAGATCTCGCCGACGCCGACCACCACGCCGATGGACGTCGACACGAGGCCGACCGGCGCGGCCTCGGTCGCGACCGGGCCGGACAGCAGCGACACCAGCCCGAGCGTGAAGAACGACGCGACGAACAGCACGCCGAACAGCGCGAGCGGCTGCGGGCCGAGGCCGCGGAACACGTAGAGCATCACGGCCGTGCCCGCGAAGCCGACGATGCTGGCGATGCGGCGGCCGACCAGATCGGACAGGCCGGGCAGGCCGAACTGGCCGAGAAAGCCGCCGAAGCCGATCGCGGATACGACGAGGCCCATCTTCTGCGTGCCGAGCGACAGGTAATCGGTCAGGTACAGCGGCAGCAGCGCGCCGAGCACGAAGACGCCGGTCATCGCGCAGCACAGCGCGGCCATCGCCACGAGGATGTTGCGGCGCTTGAGCACGTGGCCGAGCGACGCGGGCGCATGCTCCGACGCGACGTCCTGCGCGACCTTCGGCTCGCGAATCACGAACACCATGATCGCGCCGAGGACCAGGCCGGGCACGGCCACGAGCGCGAAGACCCAGCGCCACGACACGAAACCGAGCAACTGCGTGGCGATGATCGGCGACAGCGCGAGCCCGAACAGCGCGAAGCCGCTTTGCTGCAGGCCGAGGTTCAGGCCGCGCCGCCGCGGATGCGACGCATCGGCCGTCGCGGCAAAACTCGTCGGACAGAACGAGCCTTCCGCGACGCCCATCAGCCCGCGAATCGCCATCAGGCCGAGCAACCCGCCCGCGAGCCCCGAGAAGCCCGACAGCAGCGAGAACGCGATGATGGCCGGAATCAGCACCTTCCGGCGACCGATCTTGTCCGAGATGCCGCCCATCAGCGCGGCGAAGATGCCCCACGACAGGCCGAGCACGCCGATGCAGTTGCCGACGTCCTGCGCGTTCAGGTTCAGGTCCTTCATGATCGAAGGAAACAGCGGCGCGATGAGCCAGCGGTCGAGGCCGACCAGCCCGAAACCGAGCGCCAGCAGCGTGACCGCCTTCCACTCGTATGAGGTATCCCACTCGTTTGCTTTCATGTCCGTCTCCGTGGACGCCGGTTCGCCCGCGCGCGCCGCAGCGCCTGCGCATGGTTCGTGTCCGATGGTTTTTGTGTGCGACGCGAATCGCGAGGAAGTGCCGGCCGGCGTCCCGATTCGACGCATCGAACGGACTCGGCCGACGCCACCACGATAGGTGCGCGGACGCCGATCGGGTATGGAACAACCGGCGAACGCGCCATTCGCGAAACGCAAACAATCGGGCGCGGCGGACCGGGAGGCGCTACCGGAACGCGCGGAGCGAACGGATACCGCGTTGAACGGGCGCGTGGCCACGTATGACGGGGGAATCCCTCATGGACATCGGGATATCGGTGGACGGCCCCCGAGCAGTTGTCGATTCAACCGCCACCGCCCGGCCCCCGCGCACTGCCCCGCCCCTTCCTGCCTGACAACGCCGCCAGCGCATGCCGGTCGGCCTCCAGCTGGATCCGCATGTGCTGGAGAAACACGCGCGCGTTCTCCGACATCGGCGTACCCGGACGAAACACCAGCACGCCGGCAAACGCGACATCGACGTCGAACGGCCGGACCACGAGCCCGCGCTGTGCGAAGTCGAGCGCCACCAGCGGATGCGCGAAACCGACGCCCACGCCTGCCAGCGCGAGTTCGCACACGGTATGCGAATAAGGCGTTTCGACCAGCGGCTTCAGCACGACGCCGAGCCCGCGCAACTGCGTTTCGAGCCGCAACCGCGTGCTGTCCTCCGGGTTCAGCGCGATGAACGGCGCCTGCGACAGATCGTCGGCCTTGATCACGCCTTTTGCCGCCAGCGGGTGCGCGGCATTCATCACCGCGACACCGGGCATGCTGACGAACGACGAGTGCTCGAGCCACGTCACGCACGAAGTGCGCTTCGCGCAGGACGTCGCCGATCGCGTGGTGTTCATGGAGAACGGCGTGGTGGTGCAGGACACGACGCCCGATGCGTTCTTTACCGCGAGCACGCACCCGCGCGTGCGGCAGTTTCTCAATCTCATCGAGACTTGATGCGCGCGTGACCCGACGTGCCGCCGGGCACCGGCAGGCTCGAACCCGGGCAGGCGATGGCCAGCTGCCATGCCGGCCCGCGGCGCTTCTCCGCGCGACCCGGCCGACCGCGGCAGGCCAACCCGCCGGTCAAGCCGGCGCCTCCGCGCACGGCCGGCCCACCGAGAAACAAATTCCCCAATTTCATAAATAGAGAAAAACGTTATTCCACATCGAGCTGAATCGCCAGCCAACTTTGGATCCTTTTTCCCTTCTGTCCCCCGTATCATTTCTCTTACTACGCAATGAGCAAGAGACGGACATGAGCGAACCCACCCCGCTGCACTACCTCGACTACGCAGCCACCACCCCGGCCGATCCGCGCGTGATCGAAGCGATGACGGCCTGCCTCGGCTTCGACGGCATCTTCGGCAACCCCGCTTCCAGTTCGCACGCCGCCGGCCGGCTCGCGAAAGACAAGGTCGAGCACGCCCGCGCGCAGGTCGCCGCCCTGATCGGCGCGGATGCCGACGAAATCGTCTGGACGTCCGGCGCCACCGAATCGAACAACCTCGCGCTGAAGGGCTATGCGGAAAACGCGACCGGCAAGCGCCATCTGATCACGAGCCGCCTCGAGCACAAGGCCATTCTCGACACGATGGCGAACCTGTCGAAGCACGGCACGCAGGTCACCTTCCTGACGCCCGACGCACACGGCGAAATCACCGCCGACGCGGTCGCGGCCGCGATCGGCCCCGACACGGGCCTCGTGTCGCTGATGCTCGTGAACAACGAGATCGGCACGCTGACCGACATCGGCGCGATCGCCGGCATCGTGCACGCCGCCGGCGCGCTGCTCCACGTCGACGCCGCGCAGGCGCTCGGCAAGACGCCGATCGACGTGCGCGCGCTCGGCATCGACATGATGTCGATGTCCGCCCACAAGGTGTACGGCCCGAAAGGCATCGGCGCCCTGTTCGTCCGCCGCGAGATCGCCAGCCGGATCGCACCGCAGATTCACGGCGGCGGCCACGAGCGCGGGTTGCGTTCGGGCACGCTCGCGACGCATCAGATCGTCGGTATGGGCGTCGCGTGCGCACTCGCCGCGGAAAAACTCGACGGCGAGACCGCGCGAATCGCGGCGCTCGGCGCACGGCTGACCGACGCGCTGTTCGCGCTCGGCGACGTCACGCAGAACGCGGCCTCCGCCCGCCGCATCCCGCACACGTTGAGCCTGACGGTGCATGCGCCGGGCTTCTTCCCGTTCATGCTCGGCGATGCGCTCGCCGTGTCGTCGACCTCCGCGTGCAATTCGACCAGCGGCGCGCCGTCCCACGTGCTGACCGCGATCGGCCTCGATGCGGAAACGGCCGGTCGCACCGTGCGCATCAGTTTCGGGCGGTTCACGACGGAGCAGGACGTCGACTTCGCGATCGGCTGTTTCGCGCGAGCGATCGAGCAATGTCGCGCGGCCGCGGCAACCGGTTTCACCGCGTCGCGGCAGATCACGCCGGCCGACCTGAAGGCGATCCGCAATGCCGGCTTCCGTGCGGTGATCTGCAACCGGCCGGATGGCGAAGGCGACGACCAGCCGGCGTTCGAGGAAATCGCCGCGGCCGCGCGCGAACTGGGAATGGACGCGCGCTACCTGCCGGTCGAACGCGATCGCATCGGCGACGCGGAAGTCGACGCGTTCGGCGCACTGGTCGACACGCTGCCCAAGCCGGTGCTCGCGTATTGCCGCAGCGGGAGCCGCTCCGGCATGCTGTGGAACCGGCTGTCTGCACGACGGACGGCCTGAACGTCCCCGACGGCAGCCGTGACGCTGATGACCGGGCGCGTTCGCGGCGGGTCGCTCGACCTCGGGCATTTCGACGTGAGGGTCTTCGCGCTCGACGTCGCGAACGGCGCAGTCGCGCATGCGGCGGAACACGGCGGGCCGTTCAGGATGACGGTGATCGCGCCTTGGCGTTCGCGCGCGCGGCACGCGAGCCGCCATCACGCCGCGCCGGGGCTGGCGCCGGGTAGCGGCACGTCGAGGCACGGCAGCTTCATGTCGATCTCCTGGCGAACGTCGCGGCGGCCGGCGAAATCCGCCACAATGGCCGCCATGTTCATCCGCTGGACGCCGAATGCCCCGCCCGTCACATGCCCGCGCGCGGCAGCGCGCCGACGCTGACGCACCTTCCGCCCACGGCCCGTGCCACTGGCGGCGCGCCGGCCGCGCCGCCGCGCTGCTGCTGGCCGCGAGCGTCGCCGCATGCGACGCGACGCCGGTGCCGGACCGGCTCTCCGACCTCGACGCGACCTACGCGATGCAGGAGCGGTTCGGCCTCGGCGACGTCATGGTGTTTCTCGGGTCCTGCATCGGTGCCAAGAACCCGACGTACCCCGGACAGGCTGCCTGCACCATGGCCATCCGCTCGAACGGCCACGGATCGGAAACGCAGGCCGATTTCCACTGGAACGGCGAGAAATGGGTGGCCGAGCCCACCGCGTCGCAGGATCTCCTGCCCTATCCCGATCCGCGGCTCGCGGAATGGGTGAAGTGAGCGCGGCGGGCGCTACTCCGGATACTCCAGTTGCAACGCGACCCAACCGGATGTGGCGTCGCCGTAGCGCGCCGCGATATCCGCGAGCACACCGGCAAGCGTCGATTCGCCCCGCCAGCCGGCCGACGTCGTCACGCGCGCGTGCCGGCCATGGGCCGGCTGCGCCAGCAACCGCAGCCCGTACCTCGACTCGACCACGCCCGCATCGGCCGTCGCGACGACGTCACTGCGCCAGGTCCGTGCCCACGCGTCGGCGCTCAACGCGACCGGCAGCTCGTCAAACCCGCTTTCGACCGGAAGATCGAACGTCTCGTGCCGCCAGAACGCGACGCGGTTCATCAATGCGATCGCCACCGCGCGCGCGGTCACCCCGAAGCGGCTGCCGTCGTGCGCATCGCCCCATGCCTGCACGCCGAGGCCGCGCGCCGTGTCGCGCGCGGCGGTCGGCCCGGCCAGCGCGCTCAACAACGCCAGCGAAGCGGGAATCGATGCGGACACGCCGGTCGTCGTCATCACGTTGCCGTCCATCACGTAGCGACGATCGTCGACCCATTTCGTCTCGGTGAAGCGGCGACGCAGGCGCTCGCGCGAATACCAGTGCGACGTCGCGGTGCGATGCCGCAGCAGGCCGGTGTTCGCGAGCACCTCGGCGCCATCGCAGATCGCCACCATCGTCGCGCCGGCAGCGGCCTGCTTGCGGAGCCAGGCCAGCACGGCCGGCCGGTCCGCGCGATGCATCGCGGGAACGATCACGACATCCGCCCCCGCGGGCACCGTCGCGTCGAACCGGTCGAACGTGGTATCGGCGAGCACGCGCAGAGCGGGCATCAGTTCGACCGCGCCTTCGTCGGCCGACACGGCGACGACATCGACCGCACCGGAGCGCTTCAGAATCGCGTACGGCACGATGAAATCGGTCGTCTCCGTTCCGGCGTTGTCCGCGACGATCGCAACGAGCGGCCGCGGGCGGCCCGCCTTCGGCATGCCGATCGTCAGCGTCCGGGCCGCCGCCGGCGGGTCCTCCGCCATCGCCCGCGCCGGCCACCCCCATGCCCACGCACCCAGCAGCCCGCATACGAGCAGCACCGCGCCGCCTGTCTTCCGTTCCCGCATCGCCCACCCGTGTCGATCGATTGCATGTCCGGAAAATTACAAGGATCATGCTCGCGGTCACAAGGACAACTCCACCGCACTTTCCGCCATGCCTCAGTCAACCCGTTCCGCACGCAACGTCGTCGTCGTCGGCTTCGCAGGTGTCCAGTCGCTCGACATCACGGGGCCGATGGAAGTGTTCGCGGTCGCGAACCGTCATCTTCCGGATCACGCCGTTCCGTACCGGCTCACGCTCGCGTCGCAACACGGGGACGATATCGTCACGCACGCGGGCCTGCGGCTCGCCGGCGCGGCCGCCCTCGCGGCACTGCCGGAACGAATCGACACGATCATCGTCGCGGGCGGCGATGAAGCGGCGCTGCGGCACGCCGCGTCGGAAGCCGGCGTGCTGCCGTGGCTCCGTACCCGGATCGCGAGCACGCGGCGCATCGCGAGCATCTGCACCGGCGCGTTCGTGCTCGCCGCCGGCGGCTGGCTGGACGGCAAGCGCGCGACCACGCACTGGAACCAGTGCTCGGCGCTACAGGCGCTCTGTCCCGACGTGCGGATCGAGCCGGACGCGATCTACGTGAGCGATCCGCCGTTCCATACGTCGGCCGGCGTGACGGCCGGTATCGATCTGTGCCTGGCGCTCGTCGAGGCGGACTGCGGTGCGCCGACCGCGCTCGCGATCGCACGCGAACTCGTGCTGTTCATGCATCGTCCCGGCGGACAGGCGCAGTTCAGCGTCGGGCTCGACATCCAGGCCGGGGCGACGCCGCGCATGCGGTCGCTGCTCGCCGACATCGCCGACGATCCGGCCGCCGACCTCGGCGTCGCCGCGCTGGCCGCCCGCATGCACATGAGCGAACGGACGTTCGCGCGCCATTTCGTCAAGGAGACCGGACTATCGCCCGCGCAGTACGTGCTGGCAGCGCGCGTCGAGCGCGCGAAGGCGCTGCTGGAGCGGGCCGACTGGCCGCTCGAACGGATCGCGGAACGCTCGGGATTCGGCAGCGTGGACGCGCTGCAGCGTGCGTTCTCGACACGCGTCGGCATCTCGCCGCGCGACTATCGCGCGCGCTTCGGACCGCGACGCGAGAAGTCGCGCACAGGATAGGACGTCCCCGACTCCTCGGGCATGCGGGATGAAAACATGCAACGGAAGCCGGGCGACCCCGCCCCCGCGCAGCCGAATAGGCGGCGGCCGGTGCGATCGCCATCGCGCCGGCCGCCGCCCTGCCCGACTACGTCACTCGTCCTGCTGTTCCTGCTGCGCCTGCACCTGCCGCTGCCGGATGAACTGCCGTACATCGCTCATCGTCACGCGGCCGGTGTGCTTCGCATCGATCTCGTCGAAGTGCTTCGACACGAAGCCAAGCCCGCTGCTCTGCGCCTGCGCCTTCGTCACGGCCGCGCCGTTGCTCAGCACGGTATTGGCGCCGAGCCGCGCATCGACGCGCTGCTGCGCCTGCTGCTGCAACGCCGCGCCGGTCGACGGCAACACCGGCGCCGCGCGCGTGGCCGGAAAGAACGGACCGTCGACACCGCGCCCGCCGTGCGGCAGCTTCACCGGCGCCACCGCCTGCGGCGGCAACGCGTAGGCACTGCTCATCGCGGCACCGAGCACGATCAACGGAGACATACGCCGCATCAATTGGATTAGGGACATGATCGCTCGCATTCAATGGATGAAGAGTGGGTTCCTTCGACAAGGACGCCGTCGCTCAAGGGGCTGCCGCCAGCGTCGTCGCGGCCGTCGCGCCCGGGACGCTGCCGGTCGGAACGCTCGGCGGGTTTTCATCCGGCCACGGCGGCGGCAGCGTGTGCAGCGTCAGCGCCGTCGGAATCCGCGCGCCCTTGTAGAACGTCTGCAGGTCCCGCTTCATCAGCGGACGGGCGACGTCGTCCAGGTAAGTCATGTGGCCGCCCTGGAAGAAGTTCACCTGCAGTTTCGGATTCAGGCCCTTCACCGTCTGCAGCCGCGCGAGTTGCTTCTCGGTGTTGAAGAACGGCGTCGCGAGATCGTGGTAGCCGTTCTCCGCGAGCACGCGAAGCTTCGGGTTGAGCTGCAGCGCGCCGAGCAGATCGGGGATCGTGTCCGGCATCGGCTGGCCGTCGTGCGAGAAGTCCCAGACGCCGATGATGTTGTCGTTCAGCGGCAGGTACGTCGCGTTCGGGGCCGTATAGCCGAGGTAGTCCGGCATCTGCGTCGCGAGCGCGTTCGTGAACGGCTGCGAGATCAGGATGTCGGACGGATCGCCGTCGGTCTGCAGCCGCGGGTCCGAGTTCGGCAACGACACGCGCCCGTCGTAGCGGCCGATCGTCGTGCCGGGCAGCAGGCTCGTGCCGAACGGATTCGCGTTGAAGTAGCCGCGCAGCGCCTGCTGCGTGAGGCTCGACGGGATCGACCACAGCCTGAGCGTCGCATCGCTCGGGAACACCGGCGTGCCGAGCGCATCCGGAATGCCGAGCTGGCTCAACACCCACGATTGCGAGTACTTCTGCAGCTGGCTATAGATCAGCGTCGTGAACAGTTCCGTCTGGAATGCGTACAGATCCTGGTTTACCGGCGCCGGCGACACCTGGTTGAAGTACGCGGCGACCGCCGCGTAGCCGGGCAGGTAGCCGGCCACCGTATCGGTATCGAGCAGCAGCCCTTCGGTCGACTGCGTGATCGCCACCGCTTCCACCGCATCCGCGAAGTAGTTCAGGATCGACGACTGCAGCACGATGCCCGTCAGGTGCACGCCGGCCGATTCGAGCGCGAGCGCGAGCATGTCGGTCCGCGGCGTGCCGTACGATTCGCCGTACAGGTAGATCGGCGACGTGCCGCGACTGTTGACGTTCAGGTAGCGCTGGATGAAGTCGCGCATGATGTTCACGTCCACGTCGGAGCCCCAGTACTTCTGGTTGGTGTTCGGCAACACGGCTTCCGACAGCCCGGTGCCGGGCGGGTCGATGAACACGAGGTCGGTGGTGTCGATCAGGCTCTCCGCATTGTCGACGAGCGGGTAGTTCGGCCAGTTGTTGCCGAACAGCGGATCGGGCGTGGCCACGCGGGTCGGCGCGAACGAGCCGAGCCGCAGCCAGATCGACGACGAGCCGGGCCCGCCGTTGTAGACGAACGTGACCGGGCGCGGCTTGCCGTTCGTGCTGGGCGCGGTGTACGCGACATACGACATCGACGCTTCCGCATTGCCGTTCGCGTCCTGCGCGGTCAGGTGGCCGGTGGTCGTCGTGTAGTTGATCGTCTTGCCGCCGCCGGTCCACTGGTAATGCATGACGGCCGCCTTCTCGGACACCTGCGACGGCGCGAGGCCGTCGGTCGCGTTCATCGAGTACGCGACTGGGTCGACGTACGGCTGGTTGGCCGCCGGCGCCTGGGTGCCGGCCGCCTGCGCGCTCGCCTGCTGGCTCGCGGTGGCCTGCGCGAGACTCGACGCGCCGACCGACGACGAATCGTCGCCGCCGCACGCCGCGAGCGCCAGCGTCATGGCCGACAATGCACCGAGCCCGGCCAGCCGACCGCGACGAACACGGCGGCTGCCGGTACTGCTCCTGTCTGGTTTCATCTCTTTCCTTTGGCTTCGGATACCGCGTCACAAAGGCCGCCAACGCCTGCGACACGCGCAGGCCGACCCGCCACTCGCGTTGCACGGTCGGCAGTCGGCGGTTGGGGATTGGACTTCTCAGAGACTGAACTTGATACAGACACAGCAAACTGCTGGCGAGAATGGTGCTCGGACGCGCCCCCTGCAGTTTGGCCAACTTTTATATGACTAAATTTACGACATCACAAAAATAGGCGGTGCTGCGCCGCGTTGTCAAAGATCATTCGGATATTAAAAATCCCGCAATGATGCAAAGGGCGGACAGTGTCTGGAATCTGAAAGAAAGCGGGATTATTCGGGCAGCGTGTGCTTCATCGGTAATGACGAACCGAATATTTTGCTTTTCCAGCATAACGCGGAAGCCTATCCCGTCTTGGACAAGCGCATTCAAAGCCTTCAAATCGACAGGATCATTCTTTCATTTTTATTATCACCGATCGATTAATGCAATGCCGCGGCGTGCGCCGCGCGTCATTCGATGATTCGATTCGCTTCAATCACGCTTCAATCGCAGCATCGCCGTGCGCTGCGTCATCCATAAAATACCGATTCGATTAATTCTTCACGGCATTATTTACCCGGCATTCAAACGGTGTTCCCGGACAAGCGACGACGTACGGTATTGCCTGCCGCACGTCGCCCGTCGTCAAGACTCGAACCGCGATTACTTCCCGCCGCCCGGCAGCGCGATATCGATCAGCACCGGATCGTGATCCGACGAACGATATGCATCGGCCGCATAGAACGTCTTCTGCTGCTCCGCCGACTTGTACGCGAGCGTGTACTGCAGCGCGAGCGGCTCGTCCGCGTTGATGTGCCATTCGTGCACGGCCTTCACGTGCGATGCGAGCGGCAGCGTCGCCAGCGCGTGGTCGAGATAGCCGGCTTCGCCGTTGTACACGTAGCTGTACGCATTCGCGCCGATCCAGCGCGCGACGAGGTTGCGGTAGCCGCGCGATTCGAGCGCGCGGATCGGGTCTTCGTACGTGTAGCTGTTGAAATCGCCGATCAGCAGCACGCCCTGGCTCTTGACGCCCGTCGGGTTGCCGGCCAGCCAGTCGGCCACCTTCGCCGCCGCGCGCGTGCGCGTCGGGTTCCAGCAGCCCTGGCCATCGCCCTGGTCGAGATCGTCGTTCGCCGCATCCGGGCAGTTCTTCGACTTCAGGTGATTCACGGCCACCGTCAGCGCCTGCTTGTTGCCGTTGACCAGCCGGAACGACTGCGCGAGCGGCTGACGGTTCTTGTCGTCGATCGCGAGCGTCGCCGCGCGGCCGACCGGTTCGACCTTGCGGCTGTCGTAGATCAGCGCGACCGCGATCGCGTCGCCGCCGAGCCGCGACGTGCCGGGATCGACCACGCGCCAGTGGTTGCCGAGCTTCGCCGCGAGCTGGCGCACCGCGCTCAGTTCGCCGTAGCCGTTGTTCTGGATTTCCATCAGGCCGATCACGTCGGCGTCGATCGCCTTCAGCGCGCTGACGATCTTCGCTTCCTGACGCTGGAATTCCTGGAAGGTCTTCGCGCCGCGGTTGTTCGGATCGTCGAAGCCGCCGCCGAGACCGTTGCCGTTGAAATAGTTCAGCACGTTGAACGACGCGACGCGCAGGTTCGATTTCGGATCGCGCGCCGGTGCTTGGGTGCGCGGGTTCGAACGCGCGTCGAACGCCGGCGCGGCCGCGCCGGGCAGCGGCTGCACGCGCCAGGCGCCGTAACGCACTTCGAGCACGCCCTCGACGTCGCGCACCGTGTAGCCCGCGCGCAGCGTGTTCGCGGCCGACAGGCCCGGCGCCGGATACGGCACGGTTGCCGGGTTCTGCTTGTTCGAGCCGTCGTCGAGGATCAGGCGGTTGCGCGCGTTCGCGTCGATCTGCGTCTGCGCCTGCGCGGGCGGCACGACGCTCGTCGGCGTCCGCAAGCGGCCGTTGCTGAGCATCACGCTGCCGTAGCGGCCGAGTTCGTAGTTGTCGGTGACGCTCAGCGTCTGCGGCAGGCGCACGAGCATCCCTTCGTATGCGGCGAACGCGCTCGGGCTGTCGACCGGCAGCGTGAGCGTCGCGGGCGTGACCGTCTGGCCGTTCGCGCACACCGCGATCGCGCCCGACAGCGTGAGCTGCGTCTGCCCGTATTTCTCCTCGACCTTGCCCGTCACGTGCACGAGATCGCCGGCCTTCGCGCGCGCTTTCGGCGCATAGACGAACAGCCCTTCGGACACGCCCGGCTGGTTGCGGCGCTGCGCGTCGGCCTGCTGGACGAAGAAGCCGCCGAAGCCGTCCGTGCCGCCGAAATCGGCGGTGACGACCGCTTCGATCGATGCGTTCTGCCCGGCGAGCGGCGACGGCGCGCCCGGCCCCTGGATATCGGCGATCGGCGTCGTGCTGCCGCCGCAATTGGGGCTGACGGGTGCGGCGGTGGCGGCGCACACCGGCGCGGCGAGCGCCGGGAGCAGCAATAGCGGGGCAAACAGGCGGATTGTCGAGCGCATGGCGGGAATCCCGGTTGTGAGGGTGGCGAAAGCTTAGCGGCGCTCGGTGACAGTTTTTGGTAATCGCGAGACAGGCCGATGTAATGGTCGTCATCACGCCGCGATCGCCCTGTGTCGTCCGGTCAAGCCCCGACCATGCACCCCATCTTCCGGCGCCGAAGCCCCGCCGCTAGACCGTCCCCGGCAACGCGCTCGACACGAGCACGGCCGCCGCCATCAGCACGCCGCCGAGCACGACCGCCTCGACTCGCAGCACGGTGCAGAACCGCTTCAACGCGTGTGCCGGCATCGCGGCGGCCGGGTCCTTCAACGCGCGCAGCAGCGTCGGCATCCCGAAGAAGCGGTTGTGTGCGCCGAGCATCGCGGCAAGCAGCACGAGCGCGAGCTTCAGCAGCAGGATCTGCCCGTACGTCGACGCGAACAGGTTGGCCGGCGTCTCGACGCCGCGCCAGCCGTTGTACGCGCCGGTCGCGAACAGCACGATCAACGCGCAGGTCGACGCATCGGACAGCGACTGCACGAACGCCGCGCCCGTCATGCGTTCGCTCGCCGGCATGCGGGCGAGCCGCGGCATCACGCCGAACGCCGTCACGAGCACGAGTCCGATCCACACGCTGATCGCCAGCAGATGCAGCCAGTCGATCCACACCGGCACGCTGAACAGCCCGGCGTCGACCGGATGGCCGCCATTGCTGCGCGCCAGCGCGACACCGGCAAGCGCGGCCGCCATCGCGAACGGAAACCGCGTGTCGTTCGCACGTCCGGCGAACGACAGCAGCACGACGACGAGCATGAACACCGTGCCGGCCAGCCACGCATGACCGAAGCCGGTGCCCGCGAGCATCGAACACACCGCCGGGCCCGCGTCGAGCAGCGACACTTCGCTCATCAGCGCGCAGTGCGCCCAGAACGCGGTGACGCTCGCGAGCAGCGATACGACGGACGCGATGCGCAGCGTCGCGACGAGCCGCCGTCCGACACCGTGCTGCCATGCGGACGCGCCGCGCGCGAGCCAGTGGCGCCCCAGCAGCGCACCGACGACGACCGCGAACCCGGCGTTCTGGATCGCCACCGCCCCGAGCCGCAGCAGGCCGACGACGCCGTCGTTCATCCCTTCACCCGGAACGTATAAGTGCCCTTCGTGCGATGCGCATCGGCCGTCATCGCCGCCCATTGCACGGTGTACGCGCCCGCCGCGAGCGTCGGGATCGCGACGGTCATCACACGCGGGTTCGACGCGTCGACCTTCGCCTTGTCCTGCGTGATGGCGTTGCCGCTCGCATCCGACACCTTCACCGTGCTGAACGCCGGTTCGAGAGCTTCGTTGAACGTGAGCCGCACCATGTCGGGCGCCGCGTCGATCGTGCTGCCGGCCGCCGGGACCGCGCTTTCCAGCTTGCCGTGCGCCGACGCCGCGACCGGTGCAATCGCGAAGAGCGCGGCAGCGGCGGTGAAGCCGGCCAGCCGCTTGCGTGTGGAAATCGTCATGTTCGCGCTCCGCGTCACGGCTTCTTCAGTTCGACGACGGTCAGCGTGCCGTCCACGTCCTCGGCGACGAAGTCGATCGTATCGCCCGCCTTCACCTGCGACAGCATCGCCGGGTCCTTCACCTTGAATACCATCGTCATCGCGTCCATCCCGAGGTTCTCCAGCGGGCCGTGCTTGATCGTCAGCTTGCCGGCCGCCGTGTCGACCTTGCGGATCTCGCCGTGCGACATGCTCGACGCCGCGGCGCCCTGCTTCGCATCCGCGCTCATGTCCATGCCGGCCGTGCCGCCGGTCATGTCGCCGGTCATGTCGCCGGCCGCGTGCGACGCGGCCGACAACGCCAGCGCCCACCACGTCGCCATCAAAACCAGTCCCTTCTTCATCGTGTCGACTCCCGTGTCAGTGAATGGAAACCGGCGGCCGTCTCGGTGCGGCCGCCGCATGCTGCTTCAGCTATCCGGCAATTCGCCGGTGTATTCGTATGCGACGGTGCCCTTCGGATGCCGGAACCAGCCCGGATCGCGATAGTCGTTGCGCTCGAGCCCCCGCCGCACCTTGAGCACCGTGAACATGCCGCCCATCTCCAGCGGCCCGAACGGGCCCGTGCCGGTCATCATCGGCAGCGTGTTGTCGGGCAGCGGCATCTCCATGCCGCCCATCGCGCCGCCCGTGCTGCCCATCGCCATGTAGTCGGGCACGAGCTTGCCGATCCGCTTCGCGAGATCCTTCTGCGGCACGCCGATCAGGTTCGGCACCTGGTGGCCCATCGCATTCATCGTGTGATGCGACTTGTGGCAATGAAACGCCCAGTCGCCCGGGCGATCGGCGGTGAGCTCGATCGCACGCATCTGGCCCACCGCGACATCGGCCGTCACTTCCGGCCAGCGCGCGGCCGGCGGAATCCAGCCGCCGTCGGTGCCCGCGATCTCGAAGCGGTAGCCGTGCAGATGGATCGGGTGATTCGTCATCGTCAGGTTGCCGAAACGAATCCGCACGCGGTCGCCGGCGCGCACCGGCAGCGGATCGATGCCCGGGAACACGCGCGAGTTGAAGGTCCACATGTTGAAGTCGGTCATCTCGTTCACGCGCGGCGTGTAGCTGCCCGGATCGATGTCGTACGCGGCGAGCAGGAACACGAAATCGCGATCGACCGGCATCGTGCCGCGATCCTTCGGATGCACGATGAACATGCCCATCATCCCCATCGCCATCTGCACCATCTCGTCGGCGTGCGGGTGATACATGAACGTGCCGTGCGCTTCGAGCTGGAACTCGTAGACGAAGGTCTTGCCGGGCGGGATATGCGGCTGCGTGAGGCCGCCGACGCCGTCCATCCCGTTCGGCAGCCGCAGCCCGTGCCAGTGGATCGTCGTGTGCTCGGGCAGCCGGTTGGTCACGAAGATGCGGACCTTGTCGCCTTCGACGGCCTCGATCGTCGGGCCCGGCGACTGGCCGTTGTAGCCCCACAGGTTCGCGTTCATGCCGGGCGCCATCTCGCGCACGACGGGCTCGGCCGTCAGGTGGAATTCCTTCCAGCCGTTCTTCATCCGCCACGGCAGCGACCAGCCGTTCAGCGTCGCGACGGGCGTGTACGGGCGGCCGTTGGGCGGCACGAGCGGCGGCTGCGTGCCGGTTTTCGCCATCGTCGGCGCGTCGGGCAGCGACGCGGCGCCGGCCCGGCTGACCATCGCCGCGCCAAGCAGCGCGGCGCCCGAGCCGCTGAGAAATTGTCGACGGGACACCATGTCAATGACCTTCCGGATGCGGTTGCGTGGCGGGCGCCGATGGCGCCGCGGGGGTGGAAGCCGGCTGCGGCGCAGCGTCGGCGTCGGGTGTGGATGCGGGTGCCGATTCGGCGTCATGCGGCGCGCGCGGCGCAGCGCCCGACGACGGCAACCGGCCGCCGACGGCCATCTGCAGATCGGTTTCGGCGAGCCAGTAGTCCTTCAGCGCGTCGATGTAGCCGTTGACCGCCCCGACCTGTTCGCGCGCATCGGTCAGCAGCTCGAACACGCTCGCGAGCATCCCGTTGTAGCGCAGCAGCAGTTCGTCGGAAATCGTCTTGCGCAGCGGCACGACTTCGTCGCGATAGTGCGTCGCGACGTCGTAGCTCGTCACGTACGCCGCGTACGATTCGCGTACTTCGGAGCGGGCATCGATGGCCGTTTTCGCGAGCCGGTTCGCCGATTGCATGTAGACGGCCTCGGCGCGCGCGACCTTCGCGCCGCCCCAGTCGAACAGCGGAATCTCGACGCTGATCTCGTAGCCGTGCTCGTGGCCCTTGCCGGTCTCGTAGTCGTTCACGTAACCGAGCTCGACCGCGTTGACGAAACGCGTGGCCTTGCTCAGGCCGAGCGCCGACGCGACGCCCTGCGTCCGCAGCTTCGCCGCCTGGATGTCGAGGCGGTTGCGCATCGCGAAGCGTTCGAGATCGGGCAGATCCGGGCGCGCCTTCGGCAAATCCGGCAGGCGTTCGGGTAGCGCGTATCGCGTGCGTTCGCCCCACAGCCCCATCGCACGCGTGAGCTTCTCGCGTGCGGCGACGGCCTGCTGGCGCGCCTTCGCGTGCTGCGCGACCGCGTCGGCATGAAACGCCTGTTCGCGCGCGTAGTCGAGCCGGCTGAAGTTGCCGGCCTGCCGCATGCGCAGCGCCAGTTCGGCGGCCGCGCTGGCGGCGCCGCGCACCTGCTGCGCATAGTTCGCGGCCTGCTCGGCGGCGACCGCTTCCACATAGGCCCGGCGCGCATCGGCCGCGACCTTCAGCATCGCATCGGCCGTTTCCAGCCTGGTCTGCTCGAAACGGCGGCGCTCGATCTTCGTCGCAAGCGGCATCGTCAGCAGCGCGAACACGTTCGCCGAGAACGTGCGGCCGAGCGTCAGCTCGCCGTCGCCGGCACGCGTGCGGCTGAATGCGAAGCGCGGGTTCGGCAACCGGCCGGCCTGCACGAGGTCGGCCTCCGACAGCCCCAGCTCCGCGTACGACGCCTGCAGCCCGCGGTTGTTCAGCAGCGCGACCTGCACCGCGTCGTCCATCGACAGCGGCTTGCCGAGCAGTTCCTTCGTCCGCCGGTCGACGGCTTCGCGGTCGGCGTCGGTCCTGACCACCACCGCGTCCTTGCCGATGCGCGCCGATGCGGCGGACGACACGGCGTCGAACCCGCCGTCCTTCGAAAACGTCGTGCAGCCCGCGAGGAACGCCAGCGCGAGCACGGCCGCGCCGACCCTCGGCGATATCGCGAACGTCGTCATCGCGCGGCCCCTCCGTGCATCGAATGGGCCGCGCCGTTGCCGGCCGCGCCGCCGGTCGTACGCCCTTTCGCGGGCCGCGCCGTCACGTCCCGGTTCAGTTGCTTCCAGCCCGGGCCTGCATCGTCCCGATACGGCCGGTAGCCGTCGAACGCGGACGTCACGGTGACGTCCGGCACCGACGCGGCGGCGTCCGCCGGATCGGGCAACGGGGTTTGCGCGGGCGCGAGCGACGGCACGAGGGCCGCCGCGCCCATTAGCGCCGCAATGATCAATCGCATGAACATGTCTCGTCGTAAGTCGTCCGGCGCGCCTGAGGCGGCCGCCGAAGTAGAGGGCGGATCGCGGCCGGTCGGCCACGGGCAGGGACTAGGCGGGCATCCGGCGCGGCGGCCGGTCGATGCCGCCGGTCAGGAACGACACGTCCTCAGCCGAAGGCGGCGGCGCGACGATCGTGACGCCGCCGCTCGCTGCGGCCGGCACCGCAGGCGCCCCCGACATGCCCGTGCCGAAGCAGCACGACACGCACGCGACACACGACGACGCATGCCGCGCGTGGTCGCCGTGATCGGCATGACCATCCTGCGCGGCCGGCATCGCGTGCGACGCCTTCTCCTCATGCGGCGCGGCGACGCTCGCGCACTGCATCGAAACAGCCGCGAACGACTGGATCGGCAGGCTCAGCGCGAGCAACACGACGACGAGGAATGTGCGCCAGTACGACATGGATGCGAAATCGGGCAGACAGCGATCGTTCGGGCCATCGCGGCGCCGCGACGGCGCGCTCCGGGGACAAGACGGTCGCAGCTTATCGCCGCCGCGGTGACGACGGCATGGCCGGAACATGACCGGCTTTTCATGACAATTCCGTCATCCGCCGGTCATCCTGCGCGCACGCGCGACGCCGTACGCTCCGGCGTTACACTGACCGGCTGGAATCACGGACAGCCTGCCTCACCATGCGGATACTGATAGTCGAAGACGAAGCCAAGATGGCGTCCTACCTGCGGAAGGGCCTGACGGAGGCGAGCTACACGGTCGACGTCGCGGAAAACGGCAAGGACGGGCTGTTCCTCGCATTGCACGAGGATTTCGACCTGGTCGTGCTCGACGTGATGCTGCCGGAGCTCGACGGCTTCGAGGTGCTCAGGCGGCTGCGCGCGCAGAAGCAGACGCCCGTGCTGCTGCTCACGGCCCGCGACGCGATCGAGGACAAGGTCGCCGGGCTCGAACTCGGCGCCGACGATTACCTGCTCAAGCCGTTCGCGTATGCCGAATTCCTCGCCCGTATCCGCTCGCTGCTGCGGCGCGCGCCGCGCAACGTGCGCGACGTCCTGTACGTCGCCGATCTGGAAATCGACCTGCTCAAGCGCCGCGTGCGGCGCGCCGACGCCCGCATCGACCTGACCGCACAGGAATTCGCGCTGCTGCAGCTGCTCGCGGAACGCGAAGGCGAGGTGCTGACGCGCACCTTCATCACGTCGCAGATCTGGGACATGAATTTCGACAGCGACACGAACGTCGTCGATGCGGCGATCAAGCGCCTGCGCGCGAAGATCGACAACGCTTACGAGAAGAAGCTGATCCACACGATCCGCGGCATGGGCTACGTGCTCGAGGATCGTTCGTGACCGCGCGCCCCGCGTCGTACTCGCTGCTGCGGCGCCTGACGCTCGCGTTCGCCGCCGTCGCGGCGCTCGTGTTCGCGCTGACCGGCGCGTATCTCTACCGTTCGCTGTCCGCCGAACTGACGCGGCGCGACGACATCGAGATCTCCGCCAAGCTCAACCAGTTCCTGCAACTGGCACGCGCCAGCGGCTCGACGGCCGCGCTGCGCGCCGACCCGGCCGTGTTCCATGACGTGCTGCTGTCGCATCCGGGCGTCTATCTCGGCATCTACGATGCGCGACACCAGCCGCTCGTCGAGCACTCCGACGAAGCGGGCAACACGCTCGCATCGGTGATCTCGGCGCCGCATCCGGCTGGCAGCGCCGATGGGCCGTTCACGTGCGCGCCGCCCGGCATCGGCACGTCGCGCTGCGTGTACGCGCGCGAAACGCTGCCGTCCGGCGAAGCGATCGAGGTCTCGCTCGCGCGCACCGCGGCCGATCGGCAGTCGCTGCTCGAAAGCTATCGCGTCGACATCTGGCTCGCGGCGGCCGTCGGCGCGCTGCTGGTCGGCGCGCTCGGCTACGCGGTCGCGTCGCGCGGCCTGCGCCCGGTCGAAAGCCTCGGCCGGCAAACGTCGCGCATCGAGGCGCACAACCTGAACGCACGCCTCGACGCGCGCGGCGGCCCGGTCGAATTGCGCGAGTTCGCCACGTCGGTGAACCGGATGCTCGACCGCCTCGAACGCGCGTTCGTGCGGCTGTCGCAGTTCTCGTCCGATCTCGCGCACGACATGCGCACGCCGCTCGCGAACGTGATCAGCTCGTCGCAGATCACGCTGTCGCGCGCCCGCACCGTCGACGAATACGAAGCGCTGATCGAATCGAACATCGAGGAATGCGAACGGCTGCAGCGGATGATCGAGAACATGCTGTTTCTCGCGCGCACCGACAATGCGCGGCAGCACCTGAAGACCGCCGAACTGGACGCGGGCAGCGAACTGCGCCGGCTCGCGTCGTATTTCCAGGCGTTGGCCGACGAGGCCGGCGTGCGCATCGACGTGCATGGCGAAGCACCGGTCCTCGCCGACGCGACGCTGTTCCGGCGTGCGGTCAGCAACCTCGCGTCGAATGCGCTCGAACACGCGGACGCCGCGTCGACGATCGAGCTGGCCGTGTCCGTACAACGCGGCTACGCGGTCGTCGAAGTCACGAACCGCGGCGCCGCGATTCCGCCCGAACAGGTCGAGCGGATCTTCGAGCGCTTCTACCGGATCGATTCGTCGCGGCACGGCGCGGCGCGCAACGCGGGGCTCGGGCTCGCGATCGTGAAGTCGATCATGGAGCTGCATCGCGGCAAGGTGGAGGTCGCGAGCCGCGACGGGCGCACGACGTTCGCGCTTTATTTTCCGCGCGGCACCGATCGTTAGCGCGTGCGCCGCCGCGTCGTGCGGCTAGCGATCCTGCACCGTGCCGAACGACGTGCGAACGCACACGAGCAGCGCGATGGTCGCCGCGCTGAACACCGCTCCCGCGTAGAACGTGGCAGCAGCACCGGCCCGGTCCCACAGGAAGCCCGCGACGACGCTCGATACGAGCGTCACGATGCCGCTGATCAGGTTGAACACGCCGAACGCCGTCCCTCTCAATTCGGCCGGCGCGGCATGCGCGACCATCGTCGCGAGCAGCCCTTGCGTCATGCCCATATGGAGCCCCCACAGCGCGACGCCGACGAGCACGGCCGGCCAGTGCGCGCCGTGCGCCAACACGATATCGGCGGCGATCAGCATGACGAGCCCGACCACCATCAGTGTCGTGTGGCTCATCGTATCGGCGAGCTTGCCGAACGGGTAAGCGGACAACGCGTACACGACGTTCATCGCGACCATCACGAGCGGCACGAGCGCGACGGGCACGCCGCTGCCCATCGCGCGCAGCACCAGGAACGCCTCGCTGAAACGCGCGAGCGCGAACACGCCGCCGACGGCCACGACCCACCAGTAGCGGGCGCCGAGTTGCGCGACGACCTCGCGGCGGATCGGATTGACGCGCGGCTCGCCCGGCGCACGCGCCGGTTCGTCGATGCCGAACGCGAGCAGCGCCACGGCGAGCACGCCCGGGATCACGGCCAGCCAGAACGCGAGGCGGAAATCGTCGCGCCACACCAGCATGATGACGACGGCCAGCAGCGGCCCGAGGAACGCGCCGACCGTATCGAGCGACTGGCGCAACCCGTACGCGGCGCCGCGCAGGTGAACGGGCGTGACGTCGGCGACGAGCGCATCGCGCGGCGCGCCGCGAATCCCCTTGCCGACGCGGTCGACGATGCGTGCGGTCACCACGACGCCGATCGTCGGCGCGATCGCGAACAGCGGCTTGCTGAGCGCGCCGAGCGCGTAGCCGGTCACCGCGAGCCATTTGCGATTGCGCAGATAGTCGCTCAGCGTGCCGGAGAATACCTTGACGACCGGCGACGTCGCCTCGGCGATCCCCTCGATCAGGCCGATCGTCGTCGCGCTCGCGCCGAGCCCCGCCATCAGGAACATCGGCAACAGGCTGTGGATGATTTCGGACGACACGTCCATCAGCAGGCTGACACAGCCGAGCACCCACACGCTGCGTGGAATCTGCCGAAGAATGCCGGTCGATGAGTCGGTCTGCATGGGTCGCTCCGGTTCAGGAATCCAGATGCCGAATGCCTGTGATGCTACTGCAGTCCCGTGACACGACCGCACGCCGTGCGTGCGCGCTCGCTATTCCGCCGTATCGCGCCGAAGTTTCGCCTGCCGGCGCGTGCGGTCGTTGAGGATCTGGTGCCGGCGATGGTCGGTCAGCTTCTTCCAGTCGCGCGCCTCGTCGCGGGTGCGCAGGCAGCCGACGCAAAAGCCCGTGCGGCCGTCGAACTCGCACAGCTCGATACACGGCGATTTCACGGCCACGATCAGGCCGCCTTCGCGGGCGTCAGCACTTCGACGGTCACGTGCGACACGCCGTCGAAGCCCGCGACCAGCGCATGGTAGAAACGTGCATCGCGCGCGGTGTCGGCCGATTCGACCGACACGATCGCGCTCATGTGCCCGGGGCCCACGCGCCACACATGGAGATCGTTGACCGTGTCGCCGAGCGCCTCGATCGCACGGCGAACGTTGTCCGTCAGCTTGCGATCGACGTTGACGTCGAGCAGGATCCTGCCCGTATCGCGCATCAGCCCGTACGCCCAGTTGGCGATCACCAGCGCGCCGACGATGCCCGCGAGCGGGTCCATCCAGACCCATCCGAACGCGCGCGCGAGCAGCAGGCCGACGATCGCCAGCACCGATACGGCCGCGTCGGCGATCACGTGAACGTAGGCCGACCGGATGTTGTGGTCGTGATGCGCGGCCGAGTGCGAACCGTGAGCATGATGCGCGTGGTGCGCGTCGTCGTGGTCATGATCATGGTCATCGTGACGGTCGTGCCCGTGCGCATGGTGATGGCCGTGACCATGCCCGTGATGGTGGTCGCCGCTGAGCAGCCACACGCTCGCGAGGTTCACGGCAAGTCCCAGCACCGCAATCGGAATCGCTTCGCCGAAGTGAATCGGCACCGGCGCCAGCAGGCGCGCGATCGCCTCATAGCCGATCAGCACTGCGATCATCGCCAGCACGATCGCGCTCGTGAAACCGGCGAGGTCACCGAGCTTGCCGGTGCCGAACACGAAACGCGGATCGTCGGCATGCCGGCGCGCATAGGTATAGGCCAGCGCGGCGATCAGCATCGCGCCCGCATGCGTCGACATGTGCAGCCCGTCGGCGACCAGCGCGAGCGAGCCGAACAGCGTGCCGCCGACGATCTCGGCGATCATCATCGCCGTACACAGGCCGATGACCATCCACGTCTTCCGCTCGTTGCGCGCATGTGCGGCGCCCAGAAATGCGTGGCTGTGCGCGCCGCCCGCCGCCGCGCCGTCGAATTCGTTCATGTTTGCATCCGGTTACTTGAAATAGCTGTGCACGACCTCGATCAGCTGCTCGGTCGCGCTGCCCTCGTGCGCATCGGGCGTGTCCGCATCGACGAGATGCGACCGGATGTGGTCTTCCAGCACGACGGCCAGCAGGCCGTTCATCGCGCCGCGGCAGCTCGTGATCAGTTGCAGCACGTCGTTGCAGCCGCGCTCTTCTTCCAGCGCCCGCTCGATCGCTTCCACCTGTCCCTTGATACGGCGCACGCGGTTCAGCAGCTTCTGTTTCTCGCGGACGGTATGACTCATCGATGGCTCCTGTATAGGGTAGGGGAGTATATCTTCGGAAGGCTGCCCCTATAGGGTGGAGGGGTATATTTTTTTCGAGACGAAGGCTTGTCGAAAGAAAACCGCTCGGCTAGACTGCTCTCCGTCTTTGGGGAGTAGCCTGCTTTCCGCCCCCGGAAAGCGAACGCGTCAACACACTCGGCCTGCGGCCGTGGCGCGTTCGGCCTGATCGGCTTGGCGAGACCATCGGCACATCGCGTCGTTCCTGGTCGGACGTCGGCGGATGTGTCATGGTTCGTCAGCGTCCGACCACGGAGTCCCCATGTTCCTCCCTGCTCGCCTTGCCCACGCCACCGCTACCTGCGGAGGTGCCGCATGACCTTCATGTTTGTCGAACTGGCGTTCATGCTGGTCGTGATCCTCGTCGCGGCCGAAGTCTTCACCAATGCGCTCGAACATCTCGGCGAACGCCTGAAGATTTCCGAAGGCGTGACCGGCTCGCTGTTCGCGGCCGTCGGCACCGCGCTGCCCGAAACGATGGTGCCGCTGCTCGCGCTGGCCGGCGGCACGTCGAACCAGGCCGTGAACGAGGAGATCGGCGTCGGCGCGATTCTCGGCGCGCCGCTGATGCTCGCGACGCTCACCACGTTCCTGATGACGCTCGCCGTGATCCGCACGCGCGGGCTGCGCGGCACGATCACGCCGGAACGCACCGGCTTCGTGCGCGACATGAACACGTTCCTCGCCGCGTTCTCGCTGGCGACCGTCGCGATGTTCGTTCCGCATCACAACTGGGCCGTGCGCGCGCTGCTCGCCGCGATGCTGGTCGGGCTCTACGTGATGTACGTCGTGATGACGTTCCGTGCATCGACCGGGCTCGTCGATGCCGGGCACGGCACCGAGGCGCCGCACGCGATGTTCCTGTCGCGCATCGGCCTGCCGACCAACCTGGCGACGATCGTGCTGCAACTGCTGATCGGCGTCGCGCTGCTGGTGGGCGGGGCGAAGGGCTTCATTCACGGCGTGGAAGGCGTGTCGCACGTGCTCGGCGTGTCGGCGCTGCTGCTGTCGCTGATCATCGTGCCGATCGCGACGGAACTGCCGGAGAAGGTCAACAGCGTGCTGTGGATCCGCCGCCGGAAGGACACGCTCGCGTTCGGCAACATCACCGGCGCGATGGTGTTCCAGGGCACGCTGCTGCCGGCGATCGGCATCATGCTGACGCCGTGGGAGCCGCGCCCCGAAGTGCTGACCGGCGTGATCATCACGCTCGCGGCAGCGGCCTGGCTGCGCATCAATGCGCGCACGCGCGGGCTCGCGATCTGGGCGTTGCTCGCGAACGGCGCGGGTTATGTGGGGTATCTGGCGGTGACGCTGGCGCGCTAAACGCCGGTCGGGCGCGCCGGCCGACCAACACGTCGGCGCGGCGCGCTTCACGGCGCCGGATGCGGGCGGCGGCTGCGACGCCCGCATCCCGCCGATCAGGAACCCTTGACGAGTTTGACGATCGTCAACGTGCCGTCGACCTTCTCGATCCGCACCTTGACCTGGTCGCCCGCATGCGCTTGCGCGAGCATCGCCGCATCCTTCGCCTTGAACGCCATCGTCATCGGCGGCATCCCGACGTTCTGCAGCGCGCCGTGCTTCAACGTGATCTTGCCGCTCGCGGCATCGACCTTCTTCACTTCGGCGTCGGTCAGCGCGGCGTTCGATTCCGCCGCGCCGTCCGACGACATCTTCATGCCGGACATGTCCATGTTCGACATCTCGCCGGCGGCAAGCGCCGGTACCGCGAAAGCACTCAGCGCGACGACAGCGGTTGCAGCAGCGATCAATTGATTCATCTTCATCGTGATTCTCCGGTGGGAAGGGATGGCACGTTCGTGCCGGAAGGAACTGCCTCGGAATGCCGCGCTCGGCCCGCGCTTCGCGCACGACGGCGCTGCAGCAGAAGCCACGCGGCGGGAATGACGAACATCGACAGCAGCGGCGCCGTGACCATGCCGCCGACCATCGGCGCGGCGATGCGCTGCATGACTTCGGAACCGGCGCCGTGGCCGATCATGATCGGCACGAGGCCGGCGAGCACGACGGCGACCGTCATCGCCTTCGGCCGCACGCGCAGCACCGCGCCTTCGCGAATCGCGTCGAGCAGCAACGCATCGGTCAGCGGTTCGCCGGCATCGAGCCGGCGCTGCAGCGCGCCCTTCAGGTACAGCAGCATCACCACGCCGAATTCGGCCGCCACGCCCGCCAGTGCGATGAACCCGACCGACGTCGCGACGGACACCGCATGGCCGAGCGCCCATACGAGCCAGAATCCGCCGACCAGCGCGAACGGCACCGTCGACATCAGCAGCAACGCGTCGGCCGCCGAATCGAACGTGACGAACAGCAGCACGAAGATCACGACGAGCGTGACGGGCACGACGGTACGCAACGTCGCCGCCGCGCGTTCGAGATACTCGAACTGTCCCGACCACGCGATCGAATAGCCGGGCGGCAACGCGACCTGCCGCGCGACGGCCTGCTGCATCGCACGAATCGCCGTGCTGAGGTCGACACCGCGGAGATCGACGTACACGTAGCCGGACAGCCGTGCGTTCTCGCTGCGGATCATCGGCGGCCCGTCGGCGATCGCGACACGCGCGACGTCGCCGAGGCGAATCTGCGCGCCGCGCGCGGTGACGACCGGCAGTTGCCGCAAGTTGTCGAGCGAATCGCGGATCTCGCGTGGATAGCGGATGTTGATCGGGAAACGCTCGCGCCCGGCGATCACTTCGCCGACGTCCTCGCCGCCGATCGCCGACGACACGACCGACTGGATATCCGCCACCGACAGCCCGTAACGCGCGGCGGCGAGCCGATCGATGTCGACGTCGACGTAGCGGCCGCCGTTCAGCCGCTCCGCGAGCGCGGACGTCACGCCCGGCACGCGCTTCACGGCGGCCTCGACCTGCGTCGCGATCGCGTCGATTCCCGTCAGGTCCGGCCCGGAAATCTTCACGCCGACCGGCGTCTTGATCCCGGTGGACAGCATGTCGAGCCGGTTGCGGATCGGCGGCACCCATACGTTCGACAGGCCCGGCACCCTCACCGTCCGGTCGAGTTCGTCGACGAGCTTCTCCGGCGTCATGCCCGGCCGCCATGTACTGCGCGGCTTGAAGCGGATCGTCGTCTCGAACATCTCGAGCGGCGCGGGGTCGGTCGCGGTATCGGCGCGACCCGACTTGCCGAACACCGTGTCGACCTCGGGCACGGTCTTGATCAGCCGGTCGGTCTGCTGCAGCAGTTCGCTCGCCTTGTCCGCCGAGATGCCCGGCAGCGCGGTCGGCATGTACAGCAAGTCGCCTTCGTCGAGCGGCGGCATGAATTCGCCACCGAGCCGCGACAACGGCACGGCCGTCAGCACGAGCGCGACGACTGCCACGCCGATCGCGGCCCACGGGCGCCGCAACGTCGCTTCGAGCAGCGGCCGGTACAGGCGGATCAGCACGCGATTGATCGGGTTCGCGTGCTCGTGCGGAATGCGGCCGCGCACCAGATAGCCCATCAGCACCGGCACCAGCGTCACCGACAACCCGGCGGCGGCCGCGATCGTATAGGTCTTCGTGAACGCCAGCGGCGCGAACAGCTTGCCCTCCTGCCCTTCCAGCGAAAACACCGGAACGAACGACAGCGTGATGATCAGCAGCGAGAAGAACAGCGCGGGCCCGACTTCCGCCGCCGATGCCGCGACGAGCTCCCAGCGACGCGCGGCGGTGATCGGCTCGCCCGGATGCGCGTGGTCGTACGCTTCCAGATGCTTGTGCGCGTTCTCGATCATTACGATCGCCGCGTCGATCATCGCGCCGATCGCGATCGCGATCCCCCCGAGCGACATCAGGTTCGCATTCACGCCCTGGTAGCGCATCACGATGAACGCGACCAATACGCCGAGCGGCAGCGACAGGATCGCGACCAGCGCGCTGCGCAGATGGAACAGGAATACCGCGCAGACGACACCGACGATGACGAATTCCTCGATCAGCTTGTCCGTCAGGTTGTCGACCGCGCGCGCGATCAGTTGCGATCGGTCGTAGGTCGTGGCGATCTCGACGCCGGCAGGCAGCGAACGCTTGAGGTCGGCGAGCTTCGCCTTCACCGCGTCGATCGTCGTCAACGCGTTCTTGCCCGAGCGCATCACGACGACGCCGCCCGTCACTTCGCCCTGCCCGTTCAGTTCCGCGATACCGCGCCGCATCGCCGGGCCGACCTGGATGCGTGCGACGTCGCCGAGCAAGACCGGCGTGCCGGTGTCGTCGGTGCGCAGCACGACGTGACGGAAATCGTCGAGCGTGCGCAGGTAGCCGGACGACCGCACCATGTACTCCGACTCGGCCAGCTCGACGACCGAGCCGCCGGAGGCCTGGTTGGCCTTGCCGAGCGCCTCCGCGACCGCCGCCTGCGTGATGCCGTATGCACGCAGCTTGTCCGGGTCCAGCACGACCTGGTACTGGCGCACCATGCCGCCGATACTCGCGACTTCGGAGACGTCCGGCACGGCCTTCAGTTCGAACTTCAGGAACCAGTCGTTGAGCGCGCGCAACTGGCCGAGATCGTGACGGCCGGTGCGATCGACGAGCGCGTACTCGTATACCCAGCCGACACCGGTCGCATCGGGCCCAAGCGACACGGTCGCGCCCGCCGGCAGGCGGCTCTGCACCTGGCTCAGGTATTCGAGCACGCGCGAGCGCGCCCAGTACGGATCGGTGCGGTCGTCGAACAGCACGTAGACGAACGCGTCGCCGAACGACGAGTACGCACGCACGGTTTTCGCGCCGGGCACGCCGAGCAGCGTCGTCGTCAGCGGATAGGTCACCTGATCCTCGACAACCTGCGGCGCCTTGCCCGGATACGACGCCTTCACGATCACCTGCGTGTCCGACAGGTCGGGCAATGCGTCGAGCGGTGTCTGCCGCAGCAAATGCACGCCCCATGCCGCGAGCAGCACGGTGGCCAGCAGCACCAGAAACCGGTGATGGACGGACCAGTGAATGATGCGCGCGATCATCGCTCACCTCCCTGCGGCTCGACCTTCGTCAGCCGGTAGCCGTCGTCGGTCTGCGTGAACGCGAAACGCACGGTCTGCCCCGGCTTCACGTCCGGAAACGCGCGCACCGACGGCTTGCCGAACGCCATCGTCATCGCGCCCCAGCCGAGCGCCGGCACCGGCTGATGCGAGAACGTGATGTCGTCGGCGGTGACCTTCTCCACCTTGCCGGTGGTTTCGTACACCGGCGCGCTTGCCGTCGCGGACGATGCGGCCGAGCTTGCGCCTGCCGCCCGCTCCAGCCGCGGCAGCACGCTTTTCAGGCTGGCTTCCGAATCGATCAGGAACTGCCCCGATGCGACAACCGTATCGCCTTCGTTCAGCCCGCCGAGCACTTCCGTGTCGCCGCCGACGTCGTTGCCGACCGTCACCGACACCGGCTGGAGCCGGCCGTCGCCGAGCTTCACGATGACGATCGTGCGCTGGCCGGTCGCGATCACGGCCTCGGACGGCACGAGCAGGCGCGACACCGTCTCCTTCGCGGCGACCCGCACGCGCATCAGCATGCCGGGCGTGAGCTTCAGCGATGCGTTGTCGATCTCCACGCGCGCCTGCAGCGTGCGGCTGCCCGTGCTGATGCCGGGCAGCACTTCGCGGATGCGTCCGCTGAAATGCCGGGCCGGATCGCCCGCGAACGTCGCGTCGACCGACATTCCCGGCTGCACGTTCAAAGCGAGCGCTTCCGGCACCTCGACGATCAGCCACAGCGTCGCCAGCCCGGCGATCTTCGCGAGCGTCTGGCCGGGCGCGACCATCGCGCCGTCGCGCACGTTCAGCTCACTGACGACGCCCGTCTCCGGCGCGCTCAGCACGACGTGCGTCTGGGCGCGGCCGGTGCGATCGAGAGTCGCGATCATCCCGTCCGGAATCGACAGCGCGCGCATTCGTGCGCGCGCCGCATCGAGCAGGTTGCCGTCCATGCCGCCGCGCTTCAGCGCGAGATATTCCTCCTGCGGCGCGAGCCAGTCGGGTACGAACAGCGATGCGACCGGCGCACCCTTCGCGATGCGCTGCATCGGCGCGCGTGCATACAGATGGTCGATGTAGCCCGTGACGCGCGACTGCACGACCTCCACGCGCGCTTCGTCGAACTGCGTGGTGCCCACCGCGTCGAAGCCGGCCGCCGTCTGCTGCCGACGCACGGTCGCATAGCGGATGCCGAGGTTCTGCTGCAGGCCCGGATCGATCCGGATGCCTGTCGCGCCACCGCCTTCGTCCGCATAGACCGGCTGCAACTGCATGTCCATGAACGGCGATTTGCCCGGCTTGTCGAAGTGCTGGTCCGGCACCATCGGGTCGTGCCAGTACAGCACCTTGCGCGCGGCCTGCTGAGCCGGCACACCCGACGGCGCAGCGGCGGGCATGGCGGCCGTCACCGCGCCGTTCGTCGCATGGCGGACGCCCGCGAAATAGCCGGCGCCGACGAGCACCGCGCCGGCGGACGCGATCAGCGCCGCACGCATCAGTGATTGCCTTGTCATGAGCGTCTCCTTCACTGCGTGGCGGCCATCGCCGACGGCACGACCTGATATTCGAGCTGTGCCCAGGTCTGCGACACGTCGCGCCTGAGGTCGAGCACCTGTAATTGCGCTTCGAGTTGCGCACGCCGCGCGGCGAACGTGTCGGCAAGCGACCCCGTGCCGGCCCGGTACGCCGCCGTCGCGAGCTGCACGCGCTGGTCGGCGGCCGGCAACAGCGCGGCGCTGAGGTTCGCGATGCGTTCGCGGCCGCTCGCCAGCATGTCGGATTGCGTGCGGATGTCGGCCTGTACCTGGCGCAGCGTGTCCTCGTACATCAGGCGCGCCTTCGTCGCGAGCGCCGCCTTTTCGGCGACGTCGCGGTTCTGGCGATTCTTGCGATTGAGCGGCAGCGGGATCGAGACGCCGACCGACACCATGTTCGAATACGCGCCGCCGCGCTGCTGGTACGCGATTTCCCACGTCCAGTTGGGGCTGCGCTCGCTGTTCGCGACCGCGGCGTCGGCTTCGGCCACCGCGATGTCGTCCGCGGCGGCGACGAGCGCCGGCTGCGACAGGCGCAGTTCGTCCGGCGGCAACGCCGATACGAAGGATTCGGGCGCGGGCGGCGTACCGGCCACATCCGTCACGGGCACCGCCGTCCAGCGGGCCAGCGCGATGAGCGCGGTGCGATACGCCTGCTGTGCCTTGAGCACCTGGTCCTGCGTCTGCGCGAGCATCGCGCGGGCCTGCACGACGTCGCCCGCGCTCGCCTTTGCGCCGCGATACGACGCCTGCGTCGCGTCGAGTTCATGGTTCATGTGACCGAGCAGCGCCTGCTGAAGCGCGAGCGCCTGCTTCGCATAGATGGCATCGAGCCACGCCGTCGCAGTCTGCCGGCGCACGGCCGCGAGCTGCATCAGATAGCCGGCGCGCTCGCGGCCGACCTGTTCGTCGGCCAGCGCGGTACGCAGCCGCCGCTTGTCGCCGGACACCCATTCCTGCTCGATGCCGATGCGGCGCATCGTCATGAAGTCTTGGCCGACGGTGAAGCGCTGCCCGCCGTTGACCGGCAGGTTGTCGATGCCGGCCTTGAGCATCGGGTCCGGCAACTGGCCGGCCTTGACGGCCGCTTCGGAACGCGCGAGCACGGAAGCCTGCGCGGCCTGCATCGACGCGGAACGATCGGTGGCGGACTGCAGCGCGGCGTCCAGCGTCAGCGGCGACGGTTGCGCGTGAACGGCGCCCGCCACCAGCAGCGCGGCCCACGGTACGGGCGCGCGCCGACCTGCACGCGGCATGCGCAGCGTGCGGAAAACGAATGACATGGTGTAACCCCAAATCGGAATCCAAAGGGATTCCACGTCCTGCGCGCAGGACGAACCTCACCGCGTGCGCGGCGAACCGGTCAAATCGGGATCAGTTGATGCGTGGCGGGCGCCACAACCCGTTCGGGTCGCGAGCCGGGACGGACTGCGTGTAGTGGAAGACGATCGTGCTGGCGAATGCAGCGGGACGGTTGACGTCGGCGCGGGCGGCCGGGTGGTAGAGACTGCCGAACTGGCATTGGGCCGTCACCTTGCAGGCCATGCCCTTGGCTTTGGCCTTCGCGTGATCGGCGGATGGCGGCTGCATCGAATCGCAATCGCTCATCTCGGCGGACATGGCCATGTTCATGCCCGTGTCCGCGTCCATCGACATCGTGTGCTGCATCGGACATTCACCGGTCAGGCCGCTGGCTGCCAGCCCCGTGATGGGCAGCACCGCGCACAGCAGCAGCAGGATGAAGGTCCGAAGCAGTTTCATGGCGGCGATTATAGCGCGCACTGTTGCGGCATGGCGCGGCGTCGCTACGGCGAAACGACGCGCCCTCCCCGCTGCGGCGGCTGCGCGTCATCGCAACAGCTTGTCCGCCGCGAGCACCGCCTGCACGGCCGGCCGCTCCCGCACTCGCTCGTACCACGCACGCAGATGCGCATGCCGGCTCAGGTCGATATCCGCGTTGTACACCGAGCGCATCCAGTCGGCCTTGCCCCAGCCGGTCAACGCGAACAGGTACGCATCGGCGACGGTGAACGTGTCGCCGGTGACGAACGTCCTGCCGTCGAGCTGGCGGTCGATCCATGCGAAGCGGCCGTCTAGCTTCTGCCGCACGGGCTCGACGTACTTCCCCGCCTGCACCGCATACAGCAGCGGGATGAAACCCTTGTGGATCTCGGTGCCGAGAAAGTTCAGCCATTCCATCAGCCGGTAGCGCGCGAGCGTGCCGTAAGCGGGCGCGAGCGCGGCGTCCGGGCGCTGGTCCGCGAGATACTGCGCGATCACCGGCCCTTCGCGCAGTATCGTACCGTCGTCGAGTTCGAGCAGCGGCACGTAGCCGAGTTCGGTCACGTCGTAGTAATCGCGGCCGCCTTCGACGACATGCTTGCGCGCATCGACCTTGACGATCTCGGCGTCGATATCGGCTTCGCGCAGCACGATGCAGATCGCCTGCGAACAGCTGCCGGGAGCGTGATAGAGCTTCATATGTTTCCTTCGTGGGTGTCCATGTATCGATTCGCCGCGACGCGGGCGCTAATATCTCGCATCGGCGCATGGCTGAGAAGACGGCAGTCGTTTGTGCCGTAGTCACAAAAAATTTACCGACCAGGATTCGGCGCGATGAAAACGAGTGCGACAGGATGTTCCGTTGAAGAAGCGATGCGCATGCTCGGCGGCCGCTGGCGGCTGCTGCTGGTGTCGTATCTGCTCGACGGGCCGCGCCGCTTCAGCGACCTGCGGCGCGACATGCCGGGCATCTCGCAGCGCATGCTGACGCTCGACCTGCGCGCGCTGGAAGACGCGGGGCTCGTGCGGCGAACCGTCTATCCGGAAGTGCCGGTGCGCGTCGAGTACGATCTCACCGCGGACGGCGACCGGCTGCGGCCGGTAGTCGACGTGATGCGCGAATTCGGGCTGTGGCTGAAAGCGCGCGACGTGCAGGCCGACGCGATGCCCGACACCGCGGCTGAGACCGAAACGACGATGTATGCTCACAAATAACCCTTCGGCAGGAACTACGTTCATCAGTTGCTCCGAGAAACCCCGTACTTCAGGACGGGGAAGAAAGGCGTGCTGTTGACAGACAGCTTCTTCCACGGGATAGGATCACCTACATGATTCTTGTCTATCGCTACCGGGTGAAGTCGCTCAACGGACTGCTCAACAAGCAGAGCCGTGTGGTGAACTACGTCTGGAACTTCTGCAACGACACACAGAAGCACGCGCTGAAGTGGAACAAGAAGTGGCCGACCGGTTTCGACTTGAATGTGCTCACGACCGGCAGCAGCAAGGAACTCGGTATTCACTCCGGCACGGTCAACGCGACGTGCGAGCAATATGCGAAGTCGCGCAGTCAGCGCCGTCGGCCCTACCTGCGCTATCGCGGCAGGAAATCGTTGGGCTGGGTGCCGCTGAAGGGCCGTGACCTGAAGCGCGAGGGTGACGCGTTCCGTTTCGCCGGCAACACGTTTCGCGTGTTCAACAGCCGACCGCTTCCCGAAGGCAAGATCAAGGACGGGACCAACTTTGCGCAGGATGCACGCGGCAACTGGTTTCTCAACATCGTGATCGAGATGCCGGATGTGCAGGCCCGCCCGATCCGTTCCGGCGTCGGCATCGATCTCGGCCTGAAAGACTTCGCCACACTTTCGACCGGAGAGAAGCTGCCCAATGACCAGTTCGGTCGGCGCGCGGCGGAGAAGCTGGCGAAAGCGCAGCGAGCACGCAAGCACAAGCGGCATATCGCGAAGCTGCACGCCAAGGTCGCGAACTCCCGCGCCGACTTCCAGCACAAGCTCGCGCTCGATCTGGTGCGGCGCTTCGATTACATCGCGGTCGGCAACGTGTCGGCGGTCAAACTCGCCAGAACCAGGATGGCGAAGAGCGTCTACGACGCATCCTGGTCGTCCTTCCGAAACAAGCTCCGTTACAAAGCGATCGCGCACGGAGCCACGTTCGAGGAAGTGGACGAAAGCGGTTCTACCCAGTCCTGTTCGTCGTGCGGGTCGAAAGACAGCACGACGCGGCCGAAAGGTATCGCGGGACTGAGAATAAGAGAGTGGGCCTGCAGTAGATGTGGTGTCGAGCATGATCGAGATACCAACGCTGCGTTGAACATTCTCCGATGCGGACGTGCATCGCCAGGTGTGGGAATCCTCTCTCTTTCGGGAGAGGAGGACGTCAAGGAACTTCACGCTACCGTCGGCACGGCCACGTCCGACCTCGACGACGACGAAAGCTTCGCCAATATCTACTGTCACGATGCGGAGCAGGACTATTGCTTCGCGCTGTCGCGCTTTCCGGACGATGCGCGGATCGAAGTGATGGTGCGCGACCAGCTCAACGTGCGCGTCAAGGATCTGTCGGTGTGTCTGACCGACGACACGATCGACGTCGAGATCGAACCGGGCATCGCCGCGCGGCTCGACGGCCAGACGCGTTACGTGATCCATCTCGCGCCCGGTCAGTACGATCCGGGCACGCTGCGCGCTGCGTTGAAAGAGATCTTCGTCGGCAAGAGCGGCTATCGCGACGACAGCACGGGCGGCTGACCGTTCGCCTGCTTGCGCTCTTTCGTGACGACGCCGGTCCGCGCCTGTCGGCACGTTCCCATATATTGAACGGCAAACGTCCCATTAATGGGGATACCTGCCCAAATGTTGACGCACGCCGCGCCACGGCTCTAACGTTCGCCCCAACGCCATTCGATTCGGCCACCTCGTTCGCGAGCGCCAGCCGGGGCATAGAACACAGGAGACGACCGTGGCCCAATCCGCGTCACGCACCCATGCCAACCCGCCGGAGCGGGCATCCGCGCGCACCGGCGCCGCATCTGATTCCGCCGCCCGCGCGACCGCGGCGGCGACCTCGTCCACGCCGCCGAGCCGCAAGCGGCTGCTGATTCTCGCGCTGCTGTTCGTCACCGTCGTGATCAACTATCTCGACCGCAGCAACCTGTCGATCGCGGCGCCCGAGCTGTTCAAGGAACTGAACATCGATCCGGTTCGCGCGGGCCTCGTGTTCTCCGCGTTCGGCTGGACCTATGCGCTGATGCAGATTCCGGGCGGCTGGCTCGTCGACAAGGTCTCGCCGCGCGTGCTGTATGCGGGCGCGCTCGCACTGTGGTCGGCCGCGACGCTGCTGCTCGGCTTCGCCGGTTCGTTCGTCGGGCTGATCGTGCTGCGCCTCGCGGTGGGCGCGCTCGAAGCGCCGGCCTACCCGATCAACAACCGCGTGGTGACGACGTGGTTCCCGACCCGCGAACGCGCAAGCGCGATCGGCGGCTACACGTCGGGCCAGTTCGTCGGCCTCGCGTTCCTCACGCCGGTGCTCGCGTGGCTGCAGGTGCATCTCGGCTGGCACATGGTGTTCGTCGCGACCGGCCTCGCCGGCATCGCGTGGGCCGCGATCTGGTACGCGGTATATCGCGAGCCGCGCGCGTTGCGCGGCGTCAACGCGGCCGAAATCGCGCTGATCCGCGACGGCGGCGGCCTCGTCGATCTGGAGGACCGCGTCGCGGCGCGCAGCGAACGCGCGCCGTCGACGTGGCGCGACCTCGGCGTCGTGCTCGGCCGGCGCAAGCTGTGGGGCATCTACCTCGGCCAGTTCGCGCTGAACTCGACGCTGTGGTTCTTCCTCACGTGGTTCCCGACCTACCTCGTCAAGTATCGCGGGATGGATTTCATCAAGTCGGGCTTCCTCGCGTCGCTGCCGTTCCTCGCCGCGTTCGTCGGCGTGCTGTGCTCGGGCGTGCTGTCGGACTGGCTGATGCGGCGCGGCGCATCGCAGGGCTTCGCGCGCAAGCTGCCGATCATCTCGGGGCTGCTGATCTCGACCTGCATCATCGGCGCGAACTACGTGAGCTCGACCGGCTGGGTAATCGCGTTCATGACGATCGCATTCTTCGGCAACGGCTTCGCGTCGATCACGTGGTCGCTCGTGTCGGGGCTCGCGCCTGCACGGCTGCTCGGCCTCACGGGCGGCGTGTTCAACCTGGTCGGCAACCTGTCCGCGATCGCGACGCCGATCGTGATCGGGCTGCTGGTCGACGGTGCGGACTTCTCGCGCGCGATCACCTACATCGCCGCGATGGCGCTCGCGGGCAGCCTGTCGTACGGGCTGCTCGTCGGCAAGGTCGAGCGCATCGACGCCTGAGCGCCACAACGGCGGCCCACGCGTGCCGCCGTGCCGCCCTGCCGACCGTCGCCGCGCGCGCCGCGTCAGAACCGCATGAACCCGTCGCGCGCAAGGTCGTGCGGATTGCCGGCCGCGTAGTCGAGCGCGCACGCGTCGGTATCGATGCCGACGGTCAGCAGCGTTTCCCAGCGCTCGGTGTCGGGCATCGACCGATCCGGGTGGAAACACACCACGGCCGCGTCGCCGGCCGCGCCGCACATCGCCGCCGCGCGTTCGCGCACATCGGCGCCCGTCATCCCCGCCACGACCGCGTTCAGGTGCGCGAAGCGCTCGCGCGTGGTCGAGCTGTCGGGCATGCATTCGCCGCCGCTCAACGCGTGATCGAGGAAGTGGTTCGTATGCAGCAGCCAGCCGTCCGGGCGCGGCACGACCACGCCGACGCCGGACGGGCTCAGCTCGATGCTCGCCGCGCGCGGGTTCGCATCGTGTCGCGTGAACACGGTCAGCACCGTCGAGGCGCTGACGCGCGCGGTGCGCGCCAGCTCGATCGCCTCCGGCACCGTCGTCGCATCCTCGAGCAGCCGTCGCGCGATCGCGTGCACCGGCACGCCGCCACCATCGTCGTCGCTCGCGTGATGCAGGATGTTGAAGTGCAGCCCGAGCCCCGCGTCGTTCACGCCGAGCTTCGCGAGCATCCCGAATTCGGTGAACAGCTTGACGGTGCGGCGCTGCGGCGTCGCGAACCGCATCAGCAGCCCCTGCGGCGCGAGACTGTCGTGCCAGTCCCACGTCTGCAGCGTGCGCGGCGCATGCGGGCCGGCCGGCGCGTACACGGTCGTCGAGCACTCGCCTTCGGCCGACGCGGGCGCGGTCGCGAGAATCTCGGTGCGCGCGTTCAGGCACGCGAGCTGCCAGCGCGGCAGGTCGGCGCCGTCGGCGGTCGCCTCCACCTCGGCGGCGAGGCGCGGACACCATGCGTCGAGCGCCGCGAGGCTCGCCTCGCCGATCGCCCGCGCGCGCTGCGGATCGATGCCGAGCTTCGGGAAGAACGCGAGATACAGCGCGACCGTCTCGCGGATCGCCGGCGCGAAGCGCGCGCCGATCAGGCGGCCCCGCTCGCGCGGATCGGTGACGTCGGTCGCGAAAGTGTGCAGCTTCAAGATCAAACCTCCTGTGTCGAATGAGCGCCGGGCCCGCGCGGCCCGGCATGTGATGCGTTCCACGAACGAACCGGCGCGCGCCGGCCGTCGGAACGGTCAGAACGAATAGATGAACTGCATGCCGGCCAGGTCGTTGCTGCGCGCATAGGTGCCGTTGCTCTTCAGGAACACCGGATGATTCGCCGCGTCGTGGCGGTATTCGACCTTCACGGTGATCTGTTGCGTCGGATAGAACAACAGGTCGGCCGTGATCGCATAGCGTTGCGCGCCCTTGCACTCGGTGCCGTTCGTCGCCGAGCCCTGGAAGCACGACGGATCGATGCCGAAGCCGCTCGACCCGTTCACCGACGGGTTGCCGCCCGCGAGCCCGTACTGGATGTTCGTGCCACCGCCGCCGTTCGACGCGTTGTTCAGGTAGTCGAAGCGCAGCGTCGCGCCCATGCGGCCGAGCCACGACGTCGTCCACTTCGTATGGCCGAGCAGCGACATCCCGTACCAGCGCGCCGTGCCGCCGTTCCATGCGCCCTTCTGCAGCTCGCCGTAGTCGACCTGTGCGTTGATCTGCGTCTTGTCGTGCGTATAGGTCATGTCGGCTTCCACGTACTTGTAGAGGCCGGTCGGCGACGAGCCGTTGCACTGGTAGCCGTAGCCGCCCGCCGCGCACGGCGAGAACAGCGACTGCCGGCCGAGCATCCCGGAGAGGCCGAAGTCGAACGCCGTCGACGTCGCGTTGTCGAAGCGCGCGGTGATCGTCGGCGTCCAGTTCGGCTTCGTCGTGTTGTTCGCCGCATTCGCGATCGCGCCGGCCGTGCGCAGCACCTCGTTGCCGATCACGACCTGCCAGAAGCGCGTCATCGCCGCGTTGGAGCCCTTCAGCCCGATACCGACCAGGTTGCCCGGCTCGCTGAAGTCGTACAGCAATCCGTGCGTGAGCGTGAGCATCTGGTTGGACGGCTGCACCTCGTAGCCGGCGAGGCTCGGCATCATCCCGATCTCGAACGTGCGCGTCGTGCCGAGCGGCACGTTGACCTGCGCCTGCGTGACGATGTTGTTGCCGATGCCGCCGTGCGCATTGCTGAACACGTTGCCGAAGCCGCGGTTCGGCTGGATCACGATCTCCGCCGACGGCGCCATCGGGCCGACGCCGAAGGTCTTCCTGATGTCGAGGTAGACGTCGCCGATCGTGCTGTTGAAGTAGTCGTACGCGCCCGGATCGTGGTTCAGGAACTGGAAGCCGGACGTGCGCTGCGCGCGGTTGAACAGGTACACGGGATCGACGTAGCCGGTGATGCTCAGGCCCGCGAGCGGGCCGGTCGTCGCCGCCTCCTGCAACGCATCGACCTTCAGCGACGCATTCGCGATCTGCTCGCGCATCTGCTGCAGGTCGTCGTTCGTGAACGCGGGCGCCGACTCGGCAGCCTGCGCGGCGGCCGCGGCCGTGTTGATCGTGCCGATCTTCGCGCCGGCCGATGCGGCGGTCGTCGCGGTCGTCGCCGTCGTCGCCGTCGTCGCCGTCGTCGCGGTCGTCGCGGTCGCCGCGGTCGTGGCAGTCGTGGCGGTCGTTGCCGCGCCGGCCTGCTTCGCCGCCAGCATGCTCGCGCGCAGCGCGTTCACCTGCCGCTGCAGCGCGGTGACCTGCGCCTGCAATGCCTTCATCCGGCTCGCGTCGGTCGCGTGCGGTGTATGGGCGAATGCCGCGGTCGCGTCGAACGCGAGCGCGCACAGCGCCGTCATGTGTTTGATGTTCATGGTGTCGGTGGTCGTCGGGACGCACGCGCCCCCGCCCGCCGCGATCGACGGCGGGGCGCGCGAAAGAGGTGCGGGTGTGCGGGGCGGCTTACTCGGTCTTCAGCTTCGTCCACAGACGGTTCTGCAGCCGCATCAGCTCGGGCGGAACCGGCTTGCTGAGGCTCAGCCGGCGGATCACGTCGGCGGGCGGGAACACGGCCGGATCGCTCGTCACCTCGGCGCGCACGAGGTGCCGCGACGACGGCACGGCCGACGGATACGACGTGTCGTTGGTCAGGTTGGCGCTCTCCTGCTCCGACAGCACGAAGTTGACGAACTTCAGCGCGGCGTCCGGATGCGGCGCATCCTTCGGAATCGCCATCATGTCGAACCACATCGCGCTGCCTTCGGTCGGGATCACGTACTTGATTCGATACGGTTTCTTCGCGGCGGCGGCCGCGATCCGCGCGGAATTCACGTCACCCGACCAGCCGAGCGCGAGGCAGATGTCGCCGCCCGCGAGATCGTTGATGTAGCTGCTCGAATTGAACTGCGTGATGTACGGCCGTACCGTCTTCAGCAGCTCGTACGCGGCCTGGTAGTCGGCCGGGTTCGTCGTGTTCGGATCCTTCTTCAGGTACACGAACGCCATCCCGAACGCATCGACCGGCGAATCGAGCACCGACACGCCGCAGCGCTTCAGCTTCTTCGCGTACTTCGGATCGAACAGCAGCGACCAGCTGTCGAGCGGCGCGTCGGCGCCGAGCGCGGCCTTGACCTTCTCGACGTTCATCCCGAGCCCGTCGGTGCCCCACGTCCACGGAATGCCGAACTGGTTGCCCGGGTCATCCCTCGACAGCACCTTCATGATGTCCGGATCGAGCAGCCCGTAGTTCGGCACCTGGCTTCGGTCGATCTTGCGGTAGATGCCGGCCTGCAACTGCCGCGCCCAGAAGATGTCGGACGGCACGACGACGTCGTAGCCCGACGTACCCGACAGCAGCTTCGCCTGCAGCGTCTCGTTCGAATCGAACTCCTGGTAGACGACCTTGATGCCGGTCGCCTTCTCGAAGTTCGCGATCGTCGCCTTGCCGATCGAATTGCCCCAGTTGTACACGTTGACGACGTCCGCCGCCTGCGCGACGGGCACGCCCGCCCCGGCGAAACCACCCAGCGCGAGCGCCGCGCATGCGTTCTTCACCCGATGTTTCCAGTCCCCTGCCATGTTTTCCTCCGTCGATGTCATGATCCGCCCGCGATGAGCGGCGCGTGCTTCGGTCCGGAAAAATGTAGCCAGAGGAAATTGGCCGGTCTGCCCTGCCAACAGGGGGACACGCCGCACAATCGGCGGCAACGGAAGCGACTTGAAAGCTTCCGTCGCCGCATCGCCGGCCCGCCGCCGTTCACGACGCCTGCAGGCCCGTCCGCGCGCCGAAATCGTCGCCCACGTGCGTGATGCGGCCGCCCATCATCGTCAGCCCGACGTCGATGCGCCCGATGTCGTATTGCCCGACCTCGAACAGGTCGCGCTCCAGCACGACGAGATCCGCGCGCTTGCCGGGCGTCAGCGAGCCGACCTCGTGCTCCATGCCGAGCTGGTACGCACCGTGGATCGTGTACGCGGCGATCAGCTGCGGAATGCTCAGGCGCTCGGCGATGTCCGGGAACACCGGCGCATCGGGCTCGCCCGCGAGCTGCCGCGTATGGCCCGACTCGATGTGTTCGAGCGGCTTGTGCTGACAGCGGCACTGGCACGCGAGGCCATCCATGCCGATCGACACCGTCACGCCTGCGTCGACGAACGTGCGGAACGTGTACATGTTGCTCCAGCGTTCGTGGCCGTAGTGGTCGCGCAACTGCTCGGTGTACGCGTCGACCACGCCCCATTGCAACTGCGTGTTCGCCATCACGCCCGCGCGACGAAAGCGCGGAATGTCGTCTGGATGCGTGAGGAACGCGTGCGTGATCACATGACGGCGATCGCGCGGCGGGTTCGTGCGGTTGACGGCGTCGAAGCCGTCGAGCGCCATCCGCACGGCCGCGTCGCCGACGCAGTGCACCATCACGTTCGCGTTCGCGCGATCCGCGTCGACCAGATAGCGATTGAACGTGTCGGCCGGCATCGTCGGCGCGCCGCAGGTATCGGGGCGGTCCGCATACGGTTCCAGCAGGTACGCGGTGTGGTTCGCCTCGGTGCCGTCGAGAAACAGCTTCAGCGCGCGCGCCTTCACGAGCGGCGAATCGTACCGCTCGCGATACCGGACCAGCGTGCCGACCGGATCGTCGATCTCGCCGATCACCGCGACGCTGCCGACCACGCGCAGCTTCAGGTCGCCCGCGCGCTCCATCGTCTGCAGCGTCTCGTACAGCAGCGACTGGTCGCCGCTCGCATCGAAGAAGCCCGCGTCGAACACGGTCGTCACGCCGGCCGCGCACAGCTTCTCCTGCCACGGCGGAATCGATTTCAGATACAGGTCGATGCCGGTCGGCAGCAGGCCGGCCGCGCTGATCCGCTGCAGCAGCAGCGAGTACGCGGCGCCGTCGACGATCAGCCCGGTCGGCTCGCCCGTCGCCGCGTCCTTCTCGAACCAGCTCGCGCCTTCCTGCACGGGTGGCGTCGACGCGTCGATGCCGGCGATGTCCAGCGCCTTCGAGTTCACCCACATCGAATGGAAATCGGTCGACAGCAGGCACACGGGGCGATCCGCGCACACCGCGTCGAGGGTCTCCTTGCGCAGCATCGCCGGCGGGATCGTCGCCTGCACCCAGCCCATCCCGGTGATCGCCGGCTCATCGGGATGCGATTCGACGTAGGTGCGTAACGCGGCGAGCACCTGGTGCGGATCCTCGTAGTTGACGAACGCCTGGAACGCGAACGCGGTCGTCTCGAAGTGCCAGTGCGATTCGACGAAGCCCGGCAGCACGAGCCGGCCGGCCGCATCGACGACTTTCGTGTTCGCGCCGACGTACGCGTGCACGGACGCGGTATCGCCGACATGCACGATCCGGCCGTCGCGCACGGCAACGGCCTGCGCCCACGGCCGGTGCGGATCGACGGTGTAAACCCTCGCGTGGGTCAAAACGAAATCCGCCGGCGTCGCGGCGGCCGGCGTCGGTTGAATCTGCATGGCCTGTCCTTTCTGGTCGTCAGGTTTTCGAAGCGCTTTCACTATAGGCAGACGATTCACCCCGGTATGCCCCCCCGGCGCGGGGGCTTTTGCGATTTCCGGCCCGCCCGCCGCGCGGTCTTGTCGTCGTTTTGGGGACAACGCACGAAATTCGCGCGGTTGATCCGGTGAATTCCCGGCTGACGCGTGCGCGGCGTTCGCGTAACGTCGCGCTGTCCCCTCCGACCGCCTCGCCCGACCATGCGACTTCTCCAGCCCGACCCGGCCGCCCGCGGCCACTACCTGATCGGCGTGCGTCCCGACACGCTCGGCGCGACGCTACGCGCGGTCGGCACGCCGGATTTCGTCGGTGCGGTCACGGAATTCGTCAACGACAGCATCGACGCCGACGCCGTGCATCTCGAACGCTGGCGCGCGGACCCGGCCAGTACGTCGGGCTTCGTCGTCGAATGGCTGGGCAGCGGCAGCCTGCGCTTCGCGGCCGATACGCTGCGCGTGATGGACGTCTATTACCAGGACTACTGCCAGACCGACCCGCTGGTCGCGCCGCTGCGCGGCAAGGCGGGGACGCTGCTCGTGCAGCGCCATGTCGCCGGCATCGCGCAAGGCGAATTCCGCCGGCGCATCTTCGACGAACCGGGCATCGCTCAGGAATGCCTGCTCGTGCACGGCAATGCGCATCAGCAATACGCGCTCGGCCTCGCGCGCACGGTCGAGCGGGCCGCGTTCACGACGGACGAGCTGTTCCACTTCCGGCAGATGGTCGATCTGCTGTTTCCGATGTTCGAGCTGCACGCGCGCACCTGTGCGGCGCGGCGTGTGGCGGCGGTGTCGGTGAATGCCGCGTCGCAGGCGAGCTTCGATGCGCGGCTCGAACGGCAGCACGTGCAGTTGTCGCGCCGCGAGCATGAGATTTGCCGGCTGATGCTGTGCGGGCGCTCGGTGCCCGAGGCCGCGCAGCAGCTCGACGTGAAGCTGTCGACGGCCGAGTCGTACGTGAAGCGCGCGTTCGCGAAGCTCGGCGTGCGCACGCGCCGCGAGCTGTTCGACTGGGTGCTGGTCGACTGCTGAGCGCGGGGCGCGAACCTACGCGGCGAGCGCGGCCGCCTTGATGTTGAACGCGCGCAGCAGGTCCTCGCAGAACGCGTCGACGATCGGCTTGTCGCTCGTGCTGCGCTTCATCGCGAGATGCAGCGGCACGTCGAAGCTGAACGTCGCGCGGCCGACCGCCTTCACGAGCCCGCGCTGCTCGAACGGCTCCGCGTAATGCGCGGGCAGGTAGCCGAGATGGCCGCCCGACAGGATCAGGATCGTCGCGGCCTCGATGCTGTCCGCGCTCGCGGTCACGCGCCGCTCGGGCAGCGGATACTGCTCCTCCGGCACCGGATAGGTGCGCCATACCCAGTCGTGCAGTTGCAGATCGTCGGCCGTCACGGGCCGCGACGCATGGAACAGCGGATGCCCGCGCCCGCAGTAGATCACCTGCTGCTCGGTGAACAGCGGCGTGTAGAGCAGGCCCGGCACGCGATGCCAGAAATAGCCGATCGCGAGATCGAGCTGGTTGTTGACGAGGCTTTCCTCGAGCTCCTGCGGCGACGCGACCTTCATCGCGAACGTGACGGCCTGGTCGCGCTGGCGGAACGCGCCGATCGCGTCGGCCACGCGCGCGTTCTCGACGAGCGGCGCCTGGCCGATCAAGCCGATCGACAGCGTGCCGACCAGCTTGCGGTCGATGTCGCGCACGCGCGCGACGAATTCGGACGTCGCCGCGACGAGCGTGCGCGCGGTGGCCGCGAAACGTTCGCCCTTCGACGTCAGGCGAAAGCCGCCGCGCCCGCGATCGCACAGCTTGAAGCCGACGCGCGCTTCGAGCGCCGACAGCTGCGTGCTGATGGTCGACTGCCGCACGCCGAGCGACGCCTCGGCGGCGGTGATGCCGCGTGCGTCGACGACGGCCAGAAAGACCCGGATGAGCCGGAGATCGAGATCGGTGGTATTCGAAAACATGCTGGAAGCCGCTGCCCGTGTACGCATGGCCGGCACGGCGCGAATCGCGCGCTGCCTGACCGCCTTCGCCGATGAACCGAACCTGACGCGCGCCGCCATCGGCAGCGGCGCGCGTCGCAACCGTCACTCGGGCGCCACCGCGAGCGGGCGCGCCATGCCGAACACGGCCGGCCGCAGCCGCCCGTAACAGAGGAACGCGACCGCGCACAGCACGATCGCCGCGAACAGCGCCGACTGCGTGCCCGCACGTTCGATCAGCGAGCCACCCGCGACCGAGCCGACGCCATAGCCCAATGCGACGCAGCCCGGCGACAGCGCGGCCGACTTGCCGATCAGGTCGTACTGCGGAATCGTCGCGTAGATCAGCAGCGCGCCACCGGTCCAGCAGCCGATGAACACGATCGCGCCGAGCGTGAACGTCGCGACCGACGCCGGCATCGCGAGCAGCACCGCCGCGACCGCGCAGCCGCCGAGATTCATCAGCGTCCAGCGGCGCAGGCCCGCGCCGGCGCCGAGCTTCGGCATCGCCGCGCAGATCACGAGGCTCGCGACGTTCGCGACGCCGAGCACGAGCGAGACCGACCGGCCGCTCAGGCCCGCATCGGTACCGATCTTCTCGAGGAAGGTCCACACGACGCCGACGCCGCCGTACAGCGCGAGCTGCGCGCACAGCACGAGCATCGCGCCCTTGCGGTCGATGCCGCCGACGGCGCCGGCCGGCGTCGGCGCGGCCATCGTTTCGCCGCGGCGAAACAGCGGCGTCGCGAGCACGAACATGCCGAGCACGCAGGCCACGAAGCCGAACACCCCATACGCGCCCCACGTGCCGCTCAGCAGCGGGAAGATATAAGCGAGCAGCACCATGCTCCACATCACTTGCCCCATCAGCATGATCCCGAGATTGCGCTCCGGCGCGCGCGAATACGACAGGTAGCGCAGCGCGATGCCGTTCAGCCCGCCCGACCCGACGCCCGCGACGAACTGCAACGTCGAATACGCGACGAGCCCGTGCGTCGCGAGCGTGCCGAGATTCGCGCCGGCCGCGAGCGTCACCGCGCCCGCGAGCACGAGCCGCACCGGCTGGCGGCCGAGCACGAATGCGACGAGCAGCGTGCCCGTCGATTCGCCGAGCACCTCGATGAAGCTCGACAGCCCGAGCGCCGCTTCGCCGAAGCCCCAATGGCGCTCGACCTGCCCGACGATCGCGGGCAGACCGAGAAAGACCGTCGGCCCGAGCATGCCGAGCAGCAGCATCACGACGACGAACAGCGCGCTTTCCTGCCGCGCTTCATCCTGCAGGTTCACAACGTTCATGGGGTGTCTCTCTCCGTGTCCGCCGTGCGGACCGTCTCCTCGGGGGAGCGTGTCATGGCGGCGGCCCGCGCGGGGCCGCCGTGTCGCTTACATCGGGAAGCCCATCGCCTTGAGGCCGCTGATCCACGCACGCTTCCAGCCGCCTTCGGCATCCGCGCCGTCGAACGCATGGAACGTGATCTTCGCGGCGACCCAGCGCATCGGCTCCGGCGGGATGTAGCTCGGGCTCTGGTTCGCGATGTCGAGCTTGCGCTCCGGGCTGTCGCGGTCGAACAGGATGTTCAGCCCCATGAACGCGCCGAACCGGCTCGCCGCGACGCCGAAGCCCGTATAGCCGGCGACGAACACGGCCTTGTCGCCGAGATAGCGCTTCGCGAACACCGAGCCGCGCGAGCAGTAGTCGATCGGGCCGCCCCACGCATGCGAGAAGCGCACGTCGCTCAGTTGCGGGAACGTGCGGTAGAACGCTTCCGCGAGCCGGTAGTAGGTTTCGCGCCGGCCGTCCTGATGCGGCTCCGGGTCGCCGTCGAAGTGATAGCTGACCAGGCCGCCGAAGATGATGTTGTTGTTCTTCGTCAGCCGGAAGTAGTTGAGCTGCGTGCGCGTGTCGTACACGCCCTGGCGATTCTTCCAGCCGATCCGCGCGAGTTGCGCGTCCGTCAGCGGCTCGGTCGCGAGCACGTGGTCGCGCACCTGCATCACGCGCCGGTTGATGTCGGGAATCCCGACCTTCGCGGTGCCGCTGCCGAACACGACGCGCGGCGCGCGCACGCTGCCCTTCGGCGTCTTCACGAACACCGTGCTGCCTTCGTCGGTCACGCTCGTGAGCGGCGTGTGCTCGTACAGCGTCACGCCGAGCTGCAGCGCCGCGCGCTTCAGCCCCCATGCGAGCTTCGCCGGATGCACGATGCCGCTGCGGTTGCGCGACCACAGCGCGCCCGCGAACAGCGGCGAATTCAGTTGCGCGAGTGTTTCGTCGCGGTTCAGCAGCACGACGTCGTGGCCGTATTCGCGATGCAGGTCATAGTCGCCCTTCAGGTGCACGAGGTGCCCGGGATCGACCGCGACCGTCATCTCGCCGTTCCATTCGATGTCGGCGTCGATGTCGTAACGCTTCAGCGTTTCCTCGAAACCGTCGAGGTTGCGGTGTCCGAACGCTTCCAGCTGCGCGATATCGTTCGGGAACACGCGCACCGCGTTCGGCAGCCCGTGCATCACCGACGTCGAGATGATCCCGCCCGCGCGGCCCGATGCGCCGTGCGCGACCTTGCCGGCCTCGATCAGCACCACGTTCAGGTGCGGCATCTGTTCTTTCGCCTGCACGGCCGACCACAGCCCCGTGAAGCCGCCGCCGACGATCAGCAGGTCGGCCGTCACGTCGCCGACGAGGGCCGGCTCGGCGGCCGGCGCGGCCGGGTTGTCGAGCCAGTACGGGAACAGTTTCGTATTCGCGAGCGCCGCTTCGACGCCCAGCGCGACCGGCGCGCCGCGCAGCGCGTGCGCGTCGACCGGCGCGGTCCGTTTTGCTTCGTTGACTTCCATTTCCATGATCCCAGCCATCACACGCGAAAAACGAAACCGCCGCCGGGTTCGCGTCACACGGACGACGACGCCGCGGCGGCGGTTTCCGACATCACGACTGCTCGAGCAGCACGTAGAACTTCTTCGCGTCCTCGATCGTCTCCCAGCGGCCCGCGAAACCGGCCGGCAGCAGATAGCCCTGGCCCGGCGTGAATTCCTTGCGATTGCCCTCGACGTCGGTCAGCGCGATCCGGCCCTCGACGAGCCACACCGCTTCGTCGGCTGCCGTTTCCGGAAACTCCACCGAGCCGGCCTTGCCCTCCCACCAGCCGACGATGTAGTTGCCGCTCTTGCCTTCGGCCGCGCGCCAGTCGCTTTCGTCCATCCCGAAGTCGAGCTTCGTGAATTCGCCCACGCCTGCGCCCAGCGGCAGGATGTCCTTGATCAGTTTGGTCATCTGAATCTTTCGTCTCTCGATTGAAAAAAGCAGAGACAAAGTTACTCATTTACACTGCCCCGGTATGCCCCCCTTCGGGGGGGACAAGCCGCGTTTTCGGGGGTACGCGAGGCAGCAGGACTCCGTACGGTAATTCCCCTAATGACCTTTTCGGGCGCGGATCGCTACAATCGCGCCGCTTCAAGGGCCGGTTCCTGGGACCCGCATGCTGCTCAACGTGAACCCCTTCCACCGCGACGACGACCATTTCAACGTGTCGTTCAAGGCGCTGGGCGAGCTGATCGAGACGGTCGGCACGCCGCATTTCGTGCCGCGCCTCACGCAACTGCTGAACGACGTCGTGCCGCTCGACGTCGCGCACGTCGAACGCTCGCGCGTCGACGGCACGATGCCCACCGGCTACCGCTGCGAATGGATCGGCAGCAGCGGCATCGGGACCGAAGCCACCGAAATCTCCGACGTGATGACGCTCTACTACGAGCGCTTTCTCGACAGCGACCCGCTGTTCGCGGGGCTGCGCGGCAAGACCGGCACGATGCTGGTCGTGCGCGACATCGCGGCGATCCCGCCCGGCGAATTCCGCCAGCGGATCTACGACGACGTGCATATCGGTCACGAATGCGTGCTCGCACGCGGCACGCGCTATTCGCAGCATTCGATCGCGCTGGAGCGCGGCCGCGACCGTCCGCCGTTCACGCTCGCCGAGATGAACCGCTTCCGCAACATCAGCGACGTGCTGTTCCCGCTGCTCGAGCTGCATGCGTCGACCACCGCCGCGCGGCGCATCGCGCACCCGACGCCCGACGTCCATCCGCTCGCGCAATTCGACGCGCGGCTCGCGGCCGGCGACGTGAAGCTGTCGAAACGCGAATACGAGACCTGCAAGCACCTGCTGTCCGGCAAGACCGTGCCCGAAGCCGCCGCGATTCTGGGCGTGCGCGTCGCGTCGGCCGAGTCGTACGTGAAGCGTGCCTTCGCGAAGCTCGGCGTGCGCACCAAGCGCGAACTCGCCGCATGGGGGTCGGCGGCAGCCGCGCTTCCCGCCGCCGGAGCGCACGACGACGACGCACCGCCGGCCATCCCGCGCTGACCCGCCCCGCCGCGTTCGGTCGCGCCGCGTCGATGCGGCGGCGCCACTTGCATCGAGCCCGGTCGATGTAAACGTTGCGACTTCAGGATCTTCGCGCGTGCGTTCTCCTCTACCATCGGCCGATCGCTTGACACCAGAAAGAGGAGACGGCCCCATGCCCCGCGAACTGAACCAACCGATGGGCGGCAACGAGATGCCGCGCTTTGGCGGCATCGCCACGATGATGCGGCTGCCGCAGGCCACGACGACCGACGGCCTCGACGCGTGCTTCGTCGGCGTGCCGCTCGATCTCGGCACGTCGAACCGCTCGGGCGCGCGCTTCGGCCCGCGCCAGATCCGCACCGAATCCGTGCTGCTGCGCCCGTACAACATGGCCACCCGCGCCGCGCCGTTCGATTCGCTGCAGGTGGCCGACATCGGCGACGTCGCGACCAACCCGTACGACCTGAAGGACTCGGTGCGCCGCATCGAGGAGGCATACGACGCGATCGTCGCGAACGGCTGCCGGCCGATCACGCTCGGCGGCGATCACACGATCGCGTGGCCGATCCTGCGCGCATTGCACCGGAAGTACGGCAAGGTCGCGGTCGTGCACGTCGATGCGCACGCGGACGTGAACGACACGATGTTCGGCGAGAAGATCGCGCACGGCACGCCGTTCCGCCGCGCGGTGGAAGACGGCCTGCTGCAATGCGACAAGGTCACGCAGATCGGCCTGCGCGGCACCGGCTACCACGCGGACGATTTCGACTGGTGCCGGCAGCAGGGTTTCACCGTCGTGCAGGCGGAAGACTGCTGGAACAAGTCGCTCGCGCCGCTGATGGCGCAGGTGCGCGAACGCGTCGGCGACACGCCGGTGTACCTGAGCTTCGACATCGACGGCCTCGACCCGTCGTTCGCGCCGGGCACCGGCACGCCGGAAATCGGCGGCCTGACCGTGCAACAGGGCCTGGAGATCGTGCGCGGCATGAAGGGCCTGAACATCGTCGGCGCGGACCTCGTCGAAGTATCGCCGCCGTACGATCCGGCCGGCACCACCGCGCTCACCGGCGCGAACCTCGCGTTCGAAATGCTCTGCGTGATGCCGGGCGTCGCCTACCGCTAACCCGATCGACAGGATGACCGTCATGTCCACCGCCGAACTTTCCCGTTCCACGCACCCGTTCGTGCTGCCCGCCGCGCGCATCGCCGGCCAGCCGGTGCGCACGCATTCCGACACGATCGGCGCGCCGGTCTTCAACGCATCGACCGGCAATACGATCGGCTGGCAGGAATTCGCGACGCCCGCGCACGTCGACGCCGCGGTGCGCGCCGCGCGCGACGCGTTCGCCGGCTGGCGCGATACGCCGCCCGCCGAGCGCGGCCGCGTGCTCGCGGCGATCGCCGGGCGGGTCGACGCCGCGCGCGAGCGTCTCGCCGCGTTGCAGATGCAGGTGAGCGGCAAGCCGCCGTTCGAGGCCGACGCGGATGTCGGCGATGTCGTCGCGACCTTCGCGTACTACGCGAAGCTGTGCGAAGACCCGGCGCTGTTCGCGGCCGAACCGGTTGCGTTGCCGAGCGATGGCGTCACGGCCGAACGCTTCCACGATCCGGTCGGCGTCGCCGCGCTGGTGATGCCGTGGAATTTCCCGATGGTCACGACCGCATGGAAGCTCGCGCCCGCGCTCGCGGCCGGCTGCACGGTCGTGCTGAAGCCGTCCGAGCTCACGTCGCCGACCGAGCACGCGCTGCTCGACATCGTCATCGAAGCGGGTGTGCCGGCCGGCGTCGTCAACGTCGTGAACGGCGACGCCGAGATCGGCGCGGCGCTGACCGCGCATCCGCTGATCGACAAGATTTCGTTTACGGGCAGCACGGCGGCCGGCCGCAAGGTGATGCAGGCCGCGGCCATCGACATGAAGCGCGTGACGCTCGAACTCGGCGGCAAGTCGTCGCTGATCGTGCGCGACGATGCCGATCTCGATGTCGCGGTGTCGCTCGCCGTGGCGGGCGCGTTCACCAACGCCGGCCAGATGTGCTCGGCCACCGCGCGCATCCTCGTGCACGACAGCCTCTATCGCAGCTTCATGGCCGCGTTCGAGACGGCCGTGCGCGCGCTCGTCGTCGCGCCGCCGGGCACCGACCAGGTCGCGATGGGGCCGCTGATCTCCGCCGCGCACCGCGCGCGAGTCGAGGCGATGCTCGAACACGGCGTCGATGCGGGCGCACGCATCGCGTTCAGCGGCCGCGTCGCGGACGCCGGCGGCGCCGGCTTCTTCATGGCGCCCGTCGTGATCGCCGAACCGGCCGCGGACAACCCGCTATGGACCGACGAAGTGTTCGGCCCCGTCGCGTGCGTGAAATCGTTCCGCACCGATGACGAAGCGATCGCGCTCGCGAACGACACGCGCTACGGGCTCGTCGCGACCGTCGTCACGCGCGATGCGGCCGCCGCACGGCGGTTCCAGCGGCGCGTGCGCGCGGGGCTCGTGTGGATCAATGCGCCGCAGCTGATCTACCCGCACGTGTGCTGGGGCGGCTTCGGGCTCAGCGGGATCGGGCGCGAACTCGGCGTCGCGGGGCTGCGCAGCTATCAGGAACTGCGCCACGCGATGCGCGCGATCGACTGACCGGTGCGGCCGTTCGGGTCGTGGGCGATACCGTGTCGCGCGGCGACGGTATCGCCTTTTTTTGCGAATTCGATCTATTCCGTAGAATATATCGAGACCTGCATACCCGGAGCACCATCATGACCCGCACGGCGACGGATCGCACCCCGCTGCACAGCGCTCGGGAACAGCCGTTCGCGCGCAAGATCAGCGCGCTCAAGCCGCTGTCGAGCGACGCGCGGGCGCAGCAGGTCACCGATGTCGTCGATGCGTTCCGCCGCCTGCGCGGCAGCGTCGCACGTTTCATCCGGATGTTCTCGGCCGCGCACGCCGAAGCCATGCCGGACGACGCACTGTCGGCCATGGGCTTTCGAGAATTGCTGTCGATGCTCGAACACGAAGCGCGCACTGCCCGCTTCACGCGGCTCTCCGAACTCGAACGCGCGATCGGCCACGCGCGCCGCCTCGAACGCACGCGCGACGACGTGTTTTCCGATGCGTTCAGCAACGACCAGGCCGCGATGCGCCGCGCGGTCATCGCGCTGGAACGCGTCGACGTGCTGTTCGTCGGGTTGTGCGTCGAATCCGTGATCGCGCGCCATGCGCCGGCCTCGGCATCGGCCTCGGTTCCGCCCGCTGCGCCTGCCGTCGTGCCGCAGCCGATCGACCGTTCAACGGCGCTCTGCTGACCGCGCGATCCCCGTTGCCCGGTATTTCCCCGGCATCGGCCTCGTTATATTCCGTGGTATATTTCGAGCCATCTTTCGCGCATCCGTCTCCGGCCCGATCGTGCCGGATCGAGGTCAACATGCACGCTCCGCCCTTTCGCCTGGCCCGCACGGCGGACCTCTCGTCGCCCGGCGGCCATTCGCCCGCGGCAGCCGGCACGCGGATCGACGCCTGCTGCGCGCCGTCCCGCGCGCAACAGGTCGAACTGACGCGCCGCGCGCGCCTGTCCGAACTCGACGCGAACCTGCACTGCTCGATCATCGGCACGTGCCTGACCACGCACGAACTGCGCAAGCTGGTGCCGAAATTCGCCGATGTCGACCGTCAGCGCGCGACCGATCTGGAGATCCATCACGCGGCCGTCGAACTCGCGATCGGCGGCACGGCCGGCGCCAAGGCGTTGCACAAGGCGCTCGACGAGCGTTATGCCGGAGCGATCCGCGCATTCGACGGCGCGAAGGACGCGGACGCACTCGTCGCGCGCTGGAAGGACGCGCTCGCGAGCGGCGACATTCCCCCGGCGTACTGGGCGCTGATGACGCATCCGCGCGCGACGATGGCCGTGCGCCAGGTCGCGTTCGGCGACGTGCACATGCTGTCGCATCTGGTCGGCGCGGCCAATCGCGCCGATATCCGGCGGCTGGTCGCGCTCGAACGGGAGAACGCGGAACTGCACGCGAAGCTCGAACGACAGCAGGCACGCCTGCACGAAATGAGCACGCAGCGCGACGTGGCGCTGCAGGAGCGGGGTGCGCTCCACGCACACCGGCACGCGCAACCGCTTGCGGCCGAACGCGTGCTGCGCGACGAAGTACACGCGTTGCGCGAAGCGCTGGCGGCGCGCGACGAGCGGCTCGCGCTGCACACGAGCCGCCGCGAGGCGGCCGAGCAGCGGATCGCCGCGGAACAGGCAAGCGCCCGTGCAATGCGCGCGCGGCTCGACGACCTGATGGCGATGGTCAAGACGCTGCGCGCCGAAGCAAGCGCGCTCGAACAGGCGGTGCAGGCGTCGACAGACGACCCGGCCGAGCACGCGGCGCATTCGCCGTCGATACTGCGGGGCACGCGCGTCGTCTATGTCGGCGGACGGCCCGGCTCGAACCGCGCGATCCGGCGGATCGTCGAAACCGCGGGCGGCGAAGTGACGCTGCACGACGGCGGCATCGAGGATCGCAAGGGCTTGCTGGCCGCGGCGCTGCCAGGCGCGCGGATGGTCGTGTTTCCGGTCGACTGCATCGACCACGATTCGATGAACCTGCTCAAGCGCACCTGCGAGCGGCATCACATCGCGTACTACCCGCTGCGGACCGCCAGCGTGGCGAGCTTCGTCGAATTGATCGGGCGGCTCGATGCGCAGGCACGCGACGTCATCATGCCGAATGCCGCCGCGAGCGATACGTCGTCACGCTTCTGCCTGCGGCACGGGTAGGCCGGCGCGCACGTCAGCGCGACGCACCCTTCAGCGCCGCACCATTTTCGTGAGCGCGGCGATCTCGTCCGCGCAAGCCGCGTACGCGCGCGCCTCGATCCCGCGATAAAGACGGATGATTTCCTCGCCGACCGGCGTCAGCACGCTGCCGCCGCCGCTCTGGCCGCCATGCTCGGACACCGTCGCCGGCGATTTCAGCGAACGGTTCAGCTCGTCCATCAGCAGCCACGCACGCCGGTACGACATGTTCAGGCTGCGCGCCGCCGCCGAAATCGAGCCGTGCTCGCGCACCGCTTCGAGCAGCGCGACCTTGCCCGGGCCGAGCGCGATCGTGTCGGCCTGCTGGATACGCATCCTGAACCGCACCTCAGGCTTGGGGTGTGCCGAAGTCTTCATGTTGTCCGCCGTTAGATCGATGCGGGCAAGCATACACGATGGCCGGCACGGCGAATGCCGGCGGCCCACCTGCCTGGTTCAGCCCTCGGGCACGCGCGCGACGATGCCCGCCAGCCGCCTAGGACAGCACGATGTTCTTGATGACCTTCCGGATGTTCTTGTAGCTGTCGACCGACTCCGCTTTCTGGTCGGTGACCAGCGTGCCGATCCGCGCCGGTTCGCAGAAGCCGATCCGGCTGTTCGTGCCGAGCTTGCTGAAATCGGCGAGGATCGCGACTTCCGCCGCGTTGCTGACCATCGCGCGCGCCACTTCGGTTTCCATCCGGTCGTAGTTCGTCGCGCCGCGCACGTGGTCGACGCCGACCGGCGACAGCAATGCGAGATCGGCACGATAGCGGAAGATTTCGGCGACCGTGCCGTCGCCGACCGTCGCCGCCGCGCGGCTGCCGATCATCCCGCCGAGCAGGATCGTTTCGTTCTTCGCCTGCGCCGGGTCGCCCGAGCGCATCTTCAGCGCGACGTCGATCGAATTCGTGACGATCGTGAGGCCCGACAGCTTCGCCAGTTCCTCGGCCAGCAGCGTCGTGGTCGTGCCCGCGTCGATGAACAGCGTCTGCGAGCCCGACACCAGCCGGGCGGCCGCGCGGGCGATCGCCAGCTTCGCCTTCACGTGCGTCTGCGCACGCTCGGCGATCGGCGCTTCGTCGCCGACCTGCACCGCGCCGCCGTGCACGCGCTTCAGTTCACCGAGCGCCTCGAGGTCGACCAGATCGCGGCGCACGGTTTCGCGCGACACGTTCAGCTCGGCCATGATCCGGTCGGTGGAAACGCGCTGCATCTTCGATAACAGAAGCCGAATCCTCTGGTATCGCTCTTCTTGCCACATGAAATGTCCTCGGAAATGTTCGTCAATATTATTCGAATGACCGTCTACCCAGCGCTTTCCTCCAATTTTTTGATGCCGGCGAGGGTCTGCAGGGATTGACGCGCCACCTGGAACTCGCCGCTCGTCATCTTCGAAAACACCACGTGGATGCGATCGTCGTCGGGCGTCGCGTCGTCCTGCTCGATGATGAACCGGACGATCCGTGCCTGGTCGATGCCGGGCATCGCCTGCAGCGACGTGAGCTTCACCGCGCCGCGGCTCGCGAGAATGCGCACGCCCCAGCGCTGCCGCGTCGCGAAGAAGCGCTTCTCGATCGGCTTCAGCCCGGCCAGGATCGCCAGCACGATCGCGGTAGCGGCGATCGCGGCCACGTACATCCCGCCGCCCACGGCGAGCCCGACCGCCGCGACGACCCACAGGCTCGCGGCGGTCGTCAGCCCGCGGATGATCTCGCCGCGCAGCATGATCGACCCCGCGCCCAGAAAGCCGATGCCCGACACGACCTGCGCGGCGACGCGCGACGGGTCCAGCGACACGTTCTTCGCGTCCTGGATGTCGGCGAAGCCGAACGCCGACACGACCATCACGAGCGCGGCCCCCACAGCCACCAGCATGTGCGTGCGCAACCCGGCCGCCCACGACAGCCGTTCGCGCTCGATGCCGACGAGGCTGCCGAGCAAGGCCGCCAGCAACAGGCGGGCAATGATTTCCAGCTGACTGATCATGCGAAGTCTCCTTGTCCTGCGGTTCCACTCGATGACGCGCAGCCCGTACGGGCCGCCCCGACTTTCCCTGCCCTCGTCCCGCCCACGTCGCACGGGCCACCCGACGATTTGTATTTTTGTGCGATCTTGCGATTTTGTGCGTTCTAATATACGGTACGCAAAACGACAAAGCCAGACCCAAGTTTGTTTGTTTCATCCGATCCATACGATCAATCGTCAGACCAATCAGGTAACACGATCCGGAACACTGCTTAGGAGACCGACATGATGAAGAAGGCATGGATGCTGGCTGCAACGTTGCTGACGGCGCTGGCAACGGCCCCCGCTCACGCGTCGGAAGGCGACGTGTGCAGGAAGGTGACGCTCGGCGACGTCGGCTGGAGCGACATCGCGGCCACCACCGGCGTCGCGATGATGCTGCTGGACGGGCTCGGCTACGAGGCCACCAAGACGATCGCGTCGCCGCCGATCGTGCTGGCCGGCGTGAAGAAGGCGCAGATCGATGCCTTCCTCGGCTACTGGGATCCGAGCATGACGCCGACGGTGAAACCGTTCGTCGACGCCGGCGCCGTTCACCTGCTGCCGCAGCCGAACCTGGTCGGCGCGCGCTACACGCTCGCCGTGCCGCAATACGCGTCGGACAAGGGCCTCAAGCGCTTTGCCGACATCGCCCGGTTTCGCGACCAGCTCGACGGCAAGATCTACGGGATCGGCGCGGGCAACAACGGCAACGCCCTGATCCAGCGAATGATCGACAAGAACGAGTTCGGGCTGGGCGGCTTCAAGCTGGTCGAATCGAGCGAAGCCGGGATGCTCGTGCAGGTGACGCGCGCGGTGCAGGAGCACCGGATGATCGTGTTCCTCGCGTGGGAGCCGCATCCGATGAACCTCCAATACAAGATCGCGTATCTCGACGGCGGCGACACCGTGTTCGGCCCGAACTACGGCTCCGCGAAGGTCTATACGCTGGTCTCGCCCGGTTATCTCGAACGCTGCCCGAACGTCGGCCGGCTGCTGACCAACCTGACATTCACGACCGACGAGGAGAACCAGCTGATGGTGCCGATCATGAATCACGCCGACCCGATCGCGGTCGCGAAGGAATGGGCGAAGAAGAACCCCGGCGTGCTGTCGAAGTGGCTCGACGGCGTCACGACCATCGACGGGAAGAACGCGAAGGACGCGATCGACAAACTCATCGGCGCGTGACGACGCGATACAAGGAACCACTCATGCACAAGAATCTCGCGCTGTTCGACCTCGATCACACGCTGCTGCCGCTCGACAGCGACCAGGCCTGGAGCCGCTTCATCACGCGGGTCGGGCAGGAGGACGACGCGCACACGGCGCTGATCGACGAGCACTACGGCCACTATGCGGCCGGCACGCTCGACATGGACGCGTATCTCGCCGTGACGCTCGCGCCGCTCACGCGCTACCCGCGCGAGCAGCTCGAACGCTGGCATGCGCAGTTCATGGACGAAGTGATCCGGCCGGCCATCACGCCGCAGGCGCGCGCGCTGGTCGACCGGCATCGCGAGAACGGCGACCTCTGCTGTATCGTGACGGCCACCAACGTCTTCGTCACGCGACCGATCGCGGCCGAGTTCGGGATCGAGCATCTGCTCGGCATCGAGCTCGACACCGACGACGGCACGCCGGCCGGGCGGTTCACCGGGCGCAGCATCGGCGTGCCGAGTTTCCGCGAAGGCAAGATCGTGCGCACGGCCGCGTGGCTGGCCTCGCTCGGCTACGCGGCTTCCGATTTCGAACGGACCTACTTCTACAGCGATTCGATCAACGACGTGCCGCTGCTCGACTACGTCACGCATCCGGTCGCGACCAATCCCGACGCGAAGCTTTCCGGGGTGGCCGGCACGCGCGGCTGGCCTGTCATGAAGTTGTTCTGATTCGGGCGATATGCTCTGCTGTCCATTTTCATGTCTGGAGGGGAAATGAAATACGGAATACGCAGCATTCATTCCAATCATTCAGGAATCCGACTCGATCAGGATCATCCACGAGCCGTCCCGCCTCGCCCTGCGGCAAGCCGTATTCCGCACTGGCGCGGCGTTTTCATGATCGCGCTCCTGTGCACGCTGGCCGGTTGCGGCGACGGCGACTCGAGCCCGGCCGGCAACATCGCCGCCGCGCGGGCATCGGCGCCGGCCTCGGCGTCCGCGCCGGTCGTGCATTGCGCGACCGCGTGCCACTGACCGACGCACGCCCCATCCGTCACCCACGACAGAGAGCGATCATGCAAAACACACCCACGACACGACGTCGGTTCCTTGCCGACGCGCTGAAACTCGCCGGCGCCACCGCGGTGACCGGCATGCTGCCCGAAAGCATCCTGCGCGCGCAGTCGATTCCGGCGGCGAGCGTCACCGGCACCCTGCAGGACGTCAAGCACGTCGTCATCCTGATGCAGGAAAACCGGTCGTTCGACCACTATCTCGGCACGCTGCGCGGCGCACGCGGCTTCGGCGATCCGCGGCCGGTCGTGATTTCCAGCGGCTACCCGGTGTGGCGCCAGCCGGCGCCGTTGTCCTACGTGTTTCCGTTCAACCCGTCGCCGCCCGTTTCCGGCGTCGCGAACGGCGACACGTACTACGGCGATCTCGATCACAGCTGGAATGGCACGCACAGCGCATGGAACAACGGCCGCTACGACAACTGGGTCGGCGCCAAAACCAGCGGCACGATGTACTACTTCACGCAGAACGACATCCCGTTCTACCACGCGCTGGCGAGCGCCTTCACCGTGTGCGACGCGTACCACTGCTCGATGCTCGGCCCGACGGACCCGAACCGCCTGTATCTGTGGACCGGCTGCTGCGGCAACGTCGCCGGCTATTCGCCCTACACGAACAACACGATGACCGGCACCGGCTGGACCACGATGCCGGAACGCCTGAACACGGCCGGCGTCACGTGGAAGTTCTACCAGGACAAGGGCAACGGGCTCGATGCCGGTCACGGCTACGGCGAATACAACGGCTCGAAGCGCGATCTCTGGTGGAACGGCAACTACGGCGACAACGTCATCCTGAACTTCCGGCAGTACCAGAACCTCGGCGCCAACGATCCGCTCGCGCCGGCGCTCAACGGCACGCAGATCGATCCGACCGGCGGCGGCAAGGAATACGACACGAATCTCTTCAGCCAGCTGCGGGCCGACGTCGCGAACGGCACGCTGCCGCAGGTGTCGTGGATCGCCGCGCCTTACGCCTATTGCGAGCATCCGTCGTGGGCCGCGAGCGGCGGCGAATGGTACGTGAGCAACGTGCTCGATGCGCTGACGTCGAATCCGGCCGTGTGGGCCAGCACCGTGCTGCTCGTGATGTACGACGAGAACGACGGCCTGTTCGATCACGTGCCGCCGGCCGTTCCGGCGAGCGCCGCCGCCGGCACCGGCCGCTCGACGATCTCGACCGCCGCTGAATTCGTCGCGGGCGGCGGCGCCGCATCGGACGGCTCGGCGAGCGGCGACACGCCGATCGGGCTCGGCCCGCGCGTGCCGATGTTCGTGATCTCGCCGTGGTCGAAAGGCGGCAAGGTCAACTCTCAAGTGTTCGACCATACGTCGGTGATCCGCTTCCTCGAAGCGCGCTTCGGGCTGCAGGAAACCAACATCACACCGTGGCGGCGTGCCGTGTGCGGCGATCTCACTTCGGCATTCGATTTCGCGAATCCGGACCAGACGATTCCCGCGATCCCGGCCGCGACCAGCAACATGGACCCGAACGGCTCGACGGTCCTGATTCCCCCTGCCACCACCACCGCGGTGCCGGCACAAACGGCCGGCCGCACTCCCGCGTGCCGGCTGCCGTACGAGTTCTTCGTCCAGGGCAAGGTCAACCGCTCGGGCAAAACGCTCGGGCTGACGATGACGAATACCGGCGCGGCCGCCGTGCATCTGCAGGCGTGGGTCGATGGCACGAGCACGATACCGCGGCACTACACGATCGGCGCCGGCACGGGCACGTGCGTCACGGACGCACTCGCGCTGAATTCGGGCGGCGGCTACGACTACTCGATCTACGGCCCGAACGGCTTCCTGCAGACGTTGCGCGGCAACATCGGCGCAGCGGGGAGCGCGGGTTCGACGGCCGAAGTCAGCCTCTGCTACGACGTGCAGAACGGCAACGTGCTGATCACGCTGGACAATGCCGCCGGCGCCAGCGCGACGACGTTCCAGCTCGTCGACAACGCGTACGGAATGAACAGCGCGCAGTCGGTCAGCGTGCCGGCCGGCGCGACGCAGACCGTCACGTGGTACGGCGACGCCGGCTGGTACGACGCGAGCATCCGCGATGCGAACGACCCTGGCTTCCTGCGCCGCATCGCCGGCTGCGTCCAGGCGCAATCGGGCACGTTGCTGACGGATTCGGCGATCGGCAATACGAACGGCAAGTTCGTCGCGGCACTGTCGTCGCAGGGCGCGTCGTACGGCACGCTGCGATTCGACTACGTCGTGCCGCCGTGGCGCCACAGCCCGAAGAACTGGGTCGGCATCTATCCGCGCGGCGCGCAGCCGACCAAGGGCGGCTACAAGTCGTGGGCGTACCTGCCCAAGAGCACCGGCTCGCTGCTGTTCTCGTCGACTGCGAACAGCGCGCTCGCATCGGGCCAATACGATGCGTGGTTCCTGTTCGACGACGGCTACACGCCGCTCGCCGGCCCCGTCGCGATCAGTATCTGACGTCGCCCGTCCCGGCGGCGCGCAAACACGATGCGCGCCGCCGGGCGGGTCGCCCGGGCTACGCGTCGATCAGAACTTGTGACGCAGGCCGATCCGCGTGACGAACTGCGTGTTCGCGCCCGCGCTGCCGACGAACGACGGCGACGAGCCGATTTCAGCCTGTACCGGCACGACCCGGCCGTTGATCGTGTTGCTGCCCGACGCCTTCTGGTACGCCGCGCTCACGTACACGTCGGTACGCTTCGACAGCGCGTAGTCGACCGCGGCGTTGACCTGGTGCCACTTGCCGTCGTAGCGGCCGTCGAGCTTCGAGAACGTATAGCCGAGACCGCCGCTCAACGCCGGCGAGAACGCATAGCGGCCGCCGATTTCGTAGTTGTTCAGCTTCGACGATTCGCCCGACAGCGGCGTGAACTTCGTATGCGTCCAGTTCGCCCACACGAGGCCCGCCGCGATCGCATAACGCGCGCCGACGCCGACCGTCTCGAGGTCGCGCAACCCGAACGTGTTGATGTTCGCGATGCTCACGCCGAACGCCGGCGTCGCGCCGTTCGGGAAGCGGATGTTCGTGTACGCGGCGCCGATGCCGAACGGCCCTTGCGCGTAGTTCGCACCGAAGCTGTACGCGCTCGACGCACCCTGCGCGCCGTTCGTGCCGGTCGTGGTGGGCGTGCCCGCGAACTGCGTCGAGTTCGAGAACCCGTACATCGCGCCGAACGTGAGGCCCGCGAAGTTCGCGCTCTGGAACTTCACCGCGTTGTTGATGCGGCTCGACGTCAGCTGGTCGAGATCGTTGATGTGATACGCGTAGTTGCCGGCCGGCGTCTGGCTGCCCATCGTGTAGTTCGCGCCGATGTAGTCGGTCGAGAACGAGTATTGACGGCCGAACGTCAGCGAACCGATGCCGTTCTTCGACAGCCCGACGAACGCCTGCCGGCCGAACAGCGCCCCGCCCTGGCCGATCGAGCCGTCGCCGCTGCTGAAGCCGTTTTCCAGCACGAACAGCGCCTTCAGCCCGCCGCCGAGATCCTCGGTCCCGCGGATGCCCCAGCGGCTGCCCGACGCGACGCCGTCGCCGTACTTGACGAGCTTGCCGTGCCCGCCCGTCGTCGCGACCTTGTTCGAATACGTGATGCCCGCATCGATCAACCCGTAGAGCGTGACGCTGCTTTGCGCGTGCGCGGCCGTGCCGAACATCCCGAGTGTGGCCGCGGCCACGATGGTCTTCTTCATGTTGCTTCCTTTTTGTTGTGGACGCGCGCGCCTGCGTCGCGGCAGGACGCGCGGCGTGTTGACGAGAAACCGTACGACGGACGAACGCAAGCCCGCACCGGCAGACGCGCGCGTGCCTCATGCGCGTGCACGATGTTCCATTTCGATGCCGGTGTGGGCTTGCGGAAGCGGCATGCCGCAGGGCGGCCGCTCGTGTTGCGGCGTCGGCACGTGTGCGCATCGGTGGCGCATGCGTGCCGGCGCATTGCTCCGGCGATGCAGGTCAGACGCGCTTCCGGCTGTCGTGGAGCAGATGGACGGCGTGACGCCGGACGGCATCACGACCTTCGATATATTTTTCGGAATATAACGAGTTGTCACCGAACGGTAAACAATTATTCGGGTTCCTGTCGTCATTCATCCACAGGCAAGCGGCGACGAGCCCGGCGCGAAGCCGCGATGCACGTCAGGCGTCATCGCATCGCGACGCAGCTGGCCGGCGCCGAATTCCCGCATAATCAGGCGGTCGAACGAGCGCCGCGGCCCGCGCGCGAATGCCGCAAACGTATGCGGTGTCGCCCGATCCGTCGGCCGCATGCATTCGACCGTCGCGCACGCAGCCGGTCTGTGCCGGCTCCACGCGCGACGAATTGTGCAGGTGCAAAAAACCACGCAACGACGAGAATGCGATTCGCCGCCCGTCATGGTGACGACGATCGCATCACGGACCACACCACGCCATCCCGCGAAGACAGGACACCGACATATGGACCGAGCCGAACACATCAGCATCGAACCGGCGCTCGCGCTTGCCGCCGACGAACTGGACGGATGCGATTTCTCGTTCGACATCGCGTGGGAATTGAACGCGCCGTATCAGGACTTGCTCGATCTTCGCGCGCTGCCGGTGCGACGCAAGGACTACGGCTTCGATCCGGCCGGCTGGGCGAGCGGCGCGTCGGGCCGCACGGCGCTGTTTCGCGCGACGGCCGGCGAACGGCTCGCCGGCTTCGTCGCGATCGAGGAAAGCTGGAACGGCATGGCCGAGATCGCGGAGCTGGCCGTCGACCGCCAGTACCGGCGCCAGGGGATCGGGCAGTTCCTGCTGGCAGCCGCCGAAGCGTGGGCGCGCAGCCACGGGTTCGGCTTCATGCGGCTCGAAACGCAGGCGAACAACGTCGCGGCCTGCTCGACCTATGCACGCGCGGGCTTCGCGCTCGGCGGCCACGACCGCTTCCTGTACGCCGATGGCGAGAACGCCGGGGAAGTCGCGTTGTTCTGGTACAAGGACCTGCGCGACGGGCAGACCGCGCGAAGCCGCACGGTCGACCCGGCATCGGTGCCGGCGGTGCGCTGAGGCACGGCCGGCCGTCGCGTCGATACCGCGCTACTTCCGCGTCGCCACGATGAACAGGCGCGGAAACGGCAACAGCACCGTGCCGTCGTCCTGCGCCGGATAGCCGTCCGGCCCGGCCAGCGCATCGCGATAGCGTGCGACGAACGCGCGCTGTTCGGGCGCGTCGAGCGCCGCGAGGAACGGCCGCAGCGCGCTGCCCTTGAACCATTCGACGACCGCATCCGCGCCGCCGCGCAGCGGGTGGTAATAGGTCGTGCGCCATACGTCCACGCGCGAACACAGCGGCGCGAGCAGCGCATGATAGTAGCGTGCGTCGAACCGCTCGGTGCGCGCCGCGCCTTTCAGCTTGTCGGCCCACGGCCCGTCCGCGGCGACTTCGCGCATCAGCCGGTGCGCCGGTTCATCGAGGTTGTCGGGCATCTGCACCGCGAGATGGCCGCCCGGCGCGAGGCGGCCGACGAGCATCGGGAACAGCGTGTCGTGCGCCGGCACCCATTGCAGCACCGCATTCGACAGGATCAGGTCATAGCCGCCCGGATCGTCCCAGGCGGCGACATCGGCAAGGTCGAAACGCAGTGCCGGCAGGCGCTTGCGCGCAGCCGCGATCATGTCCGCCGACGCGTCGATCCCGTGGATCGTCGCGTCCGGTGCGCGCGCGATCAGCGCTTCCGTCGAATTGCCCGGCCCGCAGCCGATATCGATCGCGGTATGGATCGGCGTCTTCGGCACGGCGGCCAGCAGGTCGCGCACCGGCCGCGTCCGTTCGTCCTCGAACTGCACGTACTGGGTCGCGTATTGATCGAGCGGGGTCGTCACGATGGATCTCCTGGTCGGCATGAGCGGCTGCGTTGCATCGCGCACGGCGATGCAACGGGCCATCGATTCAGCGCATTCTGCGACTGCCGCCGACCTTCAGTAAAATGAATTTAATATCGTGATTGATTCAAGATTCTGATGAAGATCGATACGCTCGGTGTCCAGGCTTTCGTCGCGATCGCCGACGGCGGCAGCTTCAGGCAGGCAGCCGATACGCTGCACGTCACGCAAACGGCAATCACGCAGCGGCTGCGCAAGCTCGAATCGTATCTCGGCGTCGCGCTCGTCGAGCGCACGACGCGCCGCACCACGCTGACCGAGATCGGCCGGCGTTTCCTGCCGCAGGCCCGCCGGCTGCTGAACGAGCTGTCCGACGCGCTGACCGAAATCCGCGAGACCGGCCTGAGCCAGCGCGGCGACGTCACGATCGCGTGCGTGCCGACGGTCGGCGTGCAGTATCTGCCGCGCATCCTGCGCGCGTTCTCCGGGCATCGGCCGCACGATCGCGTGAAGATTCTCGATCATGCGTCGGCGTCGGTGCTGCAGGCCGTGCTGCGGCGCGAAGCGGAATTCGGCATCAGCATCGCCGGCGACCAGCACCCGGAACTCGTCAGCGTGCCGCTCACACATGACCCTTATGTGCTCGTGTGCCGCGACGATCACCCGCTCGCGAAGCGGCGGCGCATCCGTTGGGCGGCGCTGCAGCCGCATCCACTGATCTTCGCCGGCGAAGTGAGCGGCAATCGCGGGCTGCTCGAAGGCGCGCTGAAGACGAGCGGCGTGTCGCTGCATTCGTTCTACGAGGTGCAGCGCAGCTCGACGGCGCTCGGGCTCGTCGCGGAAGGGCTCGGCGCGGCCGTCGTGCCGAAGCTCGCGATCCAGAAGAACGCGTATCCGATGATCCGTACGATCGAGCTCGTCGAACCGTCGGTGTCGCGCACGCTCGTGCTCGTCACCCGCCGGAGCGCGCAACTGTCGCCCGCTGCGCGGGCGCTGTACGACATGATCGTCGAGCAGGCAGCGCCCGGGCGGTGATCCGCGAGCGGTGCGGTACGACCCGCGTGTCACGGGATGCCAGGCAACGACCGGTTGCCGCTCAAAGCACCTTGACCATAAACACGCGCGCCGCGCCTGCCGGCTCGCACGGCACTTCGCCGAACGTCTCGTAACCGTGCTTCCGGTAGAAGTCGGGCGCCTGGAACGAGATCGTGTACAGCACCGCACGCGCGCAACCGCGCCGCTTCGCCTCCGCTTCGGCCTCGCGCAGCAGCCGGCTGCCGAAGCCGCCGCCGCGCAGCGATTCGGGCAGATAGAACAGGTCGATGAAGAACAGGCCGAGCGACGTCCGGCCGGTGAGACCGCCCAATACCTCGCCGGTCGCGGGATCGGTCACGTAGACGTCGAGCGCGGCTGCATCGGCGCGCCCCGTCATCGCATGGTTGAATTCGCCGAGCTTGCGGCTGATGAAGTCTCGGGCGGCCGGTTGCCCGGTGTCGGTCAGTTGAAGGATAACGTCGGGATGCGGTGTCATCGGAGGCGAACACGTGCGTGAATGGATCGCCGGGTGTGCGGCAGCCGCGGCGGACGTCGCACGACTATAGCGCGTCGTCACGCGTTCACGCCATCGCGAACGCCGCCATCGGGCCGCGACGATCACGCCCGCCACGCCGGTATCGCGTCCGCGATGAAGCATGTCACTTCGCGTTCAGCTCCTTCCAGCGCCGGTACACGTCGATCGCGCCGTCATGCTTTCGCTGCACCATCGGCAGCCGGCGTTCCTCAATCGGTTTCGCATATTCGGCATAGAACGTATCGAGCTCGAAATACTTGCGGTCATCCCGATAGAACGGTGCGTAATCCTCGCGCGTCGTGATGTAGATCACGCGTTTCGGGCTGCAGTAGTACAACGAACCGAGGCACATCGGACACGGGCTCGCGAGGATGTAGATCTCGCAGTCGGTCAGGTGCTCGGTGCCGAGCGTGCGGCACGCGTCGCGCACCGCGAGGATCTCCGCGTGCGCGGTCGGGTCGCTGGTCTGCGCGACGAGGTTCGGGCTCTCCGCGACGATCTCGCCGTCGCGGACGATCACCGTCGCGAACGGGCGGCCGCCCTCTTCCACGTTCTTCATCGCGAGATCGATCGTTCGTTTCACAAAATCCATGGTTGCGTCCTCGTTGAAACGGCATGGCGGGAACGTGCGCCGGCCGGCGCACGTCGGCCGGCACCGCGCGGCACCGCGTGACGGCGCCGCACCGGCGTCAGAACGGCTTGGTCGGCAGGTACTTGCCGTCGAGCGTGATCACCGCACGCGAGCCGCCTTCGGGATCGTCGACCTTCTTCACGTCGAGCCGGAAATTGATCGCGCTGATGATGCCGTCGCCGAACTTCTCGTGAACGAGCGCCTTCAGCGTCGTGCCGTACACCTGCAACATTTCGTAGAAACGGTAGATGGTCGGGTCGGTCGGCACGCGATCGTCGATGCTGCCGCGCAGCGGGATCGTCTGCAGCAGCAGCACCGCGTCGTCGTCGAGGCCGAGCTTGTCGGCGACGATGCGCGCCGCGTCGGCCGGCAACGCATGCTGGCCGAGCAGCGCGGCCGTGACGAACGCTTCGCTCAGGCCCGTGCCCTCGGTGAGCTGCGCGAACGACAGGTTCTTGCGCGCTTTCGCGAGGACGACGGTTTCCGCCAGCGCGTGGCGCGCCGTCTGACTGTGCTGGGACTGGATCATGGTAATGCCTCGTAGTGGAGTGGGAGCGATTCAGGCCGCGACGGGTAGCGTCGCGGGGGTAGCGCGGACGCCGGGATGGTCCGCGAGGGACACGAACCGGCCGGTCGCGCCGTCGTAGGCGTCGATGCAGCCCGATTCGATGTCGTAGACCCAGCCGTGCAGCGCGAGACGCCCTTCTTCGAGCGCGAGCCGCACGGCGGGGTGCGTCTTCAGGTTGGCCAGTTGCGCGACGACGTTCTCGCGCACCATCGAGTCGATCCGCTCGCGCTCGCTGCGGTGCGTGCGCGCCTCGTTCACGACCCGCGCCGAATCGGCATAGCGCAGCCAGTGGCCGACAGCCGGCATGTGATCCATGCACTGGCAGGTCGCGATCGCGGTCATCGCACCGCAATCGGAATGCCCGCAGATCACGACGTCGGTCACGCGCAGCGCGGCGACCGCATATTCGACCGACGCCGACACGCCGCCCGGCTCCGGACCGTACGACGGCACGATGTTGCCCGCGTTGCGGATCACGAACAGGTCGCCCGGCTCGCGCTGCGTGACGAGTTCGGGCACGAGCCGGCTGTCCGAGCACGAGATGAACAGCGCCCGCGGGTTCTGGCTGCGCGCGAGATCGCGAAACAGCGCGGCGCGCGCCGGGTAGGCGTCGCGCTGGAACTTCAGGAAGCCTTCGATGATGTCCTTCATCGCGTGTTCTCCGGTGCGGATGGAATCGATGAAGGGCAGGTTACGCCCGACTTCCGATAACGTAAAAGACTGATTTATGATCCACCGGATAAGCACGACTTATGGGAACCGCCATGCTGCTGCGTCACATCCACTACTTCCTGGCCGTCGCCGAACATCGCAGCTTCACGCGCGCGGCCGCCGCGCTGCACGTGTCGCAGCCCGCGCTGTCGCAGCAGATCCGCCAGCTCGAGGACACGCTCGGCGCGCAACTCTTCGACCGCACCGGACGCGTCACGCGGCTGACCGATGCCGGCGACGTGTATTTCCGCTATGCGCGGCAGGCGCTGCACGATCTCGCGGAAGGCCGGCGTGCGATCCACGACGTGCAGGATCTGAGCCGCGGCTCGCTGCGCCTCGCGGTCACGCCGACCTTCACGAGCTATCTCGTCGGGCCGCTCGTCGAGGCGTTTCACGGCCGCTATCCGGACGTGTCGCTGTCGGTGCGCGAGATGTCGCAGGAGCGGATCGAGGCGCTGCTCGTCGACGACGAGCTCGATGTCGGCATCGCCTTCGAGGACGTGCAGACGGCGGATATCGACGCGCAAACGCTGCTGGTCGAAACGCTCGCACTCGTCGTGAACCGCGGGCACGCGCTCGGCGGCAAACGCAAGGCCGGGTTGCGCGCGCTGCACGACGCACCGCTCGTGCTGCTCACCGCGGAATTCGCGACGCGCACGCAAATCGACCGTTATTTCCGCGCGCACGACGTGCAGCCGCGCGTGCTGATGGAAGCGAATTCGCTCGGTGCGGTGATCGAGATCGTGCGCCGCACGACGCTTGCGACGCTGTTGCCGGCGACGATCGCCGTCGAGCACGACGATCTCGTTGCCGTCGCGCTCGATCCGGCGGTGCTGCGGCGCACGGCCGTGCTGTTGCAGCGCCGGGGCGCGTATCGGAGTGCGGCCGCGCGTGCGTTCGTCGAGCTGGCGCTCGCGCACGGGGCGGAAAGATCGAGGCGGGAAGGCAGCGCGCGTGCGACGCGCAACAAGGCGTCCGGCTGAATGCCGTCATGCGCGACGGCAAGCAACGCCGTCCCGCGCGGACGTCCGGCGTTTCACTCGACCGAAACGCCCGCGTGACGTTGATCCGACGCGCAGGGAACGCGCGTCAGTTGTACCCGAGGATCGCCACCGCCGCGACCTCCGGCCGGTCGATCGCGCCGCCGACGAGCGATGTCGTCGGCTCCTGCAGCACGGCCTGATACGAAGTGACGCGCCCCGCTTCCGGCGCGCCGGCTTCGTCCCGAACCGGTTGATCGAAGGCATCGATGCCGCTGAGGCAGTTGGATTGCGTTTGCATGAAAGTCATCTCCATTCCTTTGCTTTGATATGTCGTTGATGGTCTAGCTGGCCTGCTTCAACGCGACCGCCTGCACAGGCGTGCCGTCGTGCGCCGCCTCGGACCGCGCCAGCTGGGCGCGCGTGCGCCGCGTGATGTGGATCACCGCGAACACGACCGGCGCGATCAACAGCCCTTCCGCCAGTTCGGGATCGACCGGCAGGTTCATCACGTGCAGCGCCTTGAACGCCGCGGTCGCGAGCGACAGCACGTAGTACGAAATGGCGGCCACCGACAGCCCTTCGACCGCGTGCTGCAAATGAAGCTGGTTGCGCGCGGTGCGCTCCATGCCGGCCAGGAGCCGCGTAACGTCCTTTTCCTGCGCGAGATTCACGCGGGTGCGCAGCAGGTCGACCGCCCGCGCGATCCGCGCGGCGATCTGTTCGTGGCGCGCCCACACGCTGCGGCAGGTTTCCATCGCCGGCGCGAAACGCCGCTCCATGAATTCGGCGAGCGTCGGCATGCCTTCGATACGCTCCTCGCGCAACTCCTGAATACGCGCGAGCACGAGCTTTTCGTACGCGCGCGACGCGCTGAAGCGCGCCCCCGATCCCGACAACGATTCGACCCGCACCGCGAGATGCGTGAGCTTGACGAGCAACGCCGCGTCGTCGCCGTCGGCGCCGCTCGCGTCCATCCGCTGCATCAGTGCATGCAGCGCCGCATGGATTTCGTCGAGCTCGCGGCTCATCCCGCGCGCGACGGGCAGCGCAAGCAGCGCCATCATCCGGTACGTCTCGATTTCGTACAGACGCTGCAACAGCCGGCCGCCCTGCTCCTCGCGGAAATCCTCGTCGACGACGAGAAAGCGCATGAAGCCGTCGTCGCGCACGTGCCAGTCGCAGAACACCTTGCCGCCGCCGAGCACGTGGCTGCCGACGAGCGCGGGCCCGTCGATCCAGCGCCGCAGGTCGCCGCACACGCGCCGCGCGGCGTCGCCCGACAGCAGTTCCATCCGTACCGCGACGAAGCGGATGCCGGCCAGCCGCGCGAACCACGCGGCCGGAATGCCGGCGATCGCGCGATCGTCGAAATAACCGGTGTCGCGACGCGGCGCGACGAACGTGAAGGTCGAGAATTCGGTGTGGCGTTCCCACTTCAGGTACCAGCCGCACGGCGACTGCACCGCATGGTGCGTCGCGCCTTCGTGCGGCGCGTCGATCCCCGTGTCGCGGCACAGCGCGTGCAGCAGCGTTTCGTGGATGTCGGGCTGGCCGTCCGCATAGATCGCGTAATGCGTGAGCGACACGGCTTCGGCGAGCCGCAGGAACGGCCGGGCATGCAATTCCGCGGCCAGTGCGGCGCGCAACGGATGGTCGATCATCGATACACCACGCTTCCTTGTTCGGTGCTGCACGCCGGATCAACCGGCCTGAACGCCGCGCCGCCCTGGGGCGAAACACCAGCGTGATCGCACTATGGCAGACACACAGCAACAATAAAAACGCATAATGCTGATCGTTACGTTCAGTTTTCCTGATACCCATGAAGATGCTCGATCACGACGTGCTGGCCACCGTCGTCGCCGTCGCGGAAACCGGCAACATGACCCGCGCGGCCGAGGCCGTGAACCGCTCGCAGTCGGCCGTGAGCATGCAGATCAAGAGCCTCGAAGACGCGATCGGCCGGCCGCTGTTCGTGCGCAAGCCGCGCAGCATCGTGCTGACGCGCGAGGGCGAGGTGCTGCTGGGATTCGCCAGACGAATGCTGGCGTTGCGCGACGAGGCATGGGCGGCCGTGGTGCGGCCGGAAGTGACCGGCAAGGTCGTGATCGGCGTGCCGGACGACTATGCGTCGTCGCTGCTGCCGTCGGTGCTGAAGAAATTCTCCGCAACCTACCCGAAGGTCGAGATCCAGGTGATGGGGCTGCCGAGCAGCGCGCTCGCGCCGCTGATCAAGGAGGGCACCGTCGATCTCGTGTGCGGCACGCGCATCAAGGGGCTGTCGGGCGATTTCATCCGCCACGAGCCGATGGCGTGGGCCGCGATGACGAACGGGCCGCGCGTCTGGGAGGAACGGCCGCTGCCGATCGCGGTGTTCATGCCGGGCAGCGTCGCGCGCGAGAACGCGATCCGCAGCCTCGAACGCGCGAAAGTCCCCTATCGCACGTCGTATGAAAGCCCGAGCCTGCTCGGGCTGCTCAGCATGGTCGAGGCCGGCCTCGCGGTCGCGCCGCTCGCGCGCTGCGCGATTCCCGCGCAACTGTCGATGCTCGGCCGCTCGCACGGGCTGCCCGACCTGCCGCCGCTCGAGCTGATCCTCGCGCGCAGCACCAAGTCGAAACGGCCGCCGTGCGACTTCCTCGCGGAACAATTGATGGAAGACCTGCAGCGGCAGACCGGGCAGACCGGCGACGCGTGAGCCCGCCGGCGCCGGCTCGCAGCAAGGTCAGCGATGGCCGGTCGCGCCATGCCCGGCCGCGCGCAACGCCGCGTTGACGATGCCGGCTACCGTATCGACGAGCGCTTCCAGCGTGTCGCCGTGCACGTGCCGCCCGGCCGGCGGAACGTGCTCGCTGCGCCGGCCGCCCCACTGCGAGCCGGCCGTGACCGACAGCGTCGCGCTGAACCGCTGGCCGTGCCGGCGGCCGAAGATGCCGATACGCCGCTCGGCGACGTAAGCCTGTTCGGGAAGAAACAATCGGATCTCGACCGCCGCTTGATCGGGGTCGGCCGCACACGCATCCGCATCGAACGCCGGTGCGAATGCCTTGACGATGCGGAACGTCACGTGGGAATCCCACGCGGCGAGCGGCCCGCCGGCCGCGTCGACGCGTTCGGCGTCGACCGACCACTGATGGCGATCGGGCACGCGAATCGCTTGGCGCAGCAGCACGTCCGCCGCGCGAACCGTCACCGTCAACTGCCGGGCAAGCTGCCTGCCCGACGGCAACGCCGCGGTATGCGCGCGACGGGCAGCCGGGCGCGCAACACGCACTTCTTCCGTAAGGTACATGGGCCCTCCCTGTTCAGGGGTCGCGCCGCGTTCGACGCAGCGCACAAACGTCCACCATCGCCAGCCGGCGAACAGCACCGCGGCCGGCGAATCGGCGGCGGATTAGCCAAGCAATCGCCGTTCCCGGCTCAGCCAGCGTCGGCCGGGAGCCGCAACCGGCGCGCGATCGGCCCGATTACCGCATCGACTTGCTGCGCGATCAGCGTGTGCAGCGTGAAATCCAGATCTTCCGCGGCGATGTCGAAATGCACGTGGATCACGTTGCGCACCGCGCGGGCGCTGACGACGTACACGCCGAGCGGGGAATGCAGCAATGCGGCAAGCCGGGCGTGCGCGGCCGCGGCGGAGCCGGCCGTCAGCGTGACCGGCAGTTGCAGGCGCGGGCGCGGCGGCGGGAACGGTACGACGTCGCCGGATGGGCCGGCGCGCAACCGGCGGCCGGCGACATCGAACGCGGGAAAGGGATGAATGAAGGTCATGGCGCGGACGGAAGCCGTCCCGGCTGTTCGACACGTCCCCAGCTTAGAAGGGACCATATAAACGCCGTGCAAAAAAACGGTGTGCCCGTGCAAAAAACGGCATGCCGGCCGGGCGCTGGCCCGTCTTGACGACGTGATACGGCCGCTCGGCCGTCGCGCGTGCCCGTCAACCATGACAGGTCGACAGCCGTCGCTCCGCCGATACACTGTGAGCCGTCCCGACGACCTCGATCGATGTCACCGATGCCTGCCGTCGGCTTCGATCGCGCACGGCCTGCCGCTTCCGCCCGCCCCGCGCACCGTCCGCACCTTTCCAAGGAGTTGCACTTGAAGCCCTGGCGCCCTGCGCTGTTCGCCTTCGCCGGCCTCCTGGCCGCCGCGTCTTCCGGCGCCCATCCCGTCTGCACGGTCGTCGCCGACGCCGCCACCGGCAAGGTGCTCGTGCAGCGGGGCGATTGCACGACCCGCGTGACGCCGGCATCGACGTTCAAGGTCGCAATCGGCCTGATGGGCTTCGACGCCGGCGTGCTGAAGGACGCGCACACGCCCACGCTCGATTTCCATGCCGGCTACCCCGACTGGGGCGGTGCGCCGTGGCGCGAGCCGACCGACCCGGCACGCTGGATGAAGCTGTCGATCTTCTGGTATTCGCAGCAGGTCACGCAGGCGCTGGGGCAAGCGCGCTTCCAGCAGTACACGAGCGCGTTCGGCTACGGCAACGCCGACGTCACCAGCAACGAGGGCGAACGGCCCGGCGTGATGGGCGCGTGGGTCAATGCGTCGCTACGCATCTCGCCGCTCGAACAGGTCGCGTTCATGCGCAGGATCACGCAACGGACGCTGCCCGTCAGCGCGCACGCGTACGACATGATCGCGCGCATCACGCTGATCGACGCGCAACCGGGCGGCTGGACGGTGCACGGCAAGACCGGCACCGGCTCGCCCGGTATCCAGTACGACGCCGCACACGCATACGGCTGGTTCGTCGGCTGGGCGACGCAGGGCGCGCGCACGCTGGTGTTCGCGAACCTGATCCAGGACGACGCGCAGCAGACGCCGAATGCCGGCCTGCGCGCGCGCGACACGTTCCTCGCGGCGCTGCCGACGCTCGCCGAACCGGCCCGGCCGCAATGAGCGCCGCGCCCCGCAACGCCCGCATCGACCTGCTGCGCGGCATCTCGATCCTGCTCGTGCTGCTGCATCACTTCAACATCGCGTATTCGCTGCGCGACACCGCGCTCGCGCGCGTGCCCGGCTGGGACACGATCCATGCGATCGTGCGCAACGGCAACTACGGCGTGACGATGTTCTTCGCGATCTCGGGCTACCTGATCACGTCGAACGCGCGCCGCCGCTGGGGCAGCCTCGGCGCGCTCGACGTGCGCGCGTTCTACGTGTCGCGCATCGCGCGGATCGTCCCGTGCCTGCTTCTGCTGCTCGCGCTCGTCAACGGCCTCGCGGCGGCCGGCGTGCCGATCTTCGCGAACCACGCGCCGCAGGGCGTCGCCGTGTCGTACTGGCTAGTGAATCTGGCGTCGCTCACGTTCTGGATGAACGTGCTGATCGGCGCGTACGGATGGGTCAACTACGCGCTCGGCGTGCTGTGGTCGCTGTCGGTCGAAGAGGTGTTCTACCTGTCGTTTCCGCTGCTGTGCATCGCACTGCGTCGCGACACGCGGTTGCTCGCGTTCTGGCTGCTGATCGCCGCGATCGGTCCCGTGTACCGCTACACGCATCCGGGTGACGAAGGCGGGTTCCTCTATGCGTACTTCGCGTGCTTCGACGGCATCGCGATCGGCTGCTGCACCGCGCTGCTCGCCGAACGCGCGCAATGTCGCAAGCTTGCAGCCGCGCCCGTGCAGCGGCTTGTCGCGACACTGATGACCGCGCTCTATCTCGCGTGGCCGATCGCCGAAAGCCATGTGCTCGGCGTGTCCGCGATGGCGCTCGGCACGGCCGTGCTGCTGATCGGCGCCCATGCGGAACGCGCCCCCGCTCGCGGTCGCCTGCTCGCGCCGCTGCGCTGGAGCGGCCGGCTCAGCTACGAGCTGTATCTGTTCCACCTGATCGTGCTCGGCACGCTGCGCACGTTCTGGCCGCCGTCTGCCACGCATGGCGACGGCAAGCTGGTGCTGCTCGTCGCGTATCTGGCGCTGTCGGCCGGCGTGAGTGCGGTCATCGCGCGCGGCTATGCGACGCCGCTCGACCGCTTCATCAAGCGTGCGGCGTCGCGGCCCGCGGCGCGAGTGACGGACAGCGCGCGCGTCTAGTTTCCCGCACGTCGCGGCGAACAAGGCGGAAGCGGCCAGGGCCACGCGGTATCGCCTGCACGATACCGGCCGGCCCGACCGCAAGCGCCGCTTGCGCCGCGTCGCTCAATCGAGATAGTCCGCGTATTCCTTGCGCGAATAGCCGGCGAGCGTCTGCCACGGCAACGTGTCCCGCCGCGCGGCCGGTGCCGGCGTCAACGTCAGCTTGCGCGTCACGCGGCCGTCCGCGCTGCGGTATTCGACCGACAGCGGCGCCTGCAACCGCTCGCTCCACAGAATCCGGTTCGCGCCGCGCGCGCCGGGCGTGTCCACGGCCTGCTCGTACCAGACGGTGCCGGGCGCGCCGCCGCGCTTGGCGACCGCGAGCCGCTTCAACTGCGACGGCGGCGTCACGTAGTACGCGTTGTCCCACGAGCCGTCGAAGCCCGTGGTTTCGTACTCGGCCGGCGGCACGCTGACGACCGTCCGGTTCGCCACGTCCACGTACTCGATGCGAGCCGACTTGCCGTCGTACGTGACGTGCCGCGCGGCGGCCTGGAAGTTGAAATGCTTGTGGCCGGCGTGGGCCGCGGCCGGTTTTACCCCGGCGCGGCGGCCCGCATCGTGATCGTGGTCATGACCGTGATCGTCGCCATGCTCGCCACCGGCCGCCGCCGCGGGCAGCACGCGCTCGACCCACACGTGGCCGTCGCGCCGCACCATCCGTTCACGATACAGCGTCGTGCGCGTCACGCCGTCGGCCGTGACCGTGCGGCTTTCGTGCTGCAGCACGGCATCGAGATCGGCGGCGGCCACCGCGGGCAGTGACACCCCCCCGCAAGCGAGCACGCAGAGAAGCTGACGTTTCATCGTGACGTCACCCGGCTCAGAAGCCGAACGCCGAGCGCACGAGACCGAACACCTTCGTGTTGTCGATCGTGCCCTTGAACGCCTTCGCGTCCGCGCCGTCGGCGAACAGCATCACGTCGCCGCCGCCGTGCGTCTCCGATCCCGCGCTGCCCATCCGCACGCCGACTTCCTGCAGGTACGCTTCGTTCATCGCGGTGGCCGAATCGACCGACGCGCGCACGTTCGGCCGGTTGGCGCCGTTGCCGAACACCAGCGTCGTGTAGGTATTGCCGTCGGCATCCTTGCTCGGCTGACCGTCGCGATAGTTGCGGCTGATGTCGAGAATCGGGTTGCCGCGCTTCGAATAGCCGTTGATCGTCATCGTGTGGTCGTGGTCGGCCGTCACGACGATCAGCGTATTCGCCAGGTCGACCTTCGACAGCGCGACGCGGATCGCTTCGTCGAACGCCGCCGTGTCTTCGAGCGCGCGCTTCGCGTTGGTGCCGTGCAGCGCGTGATCGATCCGGCCGCCTTCGACCATCAGGAAATAGCCGTTCGAATTCTTCGACAGCACGTCGATCGCCTTCGACGTCATGTCGGCCAGGCTCGGCTGCGTCGGCCCTTCGCCCTTGCCCGCGACGCGATCGAGTTCGTACTCGAGATGGCTCGTCGAACTGAAGAGACCGACCAGCTTGCCGTTGCCGGCCTGCGCGAGCTGATCCCGGGTCGCGACGACCGTGTAGCCCTTCGCCTTCATCTCGTCGAGCAGGTTGCGCCCGTCGGCACGGCCGCGCTTGTTCGACACCGGATCGAACGGCGTCCAGTGGTTGCGGCCGCCGCCCATCAGCACGTCGACGCCGTCGCCGAGCGCCGCGTTGTAGCCCGCGCCGCCGGGCACGGCCTGCGCGGCGATGTCGTACTGCGCATCGCGATGGCAGATGTGCGAATAGGTCGCGGCCGGCGTCGCATGCGTGAGCTCGGTGGTCGTGATCGCGCCGACCGCCTTGCCGCGCGCCTTCGCCAGTTCCAGCAGCGTCGCGACCGGCTGGCCGTTGCCCGGTGCGCAATGGTTGACGGTCTTGTTGCCGTTGACGTCGCTGCCCGGCGCGACCGCGCGCGTGTCGGACGACATCGACAGCACTTCGTTGTTCATCTTCACGCCGGTCATGTACGCGGCCATCGACGGCGCGCTGTCGGTCGTCTGCGCGTCGTTCGAGAAGGTCTTGACGCGCGCGGTGCGGGCCAGCTTCTCCATCGTCAGTTGCCCCGATTCGCCGACCTTGTAGATCCGGCTCGCGGTCACGGTCGTCGGCCCCATGCCGTCGCCGAGAAAGAAGATCACGTTCTTCGCCTGGCCGGCGGCCTGCGCCGCGCCGCACGCGAAACCCGCGACGGCCAGCGCCGCCGCGATGCACTTGATGGTCGACATCCTGTATTCCCCTGTACCCGTGTTGTCGGCGCTCAAAGCTGCACCGCGTTGCGCACCAGCTCGAAGACCCTGTTGTTCTCGATCACGCCGTGGAACGCATCCGCGCCGCGACCGATCGCACCCAGGAACACATCAGTGCCGCCGTGCGTCTCGTTGCCCTTGTCCATTCGCACGACCGCCTCCTGGCGATAGTCGTCGGCGCCCGTCACCGCATCGGTCAGCGCGGTGCCCGCGCGGCTGCCCTGCACGCGGTTCTCGCCGTTGCCGAAGCCGATGATCGTGTACGGCGCGCCGTCCGCATCCTTCGCGATCGCGCCCGTCTGGTAGCTGCGCAGCACGCCCAGCACGCCGGGCTTGCCCGCTTCCGTCTTGCCGGTGCGCGCCGCATAGCCGTTCAGCACCAGCGTGTGATCGTGATCGGCCGTGACGACGATCAGCGTGTTCGTCAGGTCGGGATCGGTCTTGCGGACCTTGTCGAGCGTCGCCTTGATCGCGTTGTCGAACGCGATCGTGTCCTGCAGCGCGCGCTTCGCATTGGTGTCGTGCAGCGCGTGATCGATCCGGCCGCCCTCGACCATCAGGAAATAGCCGTTCGGGTTGGCCTGCAGCACGTCGAGCGCGCGCGTGGCCATGTCGGCGAGGCTCGGCTCCCTGGTCGCGCCGCGATCGAGGTCGTAGCTCATGTGGCTCGACGCGAACAGGCCGACCAGCTTGCCGCGCTTCGTCGCATCGGCGGCCAGCAGGTCGTCGCGGTTCTGCGCGAACGCGTAGCCTTTCGCCTTCAGTTCGTTGACCAGGTTGCGGCCATCGGTGCGCTTGCCGCTGCCGTCCTTCGGCACGAAGAATTGCGCGCCGCCGCCGAGCACGACGTCGACGCCGTCGCCCAGCGCGCCGTTGTAGCCCGCGCCGCCCGGCACGAGCTGCGCGGCGATGTCGTTCTCGGCATCGCGGTGGCACACGTGCGCATACGTCGCGGCGGGCGTCGCGTGCGTGACGCGCGTGGTCGTCACGACGCCGGTCGCCATCCCGTTCGCCTTCGCGATTTCGAGCAGCGTCGACACCGACTTGCCGTTGTTCGCGCCGCAGTTGCCGGTGAGGCCCGCGCTCGGCTCGATCGCCTTCGTGTCGGGCGACATCGAGATCACTTCGTTGTTGGTCTTGACCCCGGTCATGTACGCCGACATCGACGGCGCGCTGTCCGTCACCTGCGCATCGTTCGAATAGGTCTTCACGAACGCGGATTCCGGCAACGTATCGATCGTCAGCGCGCCGTCTTCACCGACGCCGTAGATGCGTGCCGCCGTCAGCGTCGTCATCCCCATCCCGTCGCCGAGGAAAAAGATCACGTTGCGCGCCGCCGTCTTCACCGGGGCGGGTGTCGAGCTGGTCGGGCCGTCGTCGCTGCCGCATCCGGCCAGCGCAAAGGCGCCGGCACACAGCAGCGCCGCCATTTTGATTCGATTCATGTTGCCGATCTCCCCCGCCGTTGATGCTTTCGAAATGAAAGGCGATGGTAGGAAGCCGATGTGACGGCAAGATGAATGGAAACTGGAAGGATCGGTATGGCTGATGAAAGGATGGAACGAGGCGCCGCGTCCGGGCGCCCCGCGCGACCGGGCTCAGCCGGCGTATGCGGCGGCGGCGCAGCGCACGGTGACGATTCGTGCAGGTGGAAGATTGGCCCAGACGATCCGGCTGCCGCTGGCAACGAATGCCGAGTCGCCGAGCGGATGACGGCCTGGCGGGCGCAGGTCGTAGGTGAATTGAATCATCACGCCGTCGGCCGACAGCACGCGATGGCATTGACCGACGATCGCCGCCACGGCCTCACGGGGCAGCGTGCGCAGCGGCAGGCACGACACGATCGCGTCGACCGTCGCGCCCGGCGGCAGCAACCGCTCGAGCTGCCGTGCGTCGCCCGACACGATCGAGATACCGGGAAAGCGCCGTCGCAGATGCTGCACGAACGCCGGCGAGCGTTCGACGACGACGAGACGCCGGGGCGCGACGCGGCGTTCCAGCAGCGCCGCGGTGATCGCGCCGGTGCCGCCGCCGAGTTCGACGACCAGCCCGTCGCCATCCGGCACCGCGTCGGCCATCTCGCGCGCCAGATGCCGCGAACTCGGGCACAACGCGCCCACCGCGGCCGGCCGGCCGACCCACTCGCGCACGAACAGTGCCGAGACACGCCACGCGTTCGGCCACGTCATAGGCGGGCCTCCGGCGCGTGCGCGGTCGGCGGCGACAGGCCGACGACTGCGCGGGACAGGGCTACGGCGACACGGGCAAGGTTCATGCGCATCCTCCTGGGCGAATCGGTCCGCCGCGGGACACGCGACGATCAATCGATTCTAGGAAACGCAAACTTAAGACGACGTGAAGATTGACCCTGATTCTCCTGACCAATTCGTGCCGGATCGGCCGTCGATTGCCGAGCCATCATCGATGCGCTGCCGCGAGTGCGCGGGATAACGCGCGTCGACGAACCGGGCCTGCCGCAGCGCCGTGTCGATCGCTGCGCGATCGCCGGCCGTCAGCGGTACGGCGGCCGAAATGGGGTCAGCATTTCGGCCGCCATATCGTTGTTCCCGCCGTTCATCGAAACCGTGCGCAAGTGGGCGGTACAGCCCCGCCTGCGAACCGCGCGCCACGCTCGCCGCACGACGCGCGATACACCGTCACCGCAAGTTGGTTCTCGCCAGTTCGACGATCTCGTCGCCGCGCCCGCTGAGAATCGCGCGCAGCATGAACAGGCTGAAGCCCTTCGCATGCGCGAGCTCGATCTTCGGCGGCATCGCGAGCTCGTACTTCGACGTGACGACGTCGACCACCGCCGGCCCGTCATGCTCGAACGCGGTGCGCAATGCGTGTTCGACGTTCTCCGAATGCTCGACGCGCACGCTGAAGATGCCGGCGCCCTTCGCGATCGCCGCGAAGTCGGTCGGGCTCAGGTCGACGTTCGTGTCGAGATAGCCGGCCGCCTTCAGCTCCATCGACACGAAGCCGAGCAGGCTGTTGTTGTACACGACGATCTTGATCGGCAGCTTGAGCTGGCGCGCGCTCAGCAGATCGCCGAGCAGCATCGACAGCCCGCCGTCGCCCGACAACGACACGACCTGCCGCCCCGGATGCGCACCCTGCGCGCCGAGCGCCTGCGGCATCGCATTCGCCATCGACCCGTGGTTGAACGAGCCGTGCAGTTGCCGCTTGCCGTTCATCGTCAGGTAGCGCGCCGCCCAAAGCGTCGGCGTGCCGACGTCGGCCGTGAAGATCGCATCGTCGGCCGCGACTTCGTCGATGATCTTCGTCAGGTACTGCGGATGGATCGCGCGGCCCGGCGGCTCGGCCACCGCGAGATCGTCGAGCCCCTTGCGCGCGGCCGCGTAGTGCTTCAGCGCATTCTCGAGGAAGCGCCGCTGCGTCTTGCGCGTGAGCCGCGGCAGCAGCGCCGCGATCGTTTCCTTCACGGTGCCCACCAGCCCGAGCGCGAGCGGCGCGCGATGGCCGAGCTGCGAGCCCTTCCAGTCGATCTGCGCGATCTTCGCGTGGGCCGGATAGAACGGCCGGTACGGGAAATCCGTGCCGAGCATCAGCAACGTGTCGCACGACTCCATCGCGTGATAGCCGGAACTGAAACCGATCAGCCCCGTCATCCCGACGTCGAACGGGTTGTCCCATTCGACGAACTGCTTGCCGCGCAGCGCATGCACGACCGGCGCGCCGAGCGTGTCGGCCAGCGCTACCACCTCGTCGTGCGCGCCCTGCGTGCCGCTGCCGCACAGCAGCGTGACCGCATCCGACCCGTTGAGCAGCGCCGCGAGCCGGTCGAGGTCGGCATCGGCCGGCAGGATCGCCGGCGGCGCCGCGTCGCTCCACGCGGGCGCTTCGTCCGGGCCGTCGCCGAGCGCGATGTCGCCCGGCAGCACGATCACCGCCACGCCGCGCTCGTCGATCGCGGTACGCATCGCGCGCGCCAGCACGCGCGGGAACTGCGACGCGTTCGTCACGAGTTCGGCGAAGTGGCTGCATTCGCGGAACAGCTCCTGCGGATGGGTTTCCTGGAAATAGCCGAGACCGATCTCGGTGGACGGGATGTGCGCGGCGATCGCGAGCACCGGCTGGTGATTGCGGTGGCAGTCGTACAGCCCGTTGATCAGGTGCAGGTTGCCTGGGCCGCAACTGCCCGCGCACACCGCGAGCCGCCCGGTCGACGCGGCGTCGGCGCCGGCCGCGAACGCCGCGCTTTCCTCGTGCCGCGTGTGCATCCAGCGGATCGAGCCGAGCTGGCTCAGGCTGAACGACAGGCCGTTCAGGCTGTCGCCCGTCACGCCCCAGATGCGCTCGACGCCCGCTGCCGCGAGCGTCTTCGCCAGGTATTCCGCCATCGTCTGTCTTGCCATGATGCCCTCACAGTTGGGTTGTCGCGACATGCAGCCACTGCCCTGCATCGGCGCATGATAGTCAAGGACGCGAACTGACGTATGAACGGTGCAATTGCAATTCGTTCCGCGCGGCCGACCGACGCGAAACCGGCCGTCCCGCCGCGCTACAGCGGCAACGCATGGGTCGACAGGATCTCCTTGAGCACCATGAACGAACGCACCTGCCGTACGCCCGGCAGGTACAGCAGTTGTTCCGCGTGCAGCCGATTGAAGCTGTCGTTGTCGCGCGTGCGCACGAGCATGAAATAGTCGAACTCGCCGGTCACGACATGGCACTCGACGCACCCCGACACCTTCTGCGCGGCCTTCTCGAACGCGGCGAACGTTTCCGGCGTCGAGCGATCGAGCACGAAGCCGATCACGACCAGCATCCCGGCGCCGAGCGGCTTCGGGTCGAGCAACGCGACGATGCCGCGAATCAGCCCCATTTCCTTCAGCCGCTCGACGCGCCTTAGGCACGCCGGCGCGCTCAGCTTCACTTTCGCTGCGAGGCTCACGTTCGAGATCGACGCGTCCTGCTGCAATTGCCGCAGGATCGCGCGGTCGATCCGGTCGAGCGCCGGTGCGGCGTCGGCCGGCGATGCACTGCTTCGATCTAATTTCATTGCGCAAACCTCGTTTTAGACGAATTGAAATTGTTTATCTTCCGCTCATATCGTCGATAACGTAGGCTGCCGCAATTGATTTCGCAAGCTCATTTCCCCTGCTTCTGCCTATCATTTTCGTCATCGGAGCACGGCGTGCCGGCCGCGCCCGAACGATCCGATTTCCGCCTCGTCCCCTGTTCCGGAGCCCCGCCGATGAATCTGCAACGCTTCCCCCGTTACCCGCTGACGTTCGGCCCGACGCCCATCCAGCCGCTCAAGCGCCTGAGCGCGCATCTCGGCGGCAAGGTCGAGCTGTATGCGAAGCGCGAGGACTGCAACAGCGGCCTCGCATTCGGCGGCAACAAGACGCGCAAGCTCGAATATCTCGTTCCCGACGCGCTCGCTCAAGGCGCGGATACGCTCGTGTCGATCGGCGGCGTGCAGTCGAACCAGACGCGCCAGGTCGCGGCCGTCGCCGCGCATCTCGGGATGAAATGCGTGCTCGTGCAGGAGCACTGGGTCAACTATGAAGATCCGGTGTACGACCGGGTCGGCAACATCCAGTTGTCGCGGATGATGGGCGCCGACGTGCGGCTCGTCGCCGACGGCTTCGACATCGGTATTCGCCGTAGTTGGGAAGAAGCGATGGAGAGCGTGCGACAGGCGGGCGGCAAGCCGTATCCGATTCCGGCCGGCTGTTCCGAGCATCCGCTCGGCGGGCTCGGATTCGTCGGCTTCGCGGAAGAAGTGCGCGCGCAGGAAGCCGAGCTCGGCTTCAGGTTCGATTACGTCGTCGTCTGCTCGGTGACGGGCAGCACGCAGGCAGGGATGGTCGTCGGCTTCGCGGCCGACGGGCGCGCGGACCGCGTGATCGGCATCGATGCGTCGGCGAAGCCGGAACAGACGCGCGAACAGATCACGCGCATCGCGCGGCATACGGCCGAGCTGGTCGGGCTCGGCCGCGATATCGTCGAACGGGATGTCGTGCTCGACACGCGTTACGGCGGCCCGGAATATGGGCTGCCGAGCGACGGCACGCTGGAAGCGATTCGGCTGTGCGCGCGGCTGGAAGGCATGCTGACCGATCCCGTTTATGAAGGGAAATCGATGCACGGGATGATCGACAAGGTGCGGCTCGGGGAATTCGAGCCGGGGTCGAAGGTGTTGTACGCGCATCTCGGCGGGGCGCCGGCGTTGAGTGCGTATAACGGGATTTTTCGCAACGGGTGACGTCGCTTTTCGAGACAGTTCGCACTTAACGGCCCCGGTACCCAAACCGACACACGTATAAATTGAAATGCCGCCGGCAAGCCGGCGGCGAAAGATGCAGCCGCATATCACGTGGCGCACCTGAGGCACTCGATTCGACGTACTCGGATCGTGCTAGTTGCAACGACTCGCGCAATGCAGCAGCGGGCAACGCGCCCGCCTAATTCTGCGTGAGCGGATTTAGCGTCGTGCACAGGAAGCCCGTGCAGTTCTTCGGCGTGAAATAGAACGATGCCATCACCGGCGTGGGGGTGCCCAGAGCCAGATCGCTCAGATAGGCGCCTCCTTGCGCGCCGAACGCATTGGCCTGCTGCACGAAGCTCGCGCCGGTCGACTGGATCGCGGCCGACTGGTACGTGAAGGTCGGCGACTGCGTCTGGTCCTTCACGTAGATCCACGAGATCGCGGTACCGAATGCCATGCCGCCCTTCGCGCGATAACCCTTCGCCCCTTCGCTGTTGGCCTGTGCAATGAAGTCGTTGACGGTCGACGTCGGCGCCAGCGCGTCGTACGTATAGGTCGCGTTCGACGCGTTATTCTTCATGTACACGTTCGCCTGCACGGCGCCCACCATCAGCGGGCCGAGCAACCAGTAGCCCGACTGGCCCTGGCCGTTCGCCTGCGTGAGGAACGCGTTGGCATCGGCCGGCAGGCTAGTCGTCGTGTACGTGTAGGTGGCGGATGAACCGCCATCCTTGCGATAGAGATCGCCGTACGTGAGCGGCCCTTCGTAGCGGTAGCCGCTCGCCCCCTGCGCGTTGGCCGCATTAACGAAGGACGTCATGTCGGCCGGTGCCGTCTGCAACTGGTATGTGTAGGTCTGCGCGGTGCCATCGTTCACGAAGATCGACTGCGTTCCGCCATTGCCCGCAGTGTAGAAGTAGTCACCCAGATAGCGATAGCCCTTCGCGCCTTCGTTGTTGATCAGCGTCAGGAAGCTCGCCTTGTCGGCCGCGACAGGCTGCGCCTCGTAGCGCCACGTCAGCGTGACGCCGCCCGAGCCACCCGAACCGCCGCTGCCGCCGGAACCCGTGCCGCCCGTCCCGCCGCTGCCGCCGTTGTTGGTCGTGCCCGATCCGCCGGACGCCGCGGGCGAGGAATTGTCGTCGCCACCGCCGCAAGCGGTCAGCGCCAGGCAGGTCAATGCAATCAGTGCA
>NZ_JACCQA010000025.1:0-104363 GCF_015712215.1 Burkholderia sp. 9779_493
GTGATCAGTCCAGGTTGGCCCACGATGCGCTCCGGCAGTTCAAACCGCCGCCAGCATGCGCCGAAACCCTCGAACTACGACATTTCAACTTTGCTCAGATGCGACATTACAACTTTGCTCTTACACACAAATTGTCGATAATTCACGTTATGTAAAATTGAGTCGCTAGCGAAAACCGGTAGTTCATCGCCCGCAACGCCTATGAATGCCGCCGCCTGCCGTCACGGCGCGCAAGCCGATTTGCTCACGCTCACCGATGGCCTGTCTATCGCTCGAAGCGCCCAAACACTCCGCTGCTGCATTCGCACCGGAACTACGTCGCCGGCCGCTCGCCGATTCCGCGGCATCGCCTCGAAGTCCTGCGCCTGCTGGCGCTCGAAGCGCACAGCACAGCCCATGAATCGGCGGCAGCCTGCACGCGCGTCAACCCGCCGTCGCTGCTACGCGCGAACATCCGCGCTGGACGTTCCGCTCGATGAAATGCTGCCATGAGTCGGTGTTCATGGACACGTTCGCGACCGTGCTCGCCAAGTGGCGCGCTCGCGCTGGATCTACCGCGCGCATGGCATTCTGGGCCGCCCTGGACAGGCATCGACCCACCCGCAGATACCGCCGAAATATTTGAACTGCCGACGCAGGAAGTTCGGGCGTTGTAACGCGTGTGATATCTTCCGACCAAACGCTTTCAATTATTACGGGGTTATTTCGCATGACACGGGGTCTGTCATACGTCTGCATTTCACTCGCGCGCGCACACGATCGCCGCGCAGGAATGGTCGAGGAATTCGCGAAACAAAATATCAATGCGCGCTTCTTCGACGCCTTCGAACTCAAAGGCTGCGGCCACGGTATCCCCGGGTACGACACCGGCGCCCGCCTTCGCCGTTACGGCTGGCTGCTGTCACCGGGCGAGCTCGGTTGCTATCTCAGTCATCGCGCTGTCTGGCGACAACTTGTGGAGTCGGGGAGCAACGCGTGCTGCATCATGGAGGACGACGTGGCGTTACTGGATGGCTTCAAATCCGCGACCGAAGAACTGTACGCCACGCGCGAGCACTGGGACATGGTGCGATTGATGTGGCTCAACAGGCGCGAGCAAACCGAATACGCACACCTGTCGAGCGGTACAAAGCTGATGTGGATGGAAAGCCCGGTCGGTTTGCAGTGCTACATGATCACGCGCGAAGCAGCCGAAGCCATGCTCGATTACACGTCCAGGATTTTGCACGCCATCGATATCGCGTTCGATCGCAATTGGGAACACGAGCAGCGGATGTTTGTCACTGAGCCGCAATTCGTCCAGGACACCGGCGCACCGACCACGATCCTTGATCGCTCAGACGCCCGCACGCTCGTACAACGGCTGAAAGCCAAATATCACCGGAAGGTCGATCGTATAGCGGCACGCGCGTACGCCAAGAAGCACCGTCCGTCGAGTCCGATAACGCTTGACGAGCGAAAAACGATTGACGCGTGAGACCTGCGATTGAAAGCGGCGGCACCCGGCGCGTCGGCGCGCCGTCGCCAGTCCGGGCGATCATCGAGCCGGCCCCGCCCTTTCTAAACCGGCATCGAGCCGCCGACCGTCGCCCATGGACGGCGACCAACTGGCATCGAGACATCCGCAAAGCGGGCGCGCCGCACGCATCGCGGCGCGCCCACACTCAACCGACCGTCAGACGGCCATCACCGTCACCGACTTCGTGACGAGATACGGCTCCAGCGCTTCCGGCCCGCCTTCCGACCCGTAGCCGGAATCCTTCACGCCGCCGAACGGCATTTCCGGCCACGGCGTCGCCGGCTGGTTGATCCACAGCATCCCGACTTCGAGGCGCTGCGTCAGCAGATGCACGTTCGCGAACGAACGCGTGAACGCGTAGCCGGCCAGGCCGAACGGCAGACGGTTCGCCTCGGCGATCGCCTCCTCCAGCTTGTCGAAACCGCGAATCGCCGCAACGGGGCCGAACGGCTCGTTGTTGAACACGTCCGCTTCGAGCGGCACGTTCGCGATCACGGTCGGTGCGAAGAAGTTGCCTTCCGCGCCGATCCGCTCGCCGCCGGTTTCGATGCTCGCGCCGACCTTGCGCGCGTTGTCGACGACCGACGCCATCGCGGTCAGGCGCCGCGGGTTCGCGAGCGCGCCGAGCGTCGTGCCTTCCTCGAGGCCGTTGCCGACCTTCAGCCCTTCGGCGTGCTTGACCAGCGCGCGCGTGAATTCGTCGCGGATGCTGTTGTGCACGAGGAAGCGCGTCGGCGAAATGCACACCTGCCCTGCGTTGCGGAACTTCGCCCCGCCGGCGGCCTTCACCGCGAGCGCGACGTCCGCATCCTCGGCGACGATCACCGGCGCATGGCCGCCCAGTTCCATCGTCGCGCGCTTCATGTGCTGGCCCGCGAGCGCGGCCAGTTGCTTGCCGACCGGCGTCGAACCCGTGAACGTGACCTTGCGGATCACCGGGTGCGGAATCAGGTACGACGAGATTTCAGCCGGATCGCCGTACACGAGGCCGATCACGCCCGCCGGCACGCCCGCATCGACGAACGCGCGCAGCAGCGCGGCCGGCGATGCCGGGGTTTCTTCCGGCGCCTTCACGAGGAACGAACAGCCGGTCGCGAGCGCGGCGCTCAGCTTGCGCACGACCTGGTTGACCGGGAAATTCCACGGCGTGAACGCCGCGACCGGGCCGACCGGCTCCTTCACGACCGTCTGCTGCGCGCCGAGGTTGCGCGGCGGCACGATCCGGCCGTACACGCGGCGGCCTTCGTCCGCGAACCATTCGATGATGTCGGCCGCCGACAGCACTTCGACGCGTGCTTCGGTGAGCGGCTTGCCCTGCTCCTGCGTCATCAGCTGTGCAATCGTGTCCGCGCGTTCGCGCACCAGCGCGGCCGCCTTGCGCATCGTCGCCGCGCGCTCGTGCGCGGGCACCTTGCGCCATGCCTCGAAGCCGCGCTGCGCGGCGGCGAGCGCGCGGTCGAGATCGGCGATGCCCGCGTGGGCCACCTTGCCGATCGGCTTGCCGGTCGCCGGGTTCACGACGTCGATCGTCTTGCCGCTCGCGGCGTCGACCCACTCGCCGTCGATCAGCAGTTGCGTATCCGTATAAGTCACATTAGCCATCCAGACACCCCTACATTGCGTCGATAAAACGCGCGCTGCCGCGAACGGCCACGCGCCGGTTGACAGAAAAAGCCGAGCCGCCGGGGCAGGCACGCACCCGGCGGCATCGACGGCAGGCACGCCGGCCCGCCGTCGTTTTGCAGCGCACCGCGCTCAGCGCGCGGCCGCCGTCGCCTTGCGGAGTTTCGCGACGTCCGCCGCCTGCACGGCCGGCGCGCCGTTGTTCCAGCCGGCGCGCATGAACGTCAGCACGTCGGCGACCTGCTGGTCGTTCAACTGGTTCGAGAACGCCGGCATCGGATACGCGGACGGCACGCCACCGATCACGAGCGTGTCGCTGCCGTTCAGCGTCACGTTGATCAGCGACGATGCATCGGCCTCGAGCACGTTCGGATTGCCGGCGAGCGGCGCGAGCAACGGTGCATAGCCGCGCCCGTCCGCCCCGTGGCAATGCAGGCAGTAAGCGTTATACACCTTCGCGCCCGGATCGGCTGCCGGCCGGCCCAGCGCGACCTGCGTCGCCTTCGGATCATAGCGGTACGGCGGCGCGCCCGTGCCGCCTGCCGCCGGCAGCGATTTCAGGTAGCGCGAGATCGCCGCCAGATCGTCGTCGGTCAGTTCCTGCGTGCTGTGGTTGATCACGCTCACCATCGAGCCGAACGCGGTCGCGTGCTGGTTCGCGCCGGTCTTCAGGAACTGCGCGACGTCGGCCTCGTTCCAGCGGCCGAGCCCGGTGTTGTGCTCGCCGGTCAGGTTCGACGCGAACCAGTTGTCGATCGACGCGCCGGACAGGAACGCCGCGCCGCTTTCGTCGAGCGCCTTCTCCTGGAAGCCGACACCGCGCGGCGTGTGGCACGACCCGCAGTGCCCGAGCCCCTGCACGAGATACGCGCCGCGGTTCCACATCGCGTCCTTGGCCGGCTTGTCCGCGTACGGCGTCGTGTCGAGGAACACCGCGTTCCACAACGCGAGCGGCCAGCGCATGTTGAGCGGCCACGGGATGTCGGACGGCCGGTTCGCCTGCTTCACCGGTTCGACGCCGTGCATGAAGTACGCATACAGCGCCTTCACGTCGTCGTCCTTCAGCTTCGCGTACGACGGATACGGCATCGCCGGATACAGGTTGTGACCGTCCTTCGCGACGCCCTTGCGCAACGCGCCGGCGAAATCCGCTTCGGTATAGCCGCCGATACCCGTCTCCGGGTCGGGTGTGATGTTGGTCGTGTAGATCGCGCCCATCGGCGTGACCATCTTCAGGCCGCCCGCGAACGGCGTGCCGCGCGGCGCGGTATGGCACGCGACGCAGTCGCCGGCTTTCGCGAGATACGCGCCGCGCGCGACGAGCGCGCTGTCGGCGGGCGCCGGCTGCGCGGCATGCGCGGCCGTGCCGCCCACCAGTGCGGACAGCGCGAGCAACGACGCGCGGAGCGTGTTCAGGTTCAGGGTGAGATGTCGCATGATGTTCCCCTCCCCTCAGGCCGTTTTCAGCTGGTTGCCGACCGGCAGCTTGCGCAGCCGCGTGCCGGTGGCCGCGAAGATCGCGTTCGACAGCGCCGCCGCGGTCGCGGCCGTGCCCGGCTCGCCGATTCCGCCCGGCGCTTCGCCGCTCTTCACCAGATGGACTTCGATTGGTGGCACCTCGTTGATGCGCATCATCCGGTAGTCGGTGAAGTTGGTCTGCACGACGCGGCCGTCCTCGATCGTGATCTCGCCGTACAGCGCGCCCGTGATCCCGAAGATGATGCCGCCCTGCACCTGCGCCTCGATCGTGTTCGGATTGACGAACATCCCGCAATCGACCGCGCACACGGCGCGCTTGACCTGCACCTCGCCGCCGTCCACCGCGACGTCGATGACGATCGAGAAGAAGCTGCCGAACGCGTGCATCACCGAGACGCCGCGCCCTTGCCCCTTCGGCAGCGGCGCGCCCCAGCCGGCCGCCTTCGTCGCGACGTCGAGCACGTTGCGGGCGCGCGGCGTCTTGTCGAGCAACGCGCGGCGGTATTGCACCGGGTCGGTCTTGGTCTGCGCGGCCAGTTCGTCGATGAAGCTCTCGACGACGAACGTGCCGCGCGTCGGCCCGACGCCGCGCCAGAACGCGGTGGGCACGTGGCGCGGCTCCTGGCGCACGTAGTCGACGAGCTGGTTCGGCAGGTCGTACGGCAGTTCGGCCGCAACCTCGACCGCGTCGGGATCGACGCCGTCCTTGAACGCGGGCGGCGCGAAGCGCGCCATGATCGACGAGCCGACGATCCGGTGCTGCCACGCGACCGGCTTGCCGTTCGCGTCGAGGCCGGCGGAGATCTTGTCGTAGTAGCACGGCCGGTACATGTCGTGCTGCACGTCTTCCTCGCGCGTCCAGATCACCTTCACCGGCGCGTTGACCTGTTTGCCGACCTTCACGGCCTGGCCGACCATGTCGGTTTCGAGCCGTCGGCCGAACCCGCCGCCGAGCAGGTGGTTGTGCACGACGATCTTGTCCGGCGGCAGCCCGGTCAGTTGCTGCGCCGTGTCGCGTGCGCGGGTCGGCACCTGCGTGCCGACCCAGATCTCGCAGCCGTCGCCGCGCACGTGCACCGTGCAGTTCACGGGCTCCATCGTCGCGTGGGCGAGCAGCGGCTGTTCGTAGACGGCGTCGACGCGCGTCTTCGCGTTCGCGAACGCCTTGCCGACGTCACCCTCCTTGCGTGCGACCGCGCCCTTGCCGTTCGCCGCCGCCTGCGCGAGATCCGCGAACAGATCCTTCGTCGACACCTTCGCGCCCGCGCCTTCGTTCCACTTCACGACGAGCGCCGACGCACCGCGCTTCGCGGCCCACGTGTGATCGCCGACCACCGCGACCGCGTTGTCGACGCGCACGACCTGGCGCACGCCGGGGATCTTCCTCGCGGCCGTGTCGTCGACGCTCGCGACCGTGCCGCCGAACACCGGGCTGTTCACGATCACCGCATACAGCATGCCGGGCAGGCGCACGTCGAGCCCGAACTGCGCGGTGCCGTCGACTTTCTCCGGCGAATCGAGGCGCTTCGCGGGCGTTCCGATCAGCTTGAAATCCGCCGGCTGCTTCAGCGCGACGTCCTTCGGCACCGGCAGCTTCGCCGCGGCGTCGGCCAGCTGGCCGTACGATGCGCGCCGGCCGCTCGGCGGATGCTGCACCTCGCCGTTCGCCGCGCGGCAAGTGGCCGGATCGACGTTCCATTGTTTCGCGGCGGCCGTGACCAGCAGCGTGCGCGCGGTGGCGCCCGCGCGGCGCATCGGTTCCCACGCGTAGCGCACCGACGTCGAACCGCCGGTGAGCTGGCCGCCGAGCAACGGATCGAGGAACAGTTTCTCGTTCGGCGGCGCATGATCGAGCGTCACGCTCGACAGCGGCACTTCGAGTTCTTCCGCGATCAGCATCGGCAGCGCCGTGTAGACGCCCTGCCCCATCTCGACCTTCGGCATCACCAGCGTGACCTTGCCGGCGCGGTCGATCTGCACGAAGGCGTTCGGCGCGAACACGCCGGGCGCCGCGGGTTCGGCCGCGTCGCCGCCGATCACCGAACGGCGTGCATCGTCGCCCGCGGCCGGCAGGCTGAAGCCGAGCAGCAAGCCGCCGCCGGCCGCGGCACCGAGCGACATGCCGAGTTTCAGAAACCCGCGGCGCGACACGCCCGCGCCGGCCCGGCCTGCTTCGAGGAGTCCTCGCGACATGTCAGGCCTCCTTCGCGGCTTGCTTGACCGCGGCGCGAATCCGGTTGTACGTGCCGCAGCGGCAGATGTTGCCGGCCATGGCCGCGTCGATGTCGGCGTCGCTCGGGTTCGGGTTCGATGCGATCAGCGCGGTAGCGGCCATCACCTGCCCCGACTGGCAGTAGCCGCACTGGACGACGTCGAGCTCGCGCCAGGCCTGCTGGACCTTGTGGCCGGCCGGTGTCGCGCCGACGGCTTCGATCGTCGTGATCTTGCGGCCCGCGACCGCGGCGACCGGCAGCACGCACGAACGCGCGGCGACACCGTCGAGATGCACGGTACACGCGCCGCATTGCGCGATCCCGCAGCCGAACTTGGTGCCGGTGAGGCCGACGACGTCGCGCAGCACCCAGAGCAAGGGCATGTCGTCGGGGGCGTCGACCGAGCGGTTTTCGCCGTTGATGTTGAGGGTGATCATTCAGCCTCCGGGGCCGTTGTATTGGGGAAGCGGCGCGAACGAGGCGCGCTGCGCCGTGTGGTCGTCGTCATCGCCGTTGCGTCGTGCGCAACGGGTGCCGCGCGGTCCGGGTGCGGGCGGGCCGCGGCGGTGGTGTTGCGTGCTGCGTCGTTACTCGGCCACGTCGATGCCCGACAGCACCTTGATGACCGGCGGGGCGGTGAACCAGTCGGCCGACTTCGTGCGGAATTCGCCGAAATACGGGCTCGCGAGGTGTGCGTCGAATGCCGCCTGATCGTCGTAGATCTCGTACAGATGCAGGTTCGGCGAACCGTCCTGTTCGCGGAACAGGTCGTAGCGCCGGTTGCCCGGTTCGGTGCGCGTCTTGGCGACCATGCTGCGCAGCTCGGCCTCGGCGGCCTGCGCGTGTTCGGGTTTCAGGAACAGCGAAGCAATCACGTGAAGCGCCATTTTTTCACTCCTTTGCAAACGGAAACGAGCATGCCACAAGCCGGCGTCGGGCGACGCCAGCGTGCAACGGTGGTAGGTGGTCGAGCGGAGGGATCAGGCCAGCTCGTCCGGGCCGACACGCACGACGACCTTGCCGAAATTCTTGCCGGCGAGCAAGCCGATCAGCGCTTGCGGCGCGTCGGCGAGATCGGGGACGACGTCCTCGAGCGTCTTCACCTTGCCCTGCGCGACCCATTCGCTCATGTCCTTCAGGAACGGCGCATAGCCGCTCGCATAATGATCGAGGATGATGAAACCCTGCACGCGGATGCGCTTGCGCAGGATCGCCCCCATCAGCGCCGGCACCCGATCACGGCCGGTCGACAGCGCCTTGTCGTCGTAGGCCGCGTCGTTGTAGTGCGCGATGATCCCGCAGACGGGCACGCGCGCATGGTCGTTCAGCAACGGCCACACCGCATCGAACACCGCGCCGCCGACGTTCTCGAAATAGACGTCGATGCCGTTCGGGCACGCGTCCTTCAGCTTCGCGGCAAACGCCGGATCGTGGTGGTCGACGCATGCGTCGAAGCCGAGCGTGCCGGTCACGTACGCGCACTTGTCGGCGCCGCCCGCGACGCCGACCACGCGGCAACCCTTCAGCTTCGCGATCTGGCCGACCACGGCGCCGACCGCGCCGCTCGCGGCCGCGACGACCACGGTTTCGCCGGCCTTCGGTTCGCCGATCTTCAGCAGCCCCGTGTACGCGGTGAAGCCCGGCATGCCGAGCACGCCGAGCGCGTACGACGGATGCGCGAAGTCGCGGCCGAGCGGGATCAGGTCGCGTCCGTCGGACAGCGCGTAGTCCTGCCAGCCCGCTCCGGCGACGACCAGATCGCCTTCGCGAAACGCCGGCAGGTTCGACGACACCACGCGGCTGACCGTGCCGCCGACCATCGGCTGGCCCAGTTCGGCCGGCGGCGCATACGACGGCGCGTCGCTCATCCGGCCGCGCATGTACGGGTCGAGCGACAACCAGACGGTGCGCAGCAGCACCTGACCGGGGCCGGGCACCGGCACGTCACTCGTTTCGGCGCGGAAGTTGTCCGGCGTCGGTGCGCCGACCGGGCGCGAATTCAGGATGATCTGGCGGTTTGCGGTCTTGCTTTGCGGCATGTGAGCCTCCGTCAACAGGAATGAACGTGCTTCGTGGGCACGATCGGATCAGGGATGGACCAGCAGGAAGTGCACGCCCGTGGCGGCATCGGCGGCCGGGCCGGTGCGCTCGCAGGCAGGCGGTGGGAACGATCGGGACAGCGTAACGCAACGTGAAGCGTTCGTCATGAAGGGTTGAGTAGACCAGTCGTCTAGAATCAGGGCAAAAACAAGGCGCGCCCAGGCGCGCCCGGATTACGACTGCGCTCCGTCGTGTGCGGCCGGCGGCAGGTTCAGCATGCGCCGCGTTTCGGCCATCGCCCTTTCGAGCGGTTTGCGGTTGCGGTGAATCTTTTCCAGCAGCGTCGCGCCCAGCCACAGCTCGTACAGGATCGCGGCCGTGTACGACGGATCGTCGACGCCGCTCAGCGACCCGTCGGCGAGCCCGCCTTCGATGCCGCCCGCGAGCCGCTCGATGATCTGGCTGGTGCCGCGCCGCAATACCGCGCGCATCGCTTCCGACAGATCCGACACTTCCGCGCCGAGCTTCACCGCGAGGCACTTGCCTTCCGGATCGTCCGCGCATTGCGTGTGCAGCCAGTTGTCCCAGTACGTCATCAGGCGCTCGGCGCCCGTGCCGGCCTGGTGCTTGAGCAGGTTGTCGAGATGCGCGAGATAGCCTTCGAAATACGATTCGAGCAGCGCTTCGCCGAATGCCTCTTTCGAGCCGAAGTAATGGTAGAACGAGCCCTTCGGGATGCCCGCCGCGGCGAGAATCTCGTTCAGACCGACCGCCGAAAACCCCTTGTGGAGCATGATCGGCTTCGCGATGTTCAGGATGTGCTGGCGGACTTCGGCGCCTGAAGATGCATTCATGATGGCGTATGGTAGCAACGATTAGACCGGTCGTCTAGTAACGTCGAACCGGCATGTTGAGCGGCACTTTACCCGATCCCCGTCGCGCACCCAATGCCTGGCCGGCGCTCCCCTCACCCGCCCGGGCCGTCCGCGTGCGGCGCGTCACATCGGCGACTCGGTTTCGTCGCAGGCATTTCATCGATCTCCCGCATAAATACGCGCGGCGCATGTGCCGGTGAGCGCGAGGACGCAGCCGGCATTGCACACGAGTGCAATGCGCCGGACCGTTACCGCCTCTCGAACCCGTGACCAGGAACGCCCCATGACCGCTTCGAAACCCGTCCGCCCGACCGCGCCGAACCGCCGGCGCTTCATCCAGCGCGGCGCCGCGCTGACCCTGTCGCCGCTCGTCGGCTCGCTGGCTGCCTGCGGCGGCGACGGCAGCCCGGCCGCCGCATCGTCGTTCGCCGCCACCGGCGCCGCCGATACGTCCGCCCGCAGCTACGGCATCGCCGATCGCTCGATCACGATCAACGTCGTCAACGCGATTCCGTCGACCACGCTCGCGTTCGGCAATGCGGCGAGCCAGAGCGGCTCGACGCCGCAGGCGTCGCAAAGTTTGATCGCGACCGGGCAATCGACCGCCGTCAGCGCGTCGAACAGCTGGGGCGATTGCACGGGATCGTTCAGCCTCGCCGGCGGCGACGCATCGTTCGCGATCGCGTACACGCATCCGTTCGGGTCGCAGCCGACCACCGTCAGCGTCACGCCGTCGGCCGGCTACGTGTCGGGCGCCGACGCCGCGACGTTTCCCGGCCACGACTCGGTCGCGAATCTCAACCTGTATCGCGGCGTCGCGACCGCGAACGGCGCATGGGTCGTCCCGCTCGCGCAACTCGCGACGCCGCCGGCCAACAACTGCCAGGATTTCGCGAACAGCATGTTCGGCAGCAACGTGCGCACGGCCGCGGCGATCCGGTCCGCGTATCACGGCACGGGCTCGCTCGGCTACGTGCCGCCCGCCGACTTCACCGGCGGCCAGCTCGCGGGCTTCGTCGCGCAATGGGTGCGACGCTGGCAGAACGGCGCGTCGTACACCGTGCTGCCCGGCGCCGATGCGCAATTGATCGATGCGCTGAAGCAGTACGTGTCGAGCGCGTCGAACGCGGGCCCGCTGACGATGTGGGTGCCGCAGATCGCGTGGCAGGCCGGCTCCGACCCGGCGGTTTTCTCGCTGACCGGCTATCGCGCGTTCCCGTTCGTCGACGCGCAAGGCAACTGGAACGCGGCCACGCTGTCCGCGTTCCTGACGCTGCTGGCGGCCGGTTCGCACCTCGTCGCGATCAGCGCGACCAGCGACCTGCCGGCGGGCGTCACGATGCAGGCCTTCGACAGTTTCATGGGGGCGAGCGGGCTGGCGACGTCGACGGATATCGGCAATTCGCACTACGCATCGGTCGTGAACACGACGGGCCGCTATTACCTGAGCGTCGGCAACGATTTCGCGCCGGCGAATTGCGGGCTGATCCTGTCGTTTCTGTACGGGCGCACGGTGAACAACCTGCTCGCGGGCGCCGGCACGTACAACACGTTCATCCAGCTCGAAGGCTGGCAGGCCGGCGGCTCGCGCCACAACGCCGACTACGCGACGTATCAGCAGACGTTGTGGAACATCTCGACGTACGGCGCATCCGCGTACAGCGAGAAGCGCGCGACGTCGATCTTCCTCGCGCCCGCCGGCTGGACGCCGCAGGTCTATCAGACGACGCGGATGATGCCGTACGTCGGCGCGTATGCGCAGTCGAACGGCACGCCGCAAGGCTGGCTGAACACGTCGCTCGTGACGATTCCGGCGGACGCGCCGCCGCTGCCGTCGCGGTATGTAGGGAGTTGAGCCGGGCGCAGCGGCCGGCGGTCGGTCGGGCCGGCCGCTCGCGCCACGTCGCTTCGCGCATGCGGCGCCGATCGGCCCTGCAGTCAGCGCGGCGCTTCGTCGGCGCGCTTTCTCATGCGTGCCCGCCGCTCGCTCCGTTCGGCGGCCGGGACGGCCTTGACTCCGCGCAACGGCGGCCGGCGCACGAGCGCCGCCATCTCGCGCCTCAGCGCGTCGAGCTGGTTGCTGCGCTCCGCATCGGTCGCCAGGGCGCCGTCGAGCTGCCCCTGAAGCACGCCGCAGCGATGCAACGCGTCGCCGAGTTGCGCCTGTAGCGCGGCCATGTCCTTCCGCTGCTGCGCATCGCGCTGTTCCGCGCGCGATGTCGCTGCGTCGAGTTCCTTTTGCAATCGTGCGGCCGCGAGCCGCTCGCGATCGATTTCCTGAAGGGCTCGCTTCTCCGATGCGCGCAGGCGCGCCTCGGCGCGGCCCGCGTCGTCGCGCAACCGGTCGAGCTGGGTGGTGAAATCCGCGCGGGCTTCGGCGAGTGCGCGATCGGCCTCCGCGTTGTCGGCTGTCAGGCGTTCGATATCCGCTTGCAGCGCTTGCCGCGATGCATCGTCCGCCGCCCTCGCCTGCTCCAGTTCCTGAATGCGGACCTGCGCGGCCAGCAGCGCGGTCGTGCGTTGCTCCAGCGCGGTTTCGGTGCGGGCCAGTTCGGCCTGCAACGTCGCGACTTCCACTTGCGCCGCGGCCCGCTGGGCTTCGACTTCCGCGCGCAGCGAGTCGAGTGCGGCGGCCGCGTCGGTACTCGACCGGTTCCACAGCGCCGCGACCAGTTCGCCTGCCGCGGCCTGCAGATCGGCCGGCAGGTCCGGGTGCTCGATGCGCACGCGGCTCTTTTCCCGCAGCTCGGCCCAGAACTCGGCCAGGACGGCCGTCGGCGTGCTCATGCTGCCCTTGCGGACGAGCTGGTACAGGCGGTTCGCCGTCGGCGTGATGCCGAAGCGGAAGAACAGCAACGCGCAGGCTTCGCGGTACAGCTCGCGGGTTTTCGGGAAGTCGGCCTTGAGGCGCTCGATTTCGGCGGTCAGGCGGGGTTCGTCGGCGGCGAGATCGGACATGGCGGGGTTTCGTCGGGAATTTGATAAATAATATAACGTAAACCGTTAGATATCCAATCATTCGCCAATTAAGTTTTGACATTATTTCTATAATGTCGAGTGCGATGGTTCATGGCCTCGCATGTGCCATCGCGGAAGCTGTTGGCGGCCTCGCCTTCACCCCAACGTGGTTGCCCGGCAAAAACGCCGCTGCAACCGCCTCGAAAAAACGTCAACATGGTGCGATTGAAGGCTGGCCGCCCTGCTTTGCCGGGGCAACGGTAAAAGACAGAAGAACGAGGAGCCCGCGTTGCGCACATTCCGGATCGGCTTTCGCGGCTTGTTCGTCAAGCTCGTACCGACGTTCATCGTCGTGGGGTTCGTCGCGATGGTGCTGTCGTCGGTGCTGACGAGCGTGTTGTGGCGCACGCATGCGGAAAGCGACATTCGCCGTTTTCTCGGCAATCTCGATCGCCCTGCACTGGCCGCCGCGACCGGCGCCGTCGACTTGCGCGACCCGGTCGCCTGCCGCGCCGCGGCCGACGCGATGTTCTGGCAGATCGCACGAATCGGCGCGCGCGACGTGATGGATTTCGCGCCGATGATGGGCTTCTTCGGCGCCGGCCGGTTGCAGGTGCGCATCGCGCAGCCGGATGGCGCGGGATGCGAAACGTCGCCGGTCGCGTCGCCGCTGCTGTCCGATGCGTTCGCGGCGACACCGGCCGACCCGGCGGCGCCCGACACGATGCTGCATCGTGACGGCGACTGGGCCATCGTCACGCGCATCGCGCTGGCCGGCGGCGCGATCGCGCGGATCGGCGTCCATTACTGGCCGGGCTGGCAACTCCACTACGAGATCGCGGACGACGCCTCGGCCTACGACCTGATCCGCACCGTGCTGTATCTCGGTGCGATGGGCGCGAGCTTCGCGGGCTTGCTCGTCTGGTTGCTGGTGCGGCGCGTGCGGCGGATGACGGCGGCGGCCGACCGCTGGGCGGCCGGCGACTTGTCGGCGCGGATCGCCGATGCGTCGCGCGACGAACTCGGCGCGCTGGCCGCGCATTTCAACCGGATGGCCGATGCGCTCGCGCGGGCGTTCGGCATGCAGAAGGCGCTCGCGGTATCGGTCGAGCGCACGCGCATCGCCCGCGACCTGCACGACACCGCGAAGCAGCGCAGCTTCGTGCTCGGCCTCAAGCTGACCGAGCTGGAATACGAGGCGCAGCGTCATCCCGACCTGTTGCCGACCGTCGGCGCGGCGCGGCGTCTGGCCGATCACCTGCAGCAGGATCTCGACAACGTGGTGACCGGCTTCAGCCTGCCCGCGATTGCCGAGGACGGCCTGCGTGCGGCCGTTTCGCACGCGGTGCGCGACTTGCTGGCCGGCTCGGGCATCGCGTGGTCGCTCGACCTGCCGGATGCCGCGGCGTGCACGCTCGATGCCGATCCGGCGGCCGCGCACGAGTTGCTGATGATCACGCACGAGGCGGTCGCGAATGCGCTGCGCCATAGCGGCTGTCGCCGCATCGACATCGCGTGCGAACCGGGCGACGCGGGTCACGCATCGGCCGCCCGTCCGCCGGCACACTGGCGATGGAGCGTGCGCGACGACGGCGCCGGTTTCGACCCGGCCGCCGTGCCCGTCGGCATGGGGCTCGGCAATTTGCGCTGGCGCGCGGACGCGCTGCCCGGCGGCAGGCTCGACATCGTGTCGGGCGCGGACGGCACGCGCGTGACCGTCCATTTCAATCCGATGGAGACCACATGACCACCATCCTCGTTGCCGACGATCACGCGGTCGTGCGCGAAGGCATCCGTGGCCTGTTGCGGCTCGATGCGTCGTTCGAGATCGTCGCGGAAACGGACGACGGCGCGTCCACGGTCGAGCAGGTACGCGTGCATCGTCCCGACGTGCTGTTGCTCGACCTGATGATGCCCGGCATGGGCCACGCCGGCGTGCCGGCGGTGATTCGTGCGATTCGGGCGGCCAGCGGCGACACGCACATCATGGTGCTGACGTCGTCCGACGACGATGCGCTGGCACTGGCCGCGATCGACGCCGGCGCCGATTCGTTCCTGCTGAAATCGATGCGCGGCGAGCGTTTGCTGCAAGCGATCCATGCGGCCGTCCACGGCGAACCGACGCTGCACCCCGGCATCGCGCAGCGCATGATCGGTGCGTTGCGCAAGCCGCCGCGCAACCCGTTCGCCGCATTGACCGCGCGCGAGCTCGAAGTGCTGCGCTGCCTGGCCGAGGGCGGCAGCAACGCGCGCATCGCCGCGACGCTCGGCATCACGGAAAAGACGGTCAAGACGCATCTCGGCAACGTGATGTCGAAACTGCATCTGTCCGACCGCACGCAGGCCGTCGCGCTCGCGTGGCGCGAAGGATTGATGGCGCCGAAAACCTGACGTCGCCGAGCGGCCAGTGCCGGCCGCGCGTCGACCGCGCTTCCCCGTATCTACGACTTTCGTCGGATCCTTTCCGTCGCCAGCGCGCGACCTTCGCCCGATGCGCGGCGCGGCCGGCGTCCCTAAAGTGGCGCTGTCGCGCGATTCCGCGCATTCGTTACGGCGAAAACATGAGACCTGCCTGGCTGTTGTGCCTTCCCGTCGCGCTGGCGGCATGCGCGCCGCTCGAACCTTCCGCCGCGGGGCGCGACGTGCGCATCGTCACGAGCGACCCCGGCGGCACCTGCCGCCACCTCGGCGACGTGACCGGCAGCCGCGGCAACTTCCTGATCGGCGGCTTCATCCCCGATGCGACGCTCGAAACCGGGGCGCGCAACGACCTGAAGACCCGCGCGGCCGCGCTCGGCGGCAACGTCGTGGTGCTGCTCACGCAGCGCGGCGTGCAAAGCGGCAGTTTCGACGGTACCGACGGCGGCTACCTGCGGCAGACCGGCGTCACGCTGACCGGCAGCGTGTATCGCTGCCCGGGCGCCGGGGCGTGACGATGCGTGCCTTCGCCACCCTGATATGGAGCCTCGGTATTTCCGGCTGGCTGCCCGGCTGCGGCGGCGACGGCAACGAGCCCGTCGTGCCGGGCGGGCTGCCGTCCGCGCCGCCCGAGATGCTGCGCGCCGCGTGGCAGGACGGCGCGTTCGTGCCGCAGACACACGGTATCTGGGCGCTTGCCGGCACCGGCGCGATCGCCGAGATCGGGCCGCACGGCGCGGTCATCTACAACACGACGCGCACCGGCAACCTGTGCTGGCGCGATCCCGCGTACAACGCGAGCACGGCGGCCGTCGCCGGCCTGATCGGGATGTATGCACGCTGGCGCGGCGGCATGGTCTTCACCGACTCGCCGGACGGCATGCAGCTGCATGCGCGCCCGCTGGCTGCGCTGCCCGACGCGTGTCGCATGACGGGCAACGGCGCGCCGTCGCCGCTCGCGACGTATGACGCGGTCGCCGCCCTGCTGCTCGACTTCCATTCGTTCGCGGCCGACTACGGCATCGACTGGGCGGCGCGTATCGCGCGACTGCGCCCGCGGGCCGCCGCCGCCGGCAGCGACGCGGCGCTCGGGCCCGTGCTCGATGCGCTGCTCGGCGCACCGGTCGATGCGCATACCAGCATCAGCGACGAAAACGATTCGTTCACGCTCGGCTGGCGCGACGAAAACGCACCGCAGCAGACCTTCCGCCGGTTGCGGCATGCGTGGATGCAAGAGGCGCCCGCTACGTCGTTTCCGGCCTGGCTCGGCGTGTGGCACGCGCGGCAAACGCAGGCGCGGCTCGGCCTCCTGCGCGCCGATGCGCGCGGCATCGAATTCGACGGCAGCCTGGTCTGGGGCGTGCTCGACGGCAATATTGGCTATCTCGCGATCGACCGGATGGGCGGCTTTGCGGGCGGCCCGATCGCCGACATCGAGCAGGACCGGGCCCGGCTCGCCGCCACGCTCGATGTCGTGCTCCAGCGGCTCGGGCAGACGCATGCGCTCGTGCTCGACCTCGCGTTCAACCAGGGCGGCGCGGCGCAGATCGCGCACGACATCGCCGCGCGCTTCGCCGACCGCAAGCGGCTCGTCTATACGCGTGCGCTCCCGCAGGCGGCCGGCATCGCGCCGCAGCGATTCCATGTCGAACCGGGCGGCGCCGTGCGCTATGCGAAGCCCGTCGTCGTGCTGACGAGCGACGTGACCGTCAGCGCCGGCGAATACCTGACGCTGATGATGCGCACGCTGCCGCACGCGATCCAGGCCGGCCAGACCACGCAGGGTGCGCTGTCCGGCGGCTTCGGCAAAGGGTTGCCGAACGGCTGGATGATGGGCATCGCGAATCATGTGACGCGCGATGCAGCCGGCGTGTCATACGAAGCACGCGGAATCCGGCCCGACGCGGAATTCGACGTGATTCCGGACGATGCGTCGGACTCGGGTTACGGCCGCGCCGTGTTGCGCGCCGCGGCGCTTGCCGGCGAAGCCGCGCTGTCGCACCGGACCCGGCGCACCATGCGCGACCGACCCAACCACCGCGCGCGAGGGCGGCCCGAAGCGCGACGCATCACGGCGCGGGCCTTCAACGGCCCGACGCGGCTTCCCTGAAGAAATCGAGCAACTGGCGTGTCAGGAAGGCCGGATTCTCGTCCGGCAGCCAATGGCCCGTATTCGGCGCAACGGCTCCGCGAACGTCCAGCGCCAGCTCCCTCGCCATGTCGAGTTCCTTGGCGCCGTCGCTCTTGTCGCCCGCGAGCGCCAGCACCGGCATCGGGAGCTTGTGCTTCATGAACGCCTTGAACCGCGTCTCGTCCTGCGGAAACGCGCGATAGAGTTCGAACCCGGCGCGTAGCGCGCCCGGCGCCGCGTAAGCGTCGGCGTAGACGGCGATATCGTCGTTCGACAGCGCGACGTGGGTTCGCTTCTTGTAGAAATCGAGGATGTACGCGCGCTCCTTGCCCGCAATCAGCATTTCCGCGATATCGCGCTGCTGATGCAGTCCGAAATGCCAGATCTGCGGATCGGCGCTGGCCTTCGCCTCGTCCCAGATACGCGTGCCCGGCACCGGTACGTCGAGCATCGCAAGTTTCACGATCTCGGTCGGCCATTGCGCGGCGTACGCATAGGCCACCATCACGCCGATGTCGCGGCCGACGAGGTGGATGCGCGTCGCGCCGAGCTGGTGAACGAGGGCGCGGATGTCACCCGCCATCGACGCCTTGTCGTAGCCGCCGAGCGGCTTGTCGGATTCGCCCGCGCCGCGGTAATCGACCGCGACGACCCGATACCCATCTTCGGCGAGTGCCGGCATCACGTGACGCCACGTGTACCAGGTTTGCGGCCAGCCGTGCAGCAGGACCACCATCTCGCCGTCGTCCGGGCCGCCGGTCACGTAATGGAGTCGGACGTCGTCGAGCTGCGCGTAGCGTCGGCTGAAGCGCCGCTCGAAACCGGCCGGCAGGCCCGGCGCCGGCATCCCTGGCATCGATTGTTCGGATCGTTCGTTCTGCATGGGTCGTCATCCGTTGCTGTGTCGGTCGCCCAGCCTGTCGACCTGCTTCACGCCCCGGAGCAGCCATGGCCGAAGTTGCCTCGTGAGGAGCGGCATGATGATCCAGGTCAGCGATGCGGTCAGCAGCGCGGAGCTGAGCGCGAGTTGGACAGGACGCTCCGACGCTGGCAGGAGCGCGTTCAGTAGGTACGTGATCGACAGCAGGGCCGGATAAACGGCCAGCCACGTCACGAGAAACGTTTTCCACTTCGGTGTAGCGGGCTTGCCGGCGATCGCGAACCACGCATCCATGCCGACCGCGGCATCGCGATGCTCGTCCGATATCGTGTCGCCCTTCGCCACCAGCTTTCGTCGCTCCGCGGAGGCCTCCCACGCATGCAGGTGCGCCGGCGAGTCGAACCGATAAATCAGGTAGTTGATGCCGCTGGAATCGCTCAGGCGAACGTTTCCGAGGTGCCCCGGGTAACGCCGCGCCGCCGCGTCGATCTCGCGCGCCCAGCGATCGAATTGCCTTTCCCGTCCTGGATGAACGACGCGACCGACGACGATCGTGCTGGACTCACGCATCGTGTCGGGTGGGTGAAGGTGCTGGCTGTCGTGCATTGAGGCGCTCACGGGAGTGGGCGGTGAATTTCGTCGCCCGGCAGCTGCCGGTGGCGGCCGGGAAAACCTCGGATACGCGGTCCGGGCGAACCTGCCGGGCTGTCGCGAAAGCAAACCGCGATCCTGCTCGCAAGCCGGCCGCGTCGCTCATCGCGCTTCGGCGCTCCATCGGGCGGCCTGCGGCGACGGCGCGGCAGCGTCATCCGATGCCAGCGAATCCGCTACCAAATGAACGTGCGCTGTAATTTTTTCAGCGCGATCGAAAGCGGTGAGCGCGACGGGTGACCGGTCAGCGGATCGCCATGCGCCGAATCCTCGCGCCGCGCCTTCGTTTCGTCTGTCATTCGCGTGCCACCGTAGGCCGGTAACGTTCGAAGCCGTCCCCGATTCCGACAAGCGATCCGCCATGCAGCGCCCGTCGCGCGCCACGTCTACGCAGCCACGTCCCGCGCACTCGTCGTCAGCCTCGCGATCAACCTGCTGCTGCTCGCCGCCGAGACGGCGGCGGCATGGTCCGCGCATTCGTCGGGGCTGCTCGCGGACGTCGCGCATGCGGCGATCGACCTTGCGGCCGATGCGCTGATCCTCGTCGCCTGCCGGCTCGACGCGCGCCTGCCGCCGCAGCGTCGCCCGACCTACGAGCCGCTCGCGCTCGCGGGCCTCGGCGCGTTGCTGGCCATCACCGGCGCGCAAATGATCTGGCATGCGCTGACCCGGTTCGATACGCCGCCGGTCGTGCAGCCGGGCGCGACCGCGCTCGCGCTGGTTGCGGTCACGCTCGCGGGCAAGGCCGTGCTGTCCTGCTGGATGCTGCGCAAGGCGCGCGAGACCGCTTCCGCGCTGCTCGAGGCGAGCGGCTGGCACGTGCGGACCGATGCGCTGTCGTCGTTGCTCGCGGCGCTCGCGATGAGTGCGGCGCTGATTGGCTTCGGGCGCCTGGACGACCTGGCCGCGCTCGCGATCGGCGCGCTCGTGATCCGCACCGGCGTCGCCTTCATCCGGCGCGGCTGCGCGCAGTGGCCGGCATGGGCCGATTGGGCGAATCGCTCGACGCGCGGGTCGTGAACTCGGGTAGCCGCACGACCCGTCGCCCAATCGATACGCATGAGCGACGGCACGGGATGAAAAAGCGGCTCGCGCGGTGCGAGCCTCTTTTGCGTCAAGTCGCCATCGTCGCGACGCCGGTGACGTATCGATCGATGTCGATGTATTGCCGGGCGAACGCATCCGTTGCCGCTCGGTCGGCATCGACTACACCATTCACCCGAGCGGCACGACACTCCCGAGCAGAATCCGCACCAGCGTCGCCTGACGCGTGACGCCCGTCTTCGAGAAAATCGCGCGCAGGTGCGTACGCGCGGTGTTCTTGCTGATTCCCGATTCGTCCGCGGCTTCCTCGAGCGTCAGCCCGTTGGTGAGCAGCAGCGCGAGCGATGTCTCGGCCGGCGTCAGGTCGAACAGCTTGCGGATGATTTCCTGCGCGCCCTGCGGCTTGCGATCGGGATCGCGCAGGAACAGCGTGACGGCCGGCCGTCGCCGGTTGTCCTCCGACCAGTCGGACAGCAGCACCGTGCGCACCAGCAGCCCGAGGCGCGGCTTGTCGAAGCTGCGCGTGATCGGCATCGCCTCGACGGTTGCCGCGGCTGTGCCGTGATGCCCCATCACCGCGTGGCGGATCAGCCGCTTCAGCGTGCGGTTCTCCTGCGCGTCGGTCGCCTCGATCGTGCCGCGCGCGATCGTCAGCCCGTTGTTCTGCTTGAGGATCTCGTCGGCGACGCTGTTCATGTCGATGATCGTGCCGTTCTCGTCGAGCGCGATCGTGCCGACCTGCATGCGGTCGATCGCGTTCGCGTAGATCGAGCGCTCGACCTCCGCCGAATCGAGCCGCGAATGCAGTTCCACCGCGCGCTTCAGGTGCGGCAGCAGCAGCGCGCAGACCGCCTTGTCGCGCGCGGAGAACTGCTTCGACGCATGGTTGCGGCACACGCGGAACCGGCACTCGACGCCCGACGGCGTGCGCAGGTCCGCGCCGAGGATATAGCGCACGTCCTGCGGCTTCAGGAACTGCTTGTACAGCTCGCTCGACAGCCAGCCCGTGTCGCCGAACACGTCGTCGACCGTGACGACGCGATCGGCCGGCAGGCCGACGAACGGGTCGAGCGAATAGTAGTAGTTGTTGTACGACGCCTCGCCGTCGCCCGGAACGACCGGGCCGAATTCCGACGCGTGCACGGACAGCGGCGCGCGGCGATCGCTCGCGGCCGCGCGCAGGATCAGCGTCACGTAGTTCGCGTGCAGCCAGCGACGGACGAGCTCGAGCGCGCCGGCCCACGGCGGCGTCTCCAGCGGACCCTGGTAGATGCGCGCCATCAGCTCGCTGAAATCCGCGACGCCGATGTCGGCCTCGTCACTGGTTGCCTGGCTCTCTTGCGGAGCCCATCTCGTCTCCATCAGCACGCTCCATCCTCCATACGACATGTTTGCGGTGCGACCGAGCCGCGCCGCCATGATTTAAGACGCGTCTAAATTCCGGCGTCATCGGGAGATTCACTGAATGGCGAGAATTGGCCATCCGGGCGGGCAAACCATCGTCCGATCGGATGATGTGGCGCCCTGCCCGCTGCGCTGGAATGCCCGTCAGGCCGTGCCGGCAAGCGTCCGGCGCGGACTCAGGGAAAACCGGGACACGGGTTTACCTGATTCAGACCGCATCCGATTCAGACAGGAGTTCCCATGCCGCTCGACCCCCAGGCGCAGGCGCTGCTCGCCGCATTCGCCCAGGCCCCCGCGATCGATTTCGCGCAGCTCACCGTTCCCGCGTACCGCGCGAGCCTCGCCGCCGGCGGCGCGTTCGCGCCCGGCGATGCCGTCGCCGCCGAAGCGGACTGGCAGATCCCGGCAGCGGGCCGTCGATTGCCGGCGCGGCTGTATCGGCCCACCGTCGACGGGCCGTTGCCGCTGACCGTGTTTTTCCACGGCGGCGGCTTCGTGTCGTGCGGCATCGACTCGCACGCGAACCTGTGCCGCAGCCTCGCGCATCGGGCGCGCACGCTCGTGCTGTCGGTCGACTACCGGCTCGCGCCCGAGGCGCGCTTCCCGGCCGCCGCGCACGATGCGTGCGACGCCGTGCGCTGGGCGGCGGCCAGTGCACGCGATCTCGGCGCCCGCGCCGGCGCGGTGGCGGTCGCCGGCGACAGCGCGGGCGGCAATCTCGCGGCGGTCGCCGCGCTGCAGTTGCGCGGCTCGGGCATCGCCATCGCGCACCAGTTGCTGCTGTATCCGGTCGTCGATTGCGCGACCGAGCATCCGTCGTACGAATCGCTCGGCAGCGGCTATTTCCTGACGGCCGACATGATGCGCTGGTTCAAGGGCCACTACTTCGACGACGGCGCCGATCGCGCGTCGCCGCTCGCGAGCCCGCTCGCTGCGCCGGATGTCGCGGGCGTCGCGCCGGCGACGATCGTCAGCGCCGAATTCGATCCGCTGCGCGACGAGGCCGAAGCGTATGCGCTGCGTCTCGCGCGGGCCGGCACGCCGGTGACGCTCGTGCGCTGGCCGGGCCAGTTGCACGGTTTCGCGAGCATGCTCGGCGCGGTCGACGCGGCCGAGCGCGTGCTGACGTTCGGCGCCGACGCGCTGCGCCGCGCCTTCGACGCGACGGAGGCGTCATGACGCTCGCCGGCACGCTGGAGATCGTCGACGAGTTGCGCGCGGGCCGCATGGTCCTGCTCGTCGATGAAGAGGATCGCGAGAACGAAGGTGACCTGATGATCGCCGCCGATCACGTGACACCCGACGCGATCAATTTCATGGCGCGCTTCGGGCGCGGGCTGATCTGCCTGACGCTGACCGCCGAACGCTGCGCGCAACTGCGGTTGCCGCCGATGGCCGACCACAACGGCACGCCGTTCGGCACCGCGTTCACCGTCAGCATCGAGGCGGCCGAAGGCGTGACGACCGGCATTTCGGCCGCCGATCGCGCGCATACGATCCGCGTGGCCGTGCGTTCGGGCGCACGCCCCGACGATCTCGTGCAGCCCGGCCATGTGTTTCCGATCGCCGCGCGGCCGGGCGGCGTGCTCGTGCGCGCCGGGCACACCGAGGCCGGTTGCGATCTCGCGGCGCTGGCCGGGCTCACGCCCGCGTCGGTGATCTGCGAGGTGATGAACGACGACGGCACGATGGCGCGGCTGCCGGAGCTGAAGGCGTTCGCCGCGCATCACGGGCTGAAGATCGGCACGATCGCCGACCTGATCCATTACCGCCGCGAGCACGAGTCGCTCGTCGAACGCGTCGGCGAGCGACCGCTGCATACGCCGTGGGGACGGTTCCGTGCGATCGAGTATCGCGACGCCGTGCACGGCGCACCGCATCTGGCGCTCGTGCGGGGCGAACCCGATCCGGCGACGCCCGTGCTGGCGCGCGTGCACGAATGCCATTCGCTGCTCGACCTGCTCGACGCGGAGCCCTCCGCGCATTCGTGGCCGCTGCACGCCGCGCTGCAGCGCATCGATGCGGCCGGCTGCGGCGTGGCGGTGCTGCTCGATTGCGACCTGCGTGGCGACGCGCCGCGGATGCCGGCCGGTACGGCGCGCCGCGACGGACGCGTGACGGGGATCGGGTCGCAGATCCTGCGCGACGTCGGCGTGCGGCGGCTGAACGTGCTGTCGAGCCCGTTCCGGCTGCCGGCGTTGTCGGGGCACGACCTGGAGATCATGGCGTTCATTCCGCTCGGCGACGACGATCCGGAAGGCGCGCGGGCGATGCCGGCGAATTCATTGCGGGCGGCGTGAGGGTCGGCGCGGGTAGCCGGGGCGCGGCACGCTGCCGTTCGGTGCCGTGGAGGGGTGTTTCGTCGATGCCTGCCAGCCACCGTGCGTGCTCGACGGGATCGCGGCGGGCCGCCGCGCGGCACCGCGGCTCATCCACCCGGACGATGCGCGCCCGTCCCGCCGCCGCACAATGGTCGCCGTGCCCATCCTTTCGTCCGCCCCATGGAATCAGCTGACCTCACCACCGCGTTCAGCCCGCTGCAGATCGGCCCGTTGACGCTGCGCAACCGCCTGATCAAGTCCGCCACCAACGAAGGGATGACGCCGAACGGCGTGCCGTCGCGAGCGCTCGTCCGCTTTCACGAGCGCATCGCCGAGGGCGGCGCCGCGTTGACGACCGTCGCATACTGCGCGATCAGCGCCGACGGTCGCACGTTCGTCGATCAGGCCCGGCTCGACGCACCGACGGTCCGGCAATTCCGCGTGCTGACCGATGCCGTCCACCGTCACGGCGCGGCGGCCTCCGCGCAGATCACGCACGGCGGCTGCTTCACGTTCCTGCCGTCGCTGTCGACGAAACGGCCATTGAGCGCGTCGGGCGGCTTCAACAAGGTCGGCGTGATGAGCGGCCGCTTCCTGAAGCAGGCGATGACGCGCGAGCAGATGTCGGCGATCGCCGACGAGTTCGCGCAGGCGGCGCGGCATGCGCGCGACGCCGGCTTCGATGCGGTCGAGATTCACATGGGGCACGGCTATCTGCTGAGCCAGTTCCTGTCGCCGCTGTACAACCGCCGCCGCGACGCGTATGGCGGCGACGCCGCGCGTCGGGCGGCCTTTCCGGTCGACGTGCTGCGCCGCGTGCTCGACGCGGTGGGCCGCGATCTCGCCGTGGTCTGCAAGATCGGCGTGACGGAAGGCGTGCGTGGCGGCGGCACGGCCGACGACGCGTGCGAGATCGCGCGGCGGCTCGAAGCCGAAGGCGCGCACCTGCTCGTGCTGAGCGGCGGGATGAACGTCGAATCGGTATGGCAGTTGTTCGGCAGCCCGCTGCCGGGCGATGCGCGCGCGAATGCCGACAATGCGATCGTGCGGGCCGCGATGGCGCTGCAGACGCTCACCGAGCCGAAGATGGGCGCGTTCCGGGAGATGTATTTCCTGGAGCATTCGAAGCAGGTGCGCGCGGCCGTCCGGATGCCGCTTGCCTACCTCGGCGGCGTGCGCTCGCGCGACAACGTCGCGCGGGCGATGCGCGAAGGGTTCGACGCGGTCGCGCTGGCACGGGCGCTCGTGTTCGAGCCGGGTTTCGTAAACGGGCTGCGCGACGGCCGGCTCGCGCAGTCGGGCTGTACGTCGTGCAACCGCTGTGTGGTGTCGATGTACACGCCCGGTGGCACCGCATGCGTGCTGCGCGAGCCGAACGACCCCGCGCCGAACCGCGTGCCGGCCGCCGGCGCCTGATCGTTCAGCCGGCGTCGCGCGCGCGGGCAAGCGCCGCGAGGTTGCCCTCGCCGAACCCGTGGTGCCCCTTGCGCTGCACGATCTCGAAGAAGATCTCGCCGGGGCGGCGCTTGACGAAGGTCTGGAAGAACAGCCTCGGCACACCGTCGCTGCCGATCTCGCCATCGACCAGCACCGCGCGGCGGCGCAGCGCATCGAGGTCGACGCCATGCGCCGGCAGCCGCGCGTCGACGTCGTCGTAATAGCGTGCGGGCGGCTCGATGAACTCGACGCCGTTCGCACGCAGCGCATCGACGCACGACAGGATGTCGTCGGTGGCCAGCGCGACGTGCTGCACGCCCTCGCCCGGATGATCGGGCAGGTACGCATGCATCAGCTCGGTGCGGCGCGTGCCTTCCTCGTAGACCGGAATCCGCACCGCGCCGCACGGCGACACCATCACGCGCGATTCCTCCGACACATGCCAGTGCGCGTCGATCTGATGGATCTCGCGAAAGTGCAGCAGGTCGTGGTAGAAATCCAGCCACTCCTGCATGCGGCCCGCGCCGACGGTTTGCGTGAAGTGATCGACCTGCTGCAGGCCGACGCCCGCGCAATCGAGATCGGTATGCGCGGTCGCGATGTCGATCGGCCGGAAATCGATGTCGAAGATCGAGATGTCGCCGACGCCGCCGCGCTGGCCGTCCCGCCCGCGCCAGCGGTCGACGAAATACAGGTGCGAATCGCCGATCCCCTGGATCGCCGGGATCTTCAGCTCGCCGACCCCGACCTTTTCGCCTTCGAACGCCCATGCGCCGAGCTGGATCGCGCGTTCGAACGCACGCCGGGCGTTCGCCACGCGCAACCCGATCGCGCAGACGCCCATTCCGTACTCCTCCGCATAGCGCGCGGCGAACGAATCGGGCTCGGCATTGATCAGGAAATGCATCTGCCCTTGCCGGTACAGCGTGACGTTCTTGCTGACGTGCCGCGCGATCGCCTTGAACCCGAATTGCTCGAAGCGTTGCGCGAGCGCTTCCGGCACGGGCGCCGCGAATTCGACGAATTCGAGGCCGGCCATCCCGAGCGGATTGGCGGCCGGATCGGCGACGGGCGGCGTATCGCTGGACAATGGGTGGGAAGTGCCGGGCATTCCAGTCTCCGGGGGCATGCGGTCGATGGGGATTCGTGCCTGTCGCGTGCGGCATGCGCGGCCCAGGTGACGGCGGCGCATCCGCCCCGAACGGGCGAGTTGTCGATGCTGCAGATTTTAACCAGATCGTTCACGGCGGCACACCCCGGCCGAACGGGATATCGTCGCGCCGCCTAGTGCAAACCCGGAAAGCGTTCGATAATCGCACGGACTTGAACGATAATCGCGCACATTGCCCGTTTGGCCAATTGCCGCCGTGTGGCGCGCGCCCTATTCTCCGTTCACCCTTCGACTTCAATGCAGCATCGGACGCGGCGCCGCCACGATTCCACGATGCGCCGTGCCAGGAGACATTGCCATGACCCCCACCTTCGACACCCTCGACGCCGCGGCCGGCGCCCGTGCGCGCAGCCAGGCCCGCAAGGCCGCGATCGGCAGCTTCGTCGGCGCCGTCGTCGACTGGTACGACTTCCTGCTGTACGGGATCGTCGCCGCGCTGGTGTTCAATTCGGAGTTCTTCCCGAAAGTCAGTCCGACGATGGGCACGCTCGCGGCGTTCGCCACCTTCGGCGTCGGCTTCCTGTTCCGGCCGCTCGGCGGCATCGTGTTCGGCCACTACGGCGACCGGCTCGGCCGCAAGCGGATGCTCGTGCTGACCGTGATGCTGATGGGGCTGTCGACGGTCGCGATCGGCCTGCTGCCGGCGTTCTCGACGATCGGCTGGTGGGCGCCCGTGCTGCTGGTGCTGATGCGCGCGATCCAGGGGTTCGCCGTCGGTGGCGAATGGGGCGGCGCGGCGCTGATGGCCGTCGAGAGCGCGCCGAAGCAAAAGAAGGCGTTCTACAGCAGCGGCGTGCAGGTCGGCTACGGCGTCGGGCTCGTGCTGGCCACCGGCATCGTCTCGATCCTGAGCCATACGCTCGGCGAGGCCGCGTTCAAGTCGTGGGGCTGGCGCCTGCCGTTCGTGTTCAGCATCGTGCTGGTGCTGATCGGGCTGTGGGTGCGCAAGAACATGGACGAATCGCAGGAGTTCGTCGAGAAGGTCGAGCATGGCAACCGCAAGCTGCGCCTGCCGGTGCTGGAAGCGCTGACGCGCCACCCGAAGGCGTTCCTGCTGATCGTCGCGCTGCGGCTCGCCGAACTGTTCACGATGTATATCGTCACCGCGTTCGCGCTCAGCTATTCGACGACGAACCTCGGCATGTCGCGCGACCTGTTCCTGAACATCGGCCTGCTGGTCGGCGCGGTGAGCTGCGTGACGATCCCGTGCTTCGCGTGGCTCGCCGACCGCTACGGCCTGCGCCGCATCTACCTGATCGGCGCGCTGATCGGTCTCGCGTCGGCGGTACCGTTCTTCGTCGCACTGGAAGCGCGGTCGATCGCATGGATCGTGATCTTCTCGATCCTGCTGGCGAACGCGGCGCACGACATGGTCGTGAGCGTCCAGCAGCCGCTGTTTACCGAGCTGTTCGGCGCCGAATACCGCTACAGCGGCGCGGGCGTCGGCTACCAGTTCGCGAGCGTCGTCGGCGGCGGGTTCACGCCGTTCATCGCGGTCGGCCTCGTCAGCGTGGCCGGCGGTTCGTGGCACCTCGTCGCCGGCTATCTCGCGGTCGGCTGCCTGATCTCGCTGGTGGTCGCGGCGCGGATGCGGGCGGCGCAATGACGGTGTGAGCGGATGGCCGGCCCGACGTGCGGCCGGCCATTGCGTCGGGCCGGACGGCATTCGGCCTGCCGTATCTCTGGCGCGACGTCAAACACTGTCAGTTAAGCGCGCCGATTCCCCCTTTTCCCCTCTGAACATTCCACGCCGCGTGCCGACCAATGGCATCATATGGGCCTACGTCAGTCACCGATACGCCCCCATATCATGTCGAATCTCATCGTCCACGGCGGCACTCCGCTGCGCGGGGACATCAAGCCGTCCGCGAACAAGAACGCCGTCCTGCCGATTCTGTGCGCCACCCTGTTGACCGATCAGCCGCTGCGTCTCGTCGGCGTGCCGGACATCACCGACGTGCGCAAGATCCTCGACATCTTCCGCACGCTCGGCAGCGACGTGTCGGTCGATTTCACGACGGGTCTGCTCGAACTCCACCATCGCGACACGAAGTTCGATCCGGCGGTCCACCGGCTGCCCGAGGCGATGCGTTCGTCGATCATGCTGATTCCGCCGCTGCTCGCGCGCTTCGGCGTCGCGCGGCTCGAAAACGACGTGAAGGGCTGCACGCTCGGCGTGCGCGAGATCGATCCGCACGTCGAGGTGTTCGAGCGATTCGGCGCGCACATCGAGCGCACGCCCGATTCGCTGATCGTCCGTACCGACGGCCCGCTGACGGCCAACGATCACTGGCTCGACTACGCATCGGTGACGACCACCGAGAACTTCGCGCTGTGCGCGACGGCCGCCAGCGGCACGTCGACGCTGATGAACGCGGCGTCCGAACCGCACGTGCAGGAGTTCTGCCAGTTCCTCGCGATGATCGGCGTCGCGATCGAAGGCATCGGCACGTCGCGGCTGTGCGTGACGGGCGGCGGCAAGCTCGGCGGCGGCGAGTTCCGCTTCGCCGAGGATTTCCATGAGATCGCGACGTTCCTCGCGCTCGGCGCGATCACGGGCGGCGACATCACGGTGCGCAACTCGTCGCCCGAGCATTTCCCGCTGATCGACCGCACGTTCGCGAAGTTCGGCGTCACCGTCACGCACCGCGACGGCTGGTCGCGCGCGGAACGCGACGGCCCACTGCGCGTGCGCCGGCCGTTCACGCAGAACATCCTGACCAAGGTCGAAGCCGCGCCGTGGCCGTACCTGCCGGTCGACCTGCTGCCGATCTTCATCGCGCTCGGCGTGCGCGCGGAAGGCAGTGCGATGTTCTGGAACAAGGTCTACGACGGCGCGCTCGGCTGGTCCGGCGAACTGTCGAAGTTCGGCGCGCACGTGCTGTTGTCCGATCCGCACCGGCTGATCACGTTCGGCGGGCTGCAACTGACGCCGGCCCGTGTCGAGAGCCCGTACATCATTCGCGTCGCGATCGCGCTGCTGATGGTGGCCGCGAGCATCGAAGGCCGCTCGGAAATCATGAATGCGCTGCCGATCCGCCGCGCGCATCCGCATTTCGTCGAGAACCTGCGTTCGGTGGGCGCGAACGTCGAGTGGACGAGCAGCGAGTAAGGGCATGACGGATGCGGCGCGCGGAATAGTCGCGTCGCATCCGGTTCCTCGGCTTTTCATGCCGTATCGGCCGCTTCCATGCGCGGCCGCGCAGCGTTCTGCCATCGGTTGCCATCTGTTTACGGCAGCACACTGCGTGCTGCTTCACGCCTCTTTCCCGCAGTCAGCGCCAGCCCGACAATGCGTCATCGGGGCGTCTACTCCCGCGCCCTGCCGGCATTTTCCCGCTCACGGCACAACCAGATTCAGACCTGTCCAATTGCCCAAAACCCGCATACGACCTCCTTGAATAGATGTCGTCGACTCTATATCTGCCGCTATCCAGCGGACAAGGATGGCGGATCGACCGATTTCCCGTTACCCGACCACTCGCGCGATAATCGCCCACTCCTGCGCGAACACCGCGCATCTACCCGCGCGCCGCCCATGACGAAAAAGCCCGACCTCGACCGACGCGACTGGATTGCCGGCCTCGAAAAAGGCCTGATGATCCTGGAGGCCTTCGACAGCCAGCACGCGCGCATGACGCCCACGCAGGCCGCCGCCCGCACCGGCCTCACGCGCACGGCCGCGCGGCGCTACCTGCTGACGCTCGAATCGCTCGGCTACGTGTACACCGACGGCAAGCTGTACGGCCTCACGCCGCGCGTGCTTCGGGTCGGCTGGTCGTACTTCGATTCGGCGCGGCTGCCGCGCACGGTCCAGCCTTATCTGCAGCAACTGAGCGCGTCGCTGAACGAATCGGCGTACGTCAGCGTGCTGGACGGCTGGGAACTCGTGTTCATCGCCCGCAACGGCGTGTCGCGCGTGATGACGACCGGCTTCGTGCTCGGCGCGCGCGTGCCGGCGCCGTTGACGTCGCCCGGTGTCGTGCTGCTCGCCCATCATCCCGATCGCGAAGCCGTGCGCGCGTGGCTCGACGAGACCGAGCTGCCGCCGTTCACGCCGCACACGATCACCAACAAGGCGCGGTTGCTCGAACAGGTCGACCAGGCGCGCGACGCCGGCTACGCGGCGATCGAGCAGCAATTGCAGGTCGGCGTGCGCGGCATCGCGGTGCCGCTGAAGAACCGTCACGGCGAAGTCGTCGCCGCGCTCAGCACGAACATGCCGATCGGCGCGGAAACGACCGATGCGGCCGTGCGGCGCGTGCTGCCGCATCTGCAGGAAGCCGCGCTCGCGATGCTCAACGTGCTGTAGCGACGACCGGCAACGCCGTCACCCGATCCGCCACCACCGCGGCAGCAGATTGCGCACTTCGCGTCGCCGGTAACGGTCGTCGATCAGATGCACGACGCCCTCGTCGTGCTCGGTGCGGATCACGCGCCCGGCCGCCTGCACGACCTTCTGCAGCCCCGGATACAGGTACATGTAGTCGTAGCCGTTGCCGAAGCGCGCGTCCATCGCGCGCCGCATCTGCTCGTTGACGTCGTTGACCTGCGGCAGCCCGAGCGTCGCGATGAACGCGCCGATCAGCCGCTCGCCGACCAGGTCGACGCCTTCCGAGAACGCCCCGCCCAGCACCGCAAAACCGACGCCGCGTCCGCCCGCGTCGAAGCGCGCGAGAAACGCATCGCGCTCGCTTTCGGCCATGCCGGGCGCCTGCGCCCACACGGGGACGTCCGGATGGCGCGTCTGCATCAGCGCGACCACGCGCCCGAGATAGTCGAAGCTGCTCAGGAAGCCGAGATAGTTGCCGGGGCGCGTCGCATATTGCGCGGCGATCAGGTCGGCGATCGGTTCGAGCGAGCGATCGCGGTCGCGCCAGCGGGTCGACACGTGGCTCGCCACGCGCACCGTCAGTTGCTCCGCGCGGAACGGCCCGTCGACGTCGAGCCAGCCCGTATCGCCGGGCAGCCCCAGCGTGTCGCGGTAGAAATGGAACGGGCTCAGCGTACCGGAGAACAGCACGGTCGCGCGCGCGGCGGCGTAGCGCGGCGCCAGGAAACCGGCCGGGATCACGTTGCGCACGCACAGCGTCGACTGGACGCGGCGCCGGCGGCCGGCCGCCGCGACGCCGTCGAGCACGGGCTGGCGCGGCATCGGTTCGCCGTGCAGCGTCGCGTCGAAGATCGACGCGCTGTCGAACGCTTCGGCCAGCACGCCGAACTGGATTGCTTCGAAGTGAAAGCGCAGCAGCGCGTCGCCGTTCGCGCGCGGCGCGTCGGTCAGGTGTTCGCCGATCGCCGCGACGAGGTTCTGCACGGCCGACACGATCGGGCCCGGCACGTCGGGATAGGCCGCATAGCGTTCGGCCTGCGCACGATTGAGCGTGCCCCACGCGCGGGCGAGCCGGTCGAACGCCTTGCGCAACGCGGCGGGCGCGGCTTCCCGCGCGGCCGCGAACGCGAACGGATCGAGCGACGCGCTGTACATCTTGCGGGCGCGATCGAGCAGGTTGTGCGCTTCGTCGACGAGCACGCCGACGCGCCACTGGTTCTGCTGCGCGAGCGTGTGCAGCATCGCGCTGCCGTCGTAGTAGTAGTTGTAGTCGCCGATCACCATGTCCGACCAGCGCGCGAGTTCCTGTGCCAGGTAGTACGGACAGACGTCGTGCGCGAGCGCCGCGGTGCGCACCGTATCGCGATCGAGCAGTCCGGCCTCGATCGCCGCATCGCGCGCGGCCGGCAGCCGGTCGTAGAAGCCTTTCGCGAGCGGGCACGATTCGCCGTGACACGCGTTGTCCGGATGCTCGCACGCCTTGTCGCGCGCGACGAGTTCCAGCACGCGCAGCGGCAGCGCGGACGTGCCGGCGCCGAGCGTCGTCGCCGCTTCGAGCGCGAGCGCGCGGCCGGGCGTTTTCGCGGTCAGGAAAAACACGTGGTCGAGCTCGCCCTCGCCGCATGCCTTCAGCAGCGGGAACACGGTGCCGAGCGTCTTGCCGATGCCGGTCGGCGCTTGCGCCATCAGGCACTGCTCGTCGCGTGCCGCGCGATAGACGGCCACCGCCAGTTCGCGCTGGCCGCTGCGGAACTGTCCGTGCGGAAACGCGAGCGCACGCAGCGCCGCGTCGCGCGCGGCGCGATGGGCCGTCTCGCGTTCGGCCCAGCCGACGAAGCACGCGCACTGCTCGGCGAAGAACGTCGCGAGCGTGCCGGCGTCCAGCGTCTCCGTCAGCACGGTCTCGCGCTCGGACACGATGTCGAAATACACGAGCGCGACGTCGATTTCCGCGAGATCGCGCGCGGCGCACATCAGGTGCGCATAGACCTTCGCCTGCGCCCAGTGCAGCGCGCGATGGTTGGCCGGCATCGCGTCGAGGCTGCCGCGATAGGTCTTGATTTCCTCGAGCCGGTTCGCCACCGGATCGTAGCCGTCCGCGCGGCCGCGCACGGTGAGCGTGCCCCACGTGCCGGTCAGCGCGATTTCGGTTTCGTAGCGCGCGCCGCGCTTCGACGTGACCGCGCCGTGCCCGGCAATGCCTTCGAGCGCGGTCGGCGCGGGCGTGAAGCGCAGGTCGAGATCGCCGCGCCGCGCGGTGAACTCGCACATCGCCCGCACCGCGACGACGTAGCTCATGCGGACAACCCCGCCGCCTCGGCGTGCGCAACGCCCTCGCCGGCCCACTCGACGTCGACGACGCGCACCGGCATGCGGTGGGCGATGCAGTACGCGAGCCAGCGCGTCTGGTTGTCCTGCAGCCGGTCGCCCGGGCCCTTCACCTCGATCAGCTCGTAGCGGCGTTCGGCGGGCCAGAAGCGGACGAGATCGGGCAAGCCGGACCGGTTGCTGCGGATATCCGCGAGCAGGCGCGTGAACCACAGCCGCAGGTGTTCGGGCGGCAGGCAGGCGAGCGCTTCGTCGAGCAGCGCGTCCGTCAGCACGCCCCAGAACACGAACGGCGATTGCAGCCCGGCCTTCGTCGCGAAATGCCGGCGGATCGTGTCGCGGTACGCGCCCGAATCGAGCTGCGCGAAGCAGGCATCGAAGGCCGCCGCGCGGCGCACGGCGAAATCGGGCGCGTGCAGGTCGGCCGGGCCGCGCTGGAACGGGTGAAAGAACGCGCCGGGCACGGCCGCGAACACGGGCTCCCAGCACAGCAGCCCGAACAGCGAATTGATCAGCGTGTTTTCGACGTAGTGGACCGGCGACGCCGGCTGCGCGAGGTGGTCGCGCACCGCGAACTCGACGCTGACGAACGCGTCGGGACGCGCGAGCACGAGCGTTTCGCGCGGCACGTCGGCCGCAGCGGCCGCGCGTTCGACGCGCTGGCCGGCGCGACGCTGCAGGCGCGGCAGCATGCGCTCGACGCGCTGCCGCTCCTCGTCACTCTCGAAGCCGCCGCGCGCGTCGAGCGCCAGCGCGAGCGCGTCGTCGTCGCGCCCGCAGCGTTCGAGCACGCGGATGCGCCGGTGCCGGCTGCCGGGCCACGCGCTGCGCGTGTACGCGTCGAGCGCGGCGTCCCAGTCGGCACGGCGTTCGCACGCCTGGCCGAGCGCGAACAGCAGCTTCGCGCGGCGCGTCGCGAGCCACGGTTGCGCGCAGTCGATTGCGTCCAGCGCGCGGATCAGGTCGTCGAACGGCAGATCGTCGGGCCACGCGTCGAGCGCGTCGCGGCACATCTGCAGCGCGAGATACGCGTCGACGTCGCCGCGCTGCTGGAACGCGCGCGACGACGGCGCGATCGGCACGCTTTCGTACTGGAACACGCCGAGATCGGCGAGCACGAATTCACTCCAGTCCTGATGCAGATTGCCGAAGAACATCAGCCGCAGCCGGTCGCACAGCGCGCCGACCGTCACACGCAGCACGCGGTCGTCGCACTGCGCGCACCACGCGTCGAGCGGTTGCGCGACGTCGTGCGAGGGCCGCAGCCGGTCGAGCCAGTCGGACTTGCGCTCGCCCGCATGCGCGGCGAGCGACGGAAAGATGCGCAGCAGATCGGCCTTGGTCGACAGCGCGAACAGTTCGTCGAGCGTGAGCGCCGGCGCCGGATCGACCCAGCCGAGCGCGACGAGCGGCGCGGCGGCGTCGAGCGGGCAGCCGATCTCGTCGTACACGAGCTTGCTCGCACGGAAATCGGACCCGTTGCGCATCAGCATCCGCACGAGCAGCGCACGCGACGCCTGCGGCAGCGTCGCGAACTGCCGGACGAACGCGTGCTCGTGCGCATCGAACAGGTCGTCGTAACGCTCGCCGAGCCAGGTCAGCGCGCGTTCGAAATTGGTCAGGTAGTAAAACGCCGGGGGCGTGGGCGAGGCAGGCGTCACGGGGATCGATCACTGTACATTTGTACAGGTCGCAATCATATCAAATGTGACGGACGATGCCGCATGCGGCATCGCCCTTTCGCTGCCCGCCCCGGTCAGAACTGGTAATTCACCGACATGTCGAACACGCCGTTGGTCGACTGCTGCGTGATCGGGCTGCGCGCCGCGCGGCCGACGAGCTGCTCGATCGCGCCGTCCATCGTCACGAACCAGTGCTTGTTCACGAACCACACCATCGTCACGCCGAGGCCGGCCGACTTGATCCCCGCCCCCGACGAATAGGTCGGCAACCCCGAGCGAGCGGCCGCGCCCGGGTTCACGCCGAACCAGCTGTTCATGTAGCGGGAATCGGCGAACGTCACGGTCGGCCCCGCGAACCAGAAGAAGTGTTCGTTGCTGCCCGGCATCGGCATGTACGCGGAGAAATCGCCGGTCCAGCCGTTCGACCCGCCGATGCTGCGCCGGACGTCCGCGCGCAGCACGAGCGGGAAATCCTTCGACACCACGTAGTCGGCCGCGAGCTTCATCACGGGCGCCGCGTTGATGTTGTCGAGACCGTTCAGGTGGCCGAGATCGTCGGCCGAACGGCGTCCGAGGTCATAGCCGACCGACAGGCTCACGCGCCAGTTCGGCCCGCGCAACACGTTCGCGCCGAGCCCCTCGCCGGTCGACAGGAAGAACAGGTCGCGATAGCGGATGTCGAAGTTCGGGCCGCCCATCACGCGATAGCGGTCGGAGCCCGCATAGCGCGGCTGCAGCGTCATCGCGGCGCCGACGCTCACTTGCCAGGCGGGGATATTCGGATCGAAGAGTTTCTGGAGCGGTACGCCCGCCGTGTATTGCCATTCGCCGAGCGGCGAAGGCGTCTGGGCCGACGCGTCGCGGGCGCCGGCGGCGGCGAGCGCGGCGAAGGCCGACAGGCCGGATACGAACCGGCGTGCGCCGGGGGACAGCAACAGGCGAGCAACAGGGGTCAAGGCGGTCTCCGTCGGTTGCGCGAAACGAACCTGAAGGAAAGCGCGTCGCGCTTCATCGGCCGCAACAGCCGGCGGCCTGCTGCGCGAACGTAGCGTGCGCTGAATTAACGGACATCCTACGCGACACGCGCGCAGACGCAAAGCGCCCGTTGTACACGGGCACTTTGCCGAAATCCGGCATGAGCCGGCGAATGATTGCGGAATCAGAAACGCTCGACGTGATAGTCGCCGGCGAGCGCGGCCGGACTGCGCGTCGACATCATCCGCGAGAAGCCGTCGGCGAGCCGGCCGAGCGCGAGCTGCTTCTGGCTCGCGTCCCAGTGCGTGTAGGTGTCGTACGCGGCATCGTCGAACGAAACGGTGACGGCGACCGGGCGGCCGCTGGCGCGAAAGCCGATCTGCAGCACGCCGCCCGGCAGTTCCTCGATGTGATAGTGCAGCGAGCGCGATTCGAAATAGCGGCCCAGTACCTGAGCGATCGCGCGCTTGTCTGGCGATTGCACGTGAATGTCCATGTCGGTCCTCCTTTTCAAGGTTCGCGCGGCCGCTCGCGGCGCATGGCCTCCGCCCGGCATCCGCATCGGCGGCGGGTTCGACGGCGGATCGCCCTGCGGCAGCCCGTCGGGCACGGGCGGATCGACCGGGTCGTCGTGTCCGGGCGGTGGCGGATCCGGATCGACGTCGGGTGTCGTCGGTTCGGGGCGATGCAGCATGGATGGCGTGTTCATGTCACTCCCGCGCGACGGCGCGCGCATCTCGATGGCGAGGCGAGCGCCCGCAAGCACCGTGCCTGCTCTCGCGCCGCGGCCATCGGGCGTTTGGTTCATCGGTCATTCGTCGTAAGCCGCCATGACGAGCCACATCGTGCGCCCCTCGGCGCTCAGTTGCACGGCGAGCGCGAACGGATCGGACGGCTCGCATCGCGCGATGAGCGCCTGCTGCGCGCGCTCCGGGCCGTCGTAGACGGTGTCGTTCAGTGCGCGTACCTCGTCCTTGCCGTCGAACATGCGGCGCTCCGGCCGATAGACCAGCGATTCGCGTTTCCACGTCGCGAAGCGTTCGCGCACGTGGCCGAAGTCGCCGCCGCAGACGTTCGCGTCGTAACGTATCCTTTCCCTGGCTGCATTCATCACGATGTCCTCTCGTCCATACCGGACGCGTGCGCGTCGTATCCGCATGCCCGGCCCTCGCCGGCTTGCAAGCGCCGTGCCGCGGACACCGCGGGTACGGCGCTTGCGCCTTCTCATCGACAAGGAGGTTGACCATGACCGTTCACGCCCCCGGCCGCCGCGACGCCGTGTCACCGGCTGCCGGACTGCTCCGGCTCGCCACGTCGCGCCCGCCGTCCGAAGACAAGACGGAGGAGCGCATCGACGAAGGGCTCGAGGAGACGTTCCCGGCCAGCGATCCGCCCGCCGTCGGCGGTGCGACGCGTATCGACCCCGCCAAGCCGTCCGGCGAGCACGAACGTCGCGCGCCGCACGTCCCTTCCCCGCCCCGCGATCACGGCTGACGGCGGCACCCGGCGCGCGGTGCATGGCAGCAGCGGCGCGCCGGCGAAATCAGGAGCGATCCGATGAAAGTCCTTGAACGCAGATGGCATGAAATCAGCGGCGCGGCCGGCGTCGCGGCGCTCGCCGCGATCGAAAGCGCGGTGGTGCTGGCAATCGTCACGGTGACGGGTATCGGTCACTGACGTCCCGCACCGACCGGCCGCGGCGCCGCCGTGGAAGATGTACAAGCGCGGTGGCAAATTTCTCCGTCGCCCGGCCGCCCAGGCCCGGCGTGCGCGCCGCGCGCGCGGCACGCGGCCTGCTCCCGTATCGTTCCGATCACGAAGGAGGCGTTCATGTATCGCGTCAACGAGATCATGTCGCGCGACGTAGTGTGCGTCGCGCCGACCGACACGATCCGCCATGCGGCCGAATTGATGCAGCGCTTCGATATCGGCGTGCTGCCCGTGTGCGACGGCACCGAACTCGTCGCGATCGTGACCGACCGCGACCTCGCGGTGCGGGCGCTGTCGCACGGTCATTCGCCCGATACGCCGGTTCAGGCGGTCGCGTCCCGGCCGGTGCAGTGGTGCGTCGAGGACGATGGCGTCGGCGACGTCCAGCAGCGGATGGCCGACGTGCAGTTGCACCGGTTGCCGGTGCTCGACCGCAGCCTGAAGCTGGTCGGCATGGTGTCGCTCGGCGACATCGCGACGCGCGCCGGCGGTCCGGCGCGCGACGAGCTGGCCAATACGCTCGAGGACGTATCGCTGCCGCGCCGCCGTTGATCGGCGTCCCTCATCACCTCGCGGCCCGTTCTCCCGGCGCATTGCCCGCGCGGCGAATTCGCATGCGCACCGGGTTGCCGCTACGACCAGGAGGTTTTCGATGACAACGGACAAACCGTCGCGCGATCCCGCGCGCATCGTCGGCACCCGTCCGCGCACGGCCGCCGGCGGGCCGGGGCCCGACGTGATGGCCGCCCGCACGTTCGAAGGCGATCGCGTGCTGACGATGGACGGCGACGACGTCGGCAAGCTCACCCACATCATGCTCGACGTGCGCGCCGGGCGGGTCGCGTATGCGGTCGTGTCGTCGGGCGGCCTGCTCGGGTTCGGCGACAAGCTGCTCGCGGTGCCGTGGAACGCGCTCGTCCTCGATGCCGAGCGCGAGTGTTTCGTGCTGCCGGTCAACACCGAACGTGTGCGCGAGGCGCCCGGTTTCGACAAGAGCCGGTGGCCCGCGATGGCGGACCCCGAATGGGCCGAAGCACTGCATGCGTACTACGGCCGCTCGCCGTACTGGCTGATCGAGGAAGGCGAAACGGCGCTCGATTCGCCGCCGTACGAGGCGTCGCCAGGCGGCCCCGAGGACGGCACGCGGCAGCACTGACACCTGCCCGCCGGAAAGCCGATCACTGCGCGGCGGCCACCGTCTTCGCGAGTTGCCGCGCGGCACTCAGGTGCGCGTTCAGCGTCGGCAGCGTGCGGGCCGCGAATGCGCGAAGCTGCGGGTCGCGGCCTTCTTTCGCCTCGGTTTCGTAAAGCCGGACCGCCGCTTCGTGCGCGCGGGGCCCGGCCAGCGCCACGTACGCGGCATCGAACGCGCGCCCGTCCTTCGCCCGCAATGCCGTTACCTCTGGATCGACGAGCATGCGCGTCTGCACCGGCACGCCCTTTTGCGCACCGATATGCCGCAATTCGTCCGCGATACGCGCGTGATCGTCGACCATCCTGCGGGCGAACGCCTTCACGTCCGCGTTCGACGAGCGGTCGAGCGCGAGCTGGCCGGCCTGCCGTTCCACCTTGCCGATCATGCCCGCCTTGTCGACGAATTCGGCATCGATACCGATCGGTCGTTGGGTCAGGCCAGGCTCGTCGGCGGTCGGGCCGGGGCGGATGACGCCGGGCGCGACCTGCGCGGATGACGCGGGCGGCGCCTGCGCGTGCGACAGCGCGGACGTCAGGATACTGGCGGCGGCCGCCAGCACGATGGCCATCGGCCGCCGCGTGCCGGGTTTCATTCGGTGGATTGTCGTCATCCGGGCCTCCGTGTCGGGCGACGGAGCGGGCCGGCCGCCCGGCTTGCCGTCACGCGGGACGATGGGCCGACGTGAAGAAATCGGTCCACGCGCCGTTGTGCCACGCGCCCTCGGTACGCTCGACCGACAGCGCGCCGGCCGCGAGCATCGTGCGCTCGGCGAACGTGATCGTGCGCCGCGTCACGTGCGCGGCCAGCACGACGCCGTTCTCGCATTGCTTGAGCGCGCCATGCCCCTCCGGCGCATCGCCGCGCATCCGGCCGAGCGCGCCGCACAACGCGCCGACATAGCCGCCGACGAGCGGCACGCCGATCCACGCGAGCGGCGAATGAAGCCCGACCAGATAGAGCAGCGCGGCCCCGGCGAGCCCGACGACCGCACCGATGGCCACGCCTTCCAGCGCGCCGAGGCCGCCCGGCCGCGCTGCGGAGTCCGCATAGACGTCGCCGCCGAGCCAGAACAGCGCGTGCTGTCCGGGCGGATTGAGAAAGAAGACCTTCACGTCGTCCCGATGCATGGCGTGGCCGCGCAACTGTTCCGCGCAGCGTTCCGCCTGTTCGAGCCGCGAGAAACGGCCCGCGATGATGGTGTCCATGTCGAACCTCCTGCCCGGTGACGCGCAGGGCCGCGGACGTACGACGCCCGGTCGGCCCGGCGCTGGCCCGCGCATCACGTTACTTCCGGCGGATCTGCAGCTTGTCGCGCACGCCGCTCACGCCGTCGACGTCGTGCGCGACGCGGATCGCGGTCGCGCGTTGCCGCTCGTCGGGCACGTTGCCCGTCAGTTCGACCACGCGATCGTGAACCTGCACGTCGATGTCCGCGGAAGCCAGCCCGCGTTCGGCGACGAGCGCGGCCCGGACGCGGGACGCGAGCGTCGCATCGCGGATCTGGCCCCCGACGGCCGACGCCTGGCTCGCGAGCTTCGCACGCGTGCCCTCCTCGGCGGCTGCGTGGCGGGGTGTCGCGATCCATGCACACGACAGCATCAGTATGCTCGCGATCGGCACGACCGGCGTCCTGCGTCGGGTGCGTGCAGGCCGGCGGCAGCCGCCGTCGCGCCGCATGCTTTCCGTTGCGTCCATCGCGTCTCCTTTTCGTATGCGGCCGAGTGGCCAGGGGGCCGGCCCGCCGGGCCGCGTGCGTGCCGCTATCGGTCGCGCGGCTTCCCGTCGCCGGCGTCGTCCGGTACGACGTCGACGATCACGCTCGCGAGCGTCGGCATGTCGACCGGCTTGCACAGATACGCATCGAACCCGGCGGCCATCACGCGACGCCGGTCGGCCGTGCCGGCGTGCGCGGTCACCGCCACGACCGGCAGATGCCCGCCGCCGTTCGGCAAATGCCGGATCTGGTCGAGCAGCCAGTAGCCGTCGCCGTCCGGCATCGCGAGATCCGACAGCACGACGCTCGGCTGCTGCCGCTCCACCGCCGCGAGCGCATCGTGCCCCGAACGCGCGGTCGATACCTGTGCGCCCATCGTCTTGAGCGCCGCCGCGAGGCTGGTCCGCGACGTTGCGTCGTCGTCGACCACCAGCACGCGCTGGCCGTCGAGCGCGACCGTATCGGGAGCGCCTCGCGCGCGCGACGTCTGCCCCACCGGATCGTCGGCGTCCCAGCCGGCCGGCAGCGTCACCGTGACGGTCGTTCCGCGCCCGGCGCCCGCGCTCGTCGCGACGACCTCGCCGCCGTGCAGCTGCGCGATATTGCGCACGATCGACAGGCCGAGCCCGAGGCCGCGCTTGGGCGACGTGAACGCGCCTTCCGGCCGGCTGAACGTCTCGAACAGATGCGGCAGGCGTTCCGGTGCAATGCCTTGTCCGGTGTCGGAGACCGACAGCCGCACGCGTTCGCCCGCGCGCGTCAGCGAAACGTTGATGCGGCCGCCCGGCGGCGTGAACTTGATCGCATTCGACAGCAGGTTGGACAGGACCTGACGCAGGCGTTCGCCGTCCGCCGGAATCACGCAGGCGGGCATCGCGTATTCCGTCGACAGCACGAGCCCGTTCGCCTGCGCGGTCGCGTCGAGTTCACGCGCCGCGTCGCGCACGATCCGCACGAGATCGACCGGCACGCGCTCGAGGCGCAGCCGGCCGGTCGCGAGCGACGATGCGTCGAGCAGGTCGGCGACCATGTGCGACAACGACCGTGCGCTGCGATCGATCGCGGCGACCGCCTGCTGCACGAAACCCGGCCCGTCGGCATTGCGCAGTACCTCGACCCAGCCGTAGATCACGTTCAGCGGCGTGCGCAGTTCGTGCGACACCGTCGCCAGCAGCTCGTCCTTCAGCCGGTTCGACGCGTCGGCCTGTACGCGCGCGTCGCGGGCGCCGCGCAGCGAACGGAGGTGGTGGCGTTCGTCGCGGCGGCGTTCGCCCGCTTCGCGCAGCGTCAATGACAGGCCCGTGCAGTTGCCCTGCGCGTCGACGATCGGCGACGCGGCGAACGTAGCGCGAAAACGGCCGCCGTCAGGGCGCACGCACAGTACGTCGAGCGGCCCGACCGGCGCGCGCAGGTCCGCGAACGATGCGGGCACCGGATGCCGGCGCAACCAGCGTGGCGCGATCATCGTGACGATGTCCCGTCCGTTCGCCTGGGCCGTATCGATGCCGAAGATGCTTGCCGCGGCCGGATTCCAGCTGGTGATCCGGCGCGCGGCATCGGTCCCGACGATCGCATCGGGCGACGCGTCGACCACGCGGCGCAGCAGCCCGTCGTCGGGCGCAGCCGCGACGGACGACGGCTCGAGGTGCGGCGGGTACGAGCCGCCGTCGTCGTCATCGATCTCGCGCAGACGATCGTTCGCGAGCAGCGGCTTCACGGCCGTCACCAGCACGCATTCGACGAAACTGATCGCGACGAACGCGCCGGCTTGCGCCAGCAGCGTCGCCAGCGGCGCGTCGCGCCACCACAATGCGCCGATCACGCCGACGCTCGCGGCGGTCGCGACGAGTCCGCCGGCGAACGACGTCAGCCATGCGGCAGCCGCCACGCCTGCGTAGAAAGGCAGCGGCGCAAAGGGCGCGTGCTGGCCGACAGCCCGAATCGCCCACGCCTGCAGCGCGGACGCCAGCCCGACGGCCAGCACGACCCATGCACCCTGCCGCAACACCTCACGGGTCAGAGTCCTCATTGCATCCTTGCATCGCACCGGCTGCCGTCGTGCGGGGCATGCCGCCAGTCGGCCATCCGGCATGCCGTCGAACGCGCCGGGCGAGCGTGAACGCGTCAGCAAACGGCGTGCCTGGCCGGGGCAGGCAGTCGGGTTCGCGGCAACGGCAGGCGGGACCGTGCGCCCGCACGGGGCCGTGGCCGATCAGGTCGTCGCCGATCTCACGGCGCGCGCGGGCGCACCGTGCGGCCGGCCACTTTTTTCATCGACTTCCTGTAAAAAAGCGCCGGTAGTGACCGGATGGAGCGTCGCGCGCCGAATGCGCGGAAAACCGATGGGCGATTCCTTTCGTGCCGCTCGCCCGCATTGGAAATTCCTATTCAGCGGCACCTTCGTGGTCGTTTCGCTGTCGATGATAAATATTGCAATCAACGGGATGCGTGATGCCGTTTTTCAAAACGGCCCGCGAACGCCTATGGGTGAATCCGCCAACCGGACGAAGCAGCGCGCAGACGACCGCCGGCTGTCCGGCCGGTCCGCCGCGATGCGCGCGCTGCTCGGCCGTATCGAGAAAATCGCGCCGACCCGCGCGAGCGTGATGATTGCCGGCGAAAGCGGGGTCGGCAAGGATATCGTCGCGCGCCGGCTGCACGATCTGAGCGCCCGGCGCGACGGCCCGTTCGTGCCGATGAACTGCGGCGCGATTCCGCCTGACCTGGCCGAGGCGCAATTGTTCGGGCACGAGAAAGGCAGCTTTACCGGCGCGGTCACGCAGCGTGAAGGGTTCTTCGAAGCCGCGCGCGGCGGCACGCTGCTGCTCGACGAGATCGCGGAGATGCCCGCGGCGCTGCAGGTGAAGCTGCTGCGGGCGATCGAGTCGAACACGATCGTGCGGGTGGGCGGCACCGAATCGATTCCGCTCGACGTGCGGTTCGTGTCGGCCACCCGCCACAATCCGGCCGACGCCGTGCGCGACGGCCGGTTGCGCGAGGACCTGTTCTACCGGCTCGCCGCGTTCGCGATCTACGTGCCGCCGCTGCGCCAGCGCGACGGCGACGTCGAGACGATCGCGCGGGAATTCGTCGACACGCTGAACGCACGGCATCGCTCGCACAAGCGGCTGACCGACGCGGCGATCGCCGCGTTGCGCGCGTATTCGTGGCCCGGCAACGTGCGCGAGCTGCACAACACGATCGAGCGCGCGTACATCCTGTCGGACGAAGGCATCGAGGTCGCGCTGCCGAAGCAGCCGGTGCCGGCCGTCGACAGCACGTCGGAAGGCGCGATGGCGCTGCCGCTCGGCGCGACGCTGCACCACGCGCAGCAACACTTCATCGCGGCGACGCTGCGTCACTTCGACGGCAACAAGCCGCGCGCGGCCAAGGCCCTCGGCATCAGCCTGAAGACGCTCTACAACCGGCTCGCGCTGATGCGCGACCAGGACGGTTCGTGAGCGGCGCAGCCCGCGAGCCGCCGCTGCGTCAGGCAACCTTGAACTGGCCGACCGTCGTCGCCAGCGCGTTCGCCTGCGACTGCAGCGCGGTGGCCGCCGCGGTCGACTGTTCGACGAGCGCCGCGTTCTGCTGCACCATTTCGTCGAGCTGCGTGACCGCGCGGTTCACTTCCTGGATGCCGCGCGTCTGCTCGTTCGCCGCGTGCGTGATCTCGGAGATGATGGTCGTCACGTTCGACACGTTGGACACGATCTCGCGCATCGTGTCGCCGGCCTGGCGTACCTGGCCGGACCCGGCCGACACGCTCGCGACCGTCGATTCGACCAGCACCTTCACTTCGCGCGCGGCTTGCGCGCTGCGCTGCGCGAGGCTGCGCACTTCCTGTGCGACGACCGCGAAGCCGCGGCCCTGTTCGCCCGCGCGGGCCGCTTCGACGGCCGCGTTCAGCGCGAGGATGTTGGTCTGGAACGCGATCCCGTCGATCACGCCGATGATGTCGCCGATCCGGCCCGACGCCTCCTCGATCTTCCCCATCGTCGCGACCACGTCCGACACGACCACGCCGCCGTGCGACGCGATCCGCGACGCGGCCGCCGCGCGTTCGTCGGCCTGGCTCGCGGCCGCCGCCGACTGACCGACGGTCGCGGTGATCTCTTCCATCGACGCGGCGGTTTGCTCGAGGCTTGCCGCCGCCGATTCGGTCCGCGACGACAGGTCCTGGTTGCCCGCCGCGATCTCGTTCGCGGCCGTGCGCACCGATTCGCTGGCGTCGCGGATCTGGCGCATCACGTGGTTCAGCTTGTCGACGAAGCTGTTGAACGAGCGCGCGATGTCGGCGACTTCGTCGCGGCCGTCGGCCGGCAGGCGCTGCGTCAGGTCGCCGGCGCCCGAGCCGATCGCGGCCATCGCCTGGCGCACCTGCGACAGGCGGCGGAACGCGGTTGCGGTGATCGCGCCGATGATCAGCGACGCCACGCCGACGATCACGATCAGCGTGATCAGCGACGCGGTCAGCAGCGAACGCATCCCGGCCGTCGCTTCGGTCTTGTCGAGCAGCACCAGCGCGTACCAGTCGGTGCCCGGCACCGGTTTCGCGCGCACCAGCTTCGCGTCGCCGCCGACGCCGACCTCGACCGGCGCGCTCGCCGCCGCGATCGAGGCCACGCCCAGCGAGCCGAGTTCGGGCGAGACGTCGGCGACCGGCTTCAACGTGAGCTTCGCGTCCGGGTGCGCGACCACGTGGCCGCTGCTGTCGATCAGCATCCCGAAGCTCGCCGGCGTCGGGCGGATCGACTTGACGTTGGCGATCACGCTGTCCATCGACACGTCCGCGGCGACGACGCCCTTCAGCGCGCCGTCGCGCAGGATCGGCACCGCGAACGTGACGACGAGGTTGCCGGTGCCGGCATCGACGTACGGCGGCGTGACGACCGGCTTGCCGGCCTGCGCGGCCTGCTTGTACCACGGGCGGCCGGTCGGGTCGTAGTCGGGCGGGATGCCGGTCGGGTCGGAGAAGTGGAACGCCTTGTCGGCGTAGCCGGCGTAGACGTTGGTGAAGCCGCCGGCCGCGGCCATCTGCTTGAACACCGGCAGCGGATCGGGGGTCAGCGCGGCATCCTGCAGCGACGCGATCATCCGGCTGCGGGTCGCGACCCAGTCTGCGATCCCGACCACGTGACCGCTGGCGACGGAGGTCAGGTTGCGGTCGATCGCGTCGTCGTTGTACGAGCGTGCGATGAAATAGTTGATCAGGGTCGTGGCGACGAGCGCGAATACGACGATGGCGACGCACGCGGCGAGAATGCGGGCGCGAATGGACGAGAACATGGCAACGACTCGGTAAGGGAGCGCGAACGCCCGGTGGACGAATTCACCGGGTAAACGGCAATCGCGCCGCTTACTTGAGGTCGTTGTGACAATTCAGTGAAACGTATGACGAAAGGCGCCGGCGACTGTCGGCGGATCGTCAGGATGGCCGGCGCCGACGGGCATGCGGCATGCCGGTGCGGCGCCCGGCCGCCGCGCGTTACAGCCGATGGCTCGGGCGCGGATCGGCGTCCGCGGGCGCTGCGTCGGCGCGGGTGTCGCGGTCGAACTCGTCCTTCTGGCGCATCCGCTCGCGCAGGTTGCGGATCGCGAACACGTGGATGTAGTCGTGCACGCGCGCACCGGACGACAGCGCGCGCACTTCGTCGTCGAGCATCGCGCGCAGCTGATCCGCGCCGATCGCACGCTGTTCGGCGGCTTCCTTGAGTGAATCGAGCAAATTGTCCTTGGACATCGACGGACTCCTGACGGACGAGGAACGAAAAGATGACGGTACTGGAAGCTTAAAGACTAGACAGATACGCGGCGTACGATGCGCCGGCACGTGTTTGCGCGTGATCAACGGCACGTTGCGTGCCGCCGCGCCGATCCGTTTCCGAACCGACCCCGCGCGGGGTTCGCGGTGCACGTGGCCCGCGAACGAGACTGGAAGCCCTGCCACGCCACCCCGGGGCGCGGCACTGACGACGGGCGGCAGGTGAAACGCGCGCGACGCCGATGCAGACGCGAACTTAGACCGGCCGAAATCATGCGTCAAGCGGCGCCCCGCGTGTGCCGCCCATTCGTCGAACGAACCTGCCGGCCCGGCCGGTCGACTGCCGTGCGTGTCAGCGGATTCCGATACGCGTCGCGCATTTTCCTGACAGCGACTTCAGCGCGCGCCGCTTGGCAGCGCACCGTCGCCGCACGATACTGATCACATGAACCAGGCGTTCATACCGGAACATCGCTCAGCTGGCCATCGAGCCGGCACGCGGGGTTCCGCGCAGGAGACCAATCATGGCACATCGCAACTTGCCGGGCCGGGACGGCCAGCGGCGCGCGTCGGGCAACGCGCGCGCCCTGCCCGCCCGGGCCGCGTCGGCCGGCAACCGTCCGTCCGACGATCTCGACACCCTGCTCGCGCTCGCCCGCGAGGCCGGGTTGCTCGTCACGCTCGACGGGCAGATCGGCCGCGAGAAGTATCAGAGCGTCGTGGGGTCGGTTCTCGCGCTGCAGCGGTTCGCCGCGGCGCTCAGCGCGCGAACCGAAGCCGACGCGCCGGCCGTGTCCGAGCCGCGTCGCAAGGCGCGCCCGGGCTGGCCGCATGCGAATCGTCTGCGCAGCCGCACGTGCAGCGCATGCGCGCCGCTCCGTGTCGCTCATCCGCATTCGCGGGTACGGCGCGGCGCGGGCCGCCGGCACGACCTGCGATCGGTTCTTCGTATCCTCTGATCTGAGCGCGTCACCGACGCACGGCACGAGGCGACTGCCATGCCCGCGCGCTGCCGTGCAGGCTTCCAGGTTCGCCGTGGTCCGTGCCGAAGCGACCGCGCGATGACGCGCCGCTCGACGCGGCCGCGTTCAAAACCATTCCTGCGGGAAAGTGAATTCGACGGGGCCAGGCGGAAAGCGGACGGGGTGACTTGCACCCCGCCCGTCCTCCAAGGCAACCGTCGGTTGCCTACCCTCGTGCCAGAGAGTTCCCGGTCGGATGACGCGCCGGACGAACACGTGGCGCGGCTCCCGAAAATGATGTGACGGCGGCGCGTGCGACGGTGATCGTCACTCGCATGCCGGCGCGGTTGCCGTCGCGATTGCACGACCGACCCGCCGCGTCGCCGGATGTTTCATCACTGTCTCACGCGATGTGCGTCGCGTTTCTGATGCAGGTCAATCCAAACCCGCTTCGGTCGCGATGACGCGCGATTCAGTCCGCGCCACGCACCAGCAACACGGGCACTTGCGCGAGATGCGCGACGCGCCGCGCGACGCTGCCGATCAGCCAGGCGGCGATGCCGCGACGGCCATGCGTGCCGACCACCAGCAACTCCGCGCGCCAGTGCACGGCATCGCGCATCAGCGCATGGGCCACGTCGTCGCTGGTCGGGCGCGTTTCGACGATGCCGCGCTTGGTCGGATTGCCGGTCGCATGGAACAGCGGGCCGATCTTCGCGAGCGCATCCTCGCCCTCCGCGCGGTACGCATCCTCGAGCGCGCGCACCGGCACGACATCGGTCAGACGAACCGCGCGATCGATCACGTACGCCGCATACAGCAACGTCGTCGGCGCCGCGAAGCCGAGCCCGACGCGCACCGCGTGCAGCGACGGTTCGCTGCCGTCGACCGCGAACATCAGCCGCTGCAGCGCGCCGTCCGACGGCCGCGCATAGGTGCCCGGCACGATCAGCAGCGCGCAGCGCGCGCGTTTCGTCAGCGTGTCCGACATCGCGCCTTCGACGAGCCGCAACAGCCCGTGATGCGGATTCGCGCCGATCACCAGCACGTCCGCATGCCACGTCGACGTATCGTTCACCAGTGCGTCCGCCACCGAGCCGCCGGTGACCGACGTATCGACGACCGTCTGTTCGACGTCGATGCCGTTGTCGGCGAACAGCGCCGCGATCCGCTCGCAGGTGGCGTGCGCTTCGCGCGTCATGTCCTCGCGCGCGGACGTCAGCAGCGCATCGATGCGCGGAATGTCGGGCAACACGAGGCGCGGATTGTCGATCGCGCAAATGATGCGCAATCGCATGCCGGGGCTCAGCAGCGTACGCACGTAGCGCGCGGCGGTCAGCGATTCGGGCGTCGGGTCGACAGCCAGCGCGATCCGCGCGAGCGTCGGGATGGGCTGGGCAGGCTGCATGGCGAAGGCCTCCGTGCGTGCACGTCGTCGCTGAACGACGACGGGCGCTTCGCGCGGCAGCGGCGCGCGGCGGCCGGACAGCCGCCGCGGTCGCAGGGATCGGCGGATGCCACGCGAAGCGCGGACAAGCAATGCGTTCGTTCAGCATAGGCCGTCCGGCCCGCGCGTGCATGATCGCGATCAACGATCGCGCGGCACCCTGCCCGCGCCGGCTTACGACTTCGTCGGCATCGATGCGGCCGGACGGTTCGCGTAGAACAGCGCGTACGCGATGCCGAGCAGCACGATCCACACCGGCCCGATCACGAGCGCGACGCGCGTATCGGGCGTGAACGCCATCAGCACGACGACCAGCGCGAGAAACCCGAGCGCGACGAACGAACCGAGCGGATAGAACGGCACGCGAATCGGCAGGCGCGCGATCTTGTCGGCCGACAGCGTGCGGCGAAAACGCATCTGCGCGATCAGGATCACGCACCACGTCCAGATCGCGCCGAACGTCGACACCGACGTGAGCCACGTGAACACGTGCTGCGGCGCGAGATAGTTGAGCAACACGCCGATCAGCAGTAGCGCGACCGACACGGCCACGCCGTACACGGGCACGCCGCTGCGGTTCACGCGACCGAGCGCGGCCGGCGCCTGGCCTTGCTGCGCGAGGTTGTAGAGCATCCGCGCGGTGCTGAACAGGCCGCTGTTGCACGACGACAGCGCCGCGGTCAGCACGACGAAGTTGATGATGCCGGCGGCGGCGGGAATGCCGAGCCGCGAGAACGTCATCACGAACGGGCTGCCCTGCGTGCCGATCTGGTCCCACGGATAGAGCGACATGATCACGAACAGCGCGCCGATGTAGAAAATCAGCACGCGCCAGAACACCGAGTTCACGGCCTTGGTCAGCGACTTCTCCGGGTTGCGCGCCTCGCCGGCCGTGAGGCCGAGCATCTCGACGCCGAGATACGCGAACATCACGATCGGCAGCGCGGCGATCACGCCGTTGATCCCGTTCGGCATGAAGCCGCCGTGCGACCACAGGTTCGAGATGCCGGTCGCGATGCCGCCGTTGCCGATGCCGAACGCGATCATCAGCCCGCCGCCGATGATCATCAGCACGATCGTGACGATCTTGATCAGCGCGAACCAGAATTCGAATTCGCCATACAGCTTGACCGCGATGAAGTTCACCGAGCCCATCGCCATCAGGGCCGCGAGCGCCCAGATCCAGTTCGGCACGCCGGGAAACCACATGTGCATGTAGACGCCGACCGCCGTGATTTCCGCCATGCAGGTGACGATCCACACGAACCAGTAGGTCCAGCCGGTCAGGTACCCGGCGAGCGGGCCGAGGTAGTCGCGCGCATAGCGGCTGAAGGCGCCGGCGACCGGGTTGGTGATCGCCATTTCGCCGAGCGCGCGCATGATCAGGAAGATCGCGAGGCCGCCCAGCAGGTAGGTCAGCAGGATGGCCGGGCCGGCCGTGCGGATCGCGGTGGCGGAGCCGAGGAACAGGCCGACGCCGATCGTCGCGCCGAGCGCCATCAGGTTGATGTGCCGTTCTTCCAGCCCGCGGTGCAACTGGTCTTCTGGTTGTTTCAAATCCGTCTCCTGGCAGCCGCGAGCGGGCCGCCGTCATTGTGTCGATGACAAGGCGCGCCCGTTCATGCCGAGTGTGGCAGCCGAAAACGAAATAATCGCCGCTGTCGATTTCCGAATAAGAAACGACACGGATACCGCGTCAATCCGGTTGGAATTGCCGCGGATTATCCGAATTTCCCGGAACAATCCGGAAAAACGGATCGAGCCCTTCACGGAATACACCCGAGCGGCCCGCGCGACGCGGCTGTGCGCGTGGCGAGCGGCAACGGGATCCATCGCTTTCGGCGCGAACGACCGCGCGTCGAATGTGCGCAATTTCGCGCACGCAATATGCAGGCGGGATTATAGGGAGGATCGGCGATTTAACGCCAGGTGATTTTGGGGAAAATCGCGGTGCGTGAAAGCGGTGATCGGATTCGAATGCGCGCGGCGCAGCGCGCGCATTTATTTCGACAACGTCGCCCGCACCGTATATTCGCCGTCGAGCCGGCCCTGCTCGGGCCGCACGAAATAACGCGACGAATCCAGATCGGCCGGCAGCGGCTCGACCGGATAACCGTGCTTTTCCCACGCATCGAGGCCGCCCTTCAGCGCGCGGATGTTGTGGATCATCTTCTTGCGCTGCATCTTCGCGATCAGGCGCTTCGCGGTCGCCTCGTTCGGGCACACGCAATAGACGACGATCGGCCGTTTCAGCACTTCCGGATCGAGCAGATCGGGCGAATCGAGATCGACCGGCACCGCGCCCGCAATCCGGTACGGCTCGCGTTCGCGAATCGCCTTGGGCCGCGCGTCGAAGATCAGCGGCGGTTCGCTGGACGTCATCATCTCGACGAGCTGCGGCGGCGAAATGCGCACCTGCGCGAGATAGCGGCGGAACTGCACGCGGCGCACCCAGCGGTACAGCAGGAACGTGATGAAGATCGCGAGGAACGCGTCGAGGATCGTGCCGCCGCTCGCGCGCACCCACAGCACGAACTGGACGATCTGGTCGTGAATCGCCGCGCCGCCGATCAGCCAGAACGCCGCCCACAGCGACGCGCCGGCCAGATCCCAGAACAGGAACACGCCGATGCCGATCGCGGTCGTGCCGAGCAGCGGCGCCGACACGAGGCCGAGGCCCGGCAGGAATTTCGACAGCACGAGCAGCGGCGCGCCGTATCTTTCGAACACGTTACGCGCGAAGCGCAGCGTCGTGTCGAGCGACAGCGAGAAGCGCACGAGGCCGTTCAGCAGACGCCGGCCGCGCGTGCGGCCCATGAAGAACCACAGCGAATCGGCCAGCATCGTCGCGCCGATCGCCGCCGCGAACATGCTGACCCAGGACGCCTGCCCCATCGCCGCCATCGTGCCGCCGAGAATCAGCATCGGCACGGCCGGCACCGGCACGCCGAGCTGCGTGATCAACACGCTCGCGAACACGGCCCACGGGCCGAGCGACGATGGAATAGCAATGGGAAAGTGCCACACGGCGGCGCTCCTGGAAGACATGCAGGCCGCGCGACGGGGCCGTCGGTACGGCGGCGCAACGGCCGCCGCGGCACGTCCGCGACCGACCGGTGCATCATGCGCATTCTAAACGGGTTTGGCCTCGACCGCGCGGAACGCGGGCCGTCGGCACGGGCTTTGCACCCGGCGTGACGCGTCCGTGACAGTCACGCGTCGGAGCGCTGCGCGAGCTGGGCGACGTGTTCCGCGTAGTCGGGAAACTCGGCCGCCAGCGCGGCCGCATCGGCCAGCTCGAATTCCGCGAACTCGAACCCCGGCGCAACCGTGCAGCCGACGAGCGCGACGTGCTGCGGCGACGCGCAGCGCGCGCCGAACCAGCTTCCGGCCGGCACGACCGCCTGGAACACGGTGCCGGGATGCGTAAGCGGATTGCCGAGCCGGTGGATCGTCAACCCGTCGCGCGCGTCGAGCACCCACACTTCGATTGGGTCGCCCGCATAGAAATGCCAGACCTCGTCGGAGCGGATGCGGTGCCACGACGAATATGCGCCGTCGCACAGCAGGTAGTAGATCGCGGTCGACGCGGCACGGGGCGCGCCGTCGGCCGGACGCACGACCGAATCGGTCGCGCGGTAGGTTTCACGGAAATAGCCACCTTCGGGATGCGGCTGCAGGTCGAACTGGCGAATCAGGTCGGGGGCGGAAATCGGCATGGCAGATGACGTCGGTAAGGTAGGAAACCGGCATCCGGCGGCCTGCCCGATCTCGATTCACGCGCTCGGGTGCCGCCGGATGTCCCTGCGTCGATCGCCGCGGCCATGCGCGCGGCGATCGAGCGGACACCGGCCGATGCTGCCAGAACTGCGTGCCGGGATGCAACCGTCGACGCGCAATCGCGCACCGGCGAGCGTATCGGCAGTGCGGCGCCGCGCGCCGGATCGCTCGCGCCGACGGCCGGCCCGGCGCGCGGCGCTCGGCCGACCGCGGATGTGTGCGCCGCGTCGGCCGCCGTACCGCCCGTCGTCGATCATGCGGCCGCCGACGCCCCCGCCTCGCCATGCCGCACCAGCAGCACGGGCCGGTCGGCCGCGCGCAGCAACGATTCCGCCACGCTGCCGAGCAACAGCCTGCGCAGGCCGTGTCGCCCGCTCGTGCCCATCACGATCAGATCGGCGTCGGCTTCGGCCGCCGTGCGCATCAGCACCGTCGCGATGTCCTCGCCGTACGCGTCGAGCGCGCGCACCGTGCCGCGCACATGCTGCCGCGCGAGCGCCGCTTTCGCATCGTCGAGCACCGGCGTCGCGGCATCGGCCGCGGCGGCATCGCCGTCGCGCTCGGCCGCGAAGCCGGCGTCGACGTCGACGAGCTGCGGCCGATGCTCGACGACGTACGCACAAGTCACTTCGCCGCCGGACGCCGTCGCGATCCGGATCGCCTCGTTCAGCGCGAGACGCGCGCTCGGGCTGCCGTCGAGCCCGACGAAAATCCGCTTGTACATGGTCCGTCCCTCCGACCGGGCGCGCGTCGCGCACTGCGCCGCCACGACCCGTTACCGCAAGCCGGCCCGGCGCCGGCTTGCCTGCCGAACAGTCTGCCCCACGTGCCGACGCGCGCGTTGACGCGCGTCAAGCGCGCCCCGCGCGCCCGCTGCCCCACGCCGTTTGCCGCAATTTCAACCGACCCCATTACAAAAAATGTGTAAAACGCGCACAATTTCATCTTGAAAATAGTCGTTGCACGCAGCCGGTGCGAGTTTTCCCGGTTTTGCCGCGCTGCCCGAGTGCCCCGGGTAGCCCGAATAACAGAATGGCCATCGAATGACCGCCAGTGGAACCCCGACGCGTGACGCCAGAGGGCCCACGCGCCTCCAGACCATGTTACGCCAGCCGTTCGCGGCCGGCGTCGTCGCGCTGTGCGCGGGCGCCGTGCTGTCGCTCGGCGTCGCGCTGCTGGTGCGCGAGCAGTGGCAAGGCGCCGTTCACACGCGTTTCGAACGCCGCACGTCGCACGTGACCGCGATGCTGCGCCACGAACTGCAGGCCGGTGTCGCCGTGCTCGAAGGCGCGCGCGGCGCGTTCGGCCTCGTCCCGGACATGACGCTCGGCCAATGGCGCCGGTATGCGGAGACGCTCGATCTCGACAGCGGCCGCTCGCCGGTCCGGCAGATCGGCTATGCGCCGCTGACGCCCGCGGCGCGCGCCGCGCTGGCCGGCGCGAAGCCGCTGCCGGCCGATCCGCTCGCGGCTGCGACGCTCAGCGCGCCCGTCTCGAACTCGCCGGTCGTGCGCTTCGGTGCGTCCGACGCGGCGCCGCTCACGCGCGCGCTGCGCACCGGCGATATCGCGCTCGGCGTTCACCCTGCCGACGACGACACTTCCCGCGACGCCCGTACCCTGACGCTGTTCCTGCCCGTGGCGTCTTCACCGCTGGCGGCCGCCAAGCCCTCCGGCACGCGGGAAGGCGGCGCCGACGGGATGCTGTTCGCGGCGCTGAGCCCGCGGCGCCTGATCGAGCGCGCGCTCGATGCGGAGCGCGGAATCGACCTGTGGATGACCGCCGGCGGCGATGCGCGCGCGATCGCCAGCGTCGAGACGACGACCGACGAAGCATCGGCGTCACCCGACCTGATGCGGCGCACCGATGTGCTGAATTTCGGCGGCACCGCGCTGACGCTCGCCTATTCCGCGGACGGCCGGCCGAGCGCGACCGGCGCGCAGCGTGCGGCCGGCACCGTGCTCGCCGCCGGGCTGATCGCGTCGTTCGCGTTCGCGGCGCTCGTCCATGCGTTGCTGCGCGGGCGCGCCGACGCCGGTGCAAGCAGCCGCGGCATCCTCAACGAGGCGCGGATGATGGGCATCATCCGTTCGTCGATGGAAGCGATCATCACGATCGACGAGAAGCAGACGGTGGTGATCTTCAACCCGATGGCCGAACAGGTGTTCGGCGTGTCCGCGATGGAAGCGATCGGCGCGCCGCTGTCGCGCTTCATTCCCGAACGGTTCCGCGCCGCGCACGCGAAGCACGTCGACCAGTTCGGCGTGACGGGCGTGTCCGAGCGGCAGATGGGCCGCCAGCGCGTGCTGTTCGGGCTGCGGGCCAACGGCGAGGAATTCCCGATCGAAGCGTCGATCTCGCAGATCCGCGACGCGTCGGGCAAGCTGTATACGGTGATGCTGCGCGACATCACCGAGCGGCAACGGGCCGAGAATGCGTTGAAGCAATCGCGCGAGGAATTGCGCGAATTGTCCGCGAACCTGCAGAACGTGCGCGAGGAGGAAAAGACCCGTATCGCGCGCGAACTGCACGACGACCTCGGGCAACAGCTCACCGCATTGAAGATGGACCTGTCGGTCGTCGAGCAGCAATTGCGGATGCCCGGCCGCGCGCAACCCGATGAAGGCGTGCAGACGCATCTGCAAGGCATGCGGCGGCTGATCGACGCGACGGTCGCGTCGGTGCGGCGCATCGCGGCCGACCTGCGGCCGGTGATGCTCGACGATCTCGGCCTCGTGCCCGCGATCGAATGGCTCGCGAACGATTTCACGAACCGCTACGGGATCGATGTCGAGCGCCACATCGAAACCGGCGGCCTCACATTCACCAGCGCGGGCGCGACCACGCTGTTCCGTATCGTCCAGGAAGCGCTGACGAACGTCGCGCGCCATGCGGATGCGACGCGCGTGGCGTTGCGGCTCGACATCGAGGAAGGCTTTTGCGTGCTGCGCGTCGCGGACAACGGCCGCGGCGCGGCGCCCGGCGGCCCGGCCCACGAGGACAAATCGTTCGGCCTGATCGGCATTCGCGAACGCGCCCACATGCTGGGCGGCACCGTGACGATCGACACCGCGCTCGCGCGCGGCTTCTCGATTACCGTCGCCTTTCCGCTCGCCACCGTTCAACAGGACACGCTCATCACATGATCAAGGTGCTCATCGCCGACGACCATACGCTCGTACGCGACGGTCTGCGGCACATCCTCCAGAACGCCACCGGATTCGAGGTGGCCGGCGAAGCCTGCGACGGCCCGTCGACGATTGCGCTGGTGCGTGCGACGCCCGCGCAGGTGCTCGTGCTCGACCTGTCGATGCCCGGCCGCAACGGCGTCGAGCTGATCAAGCAGATCAAGGACGAAAAGCCCGCGCTGCGCGTGCTGGTGCTCACCATGCACGCGGAGCAGCAATACGCGGTGCGGGCGTTCCGCGCGGGCGCGTCGGGGTATCTGACGAAGGAAAGCGCGAGCGCCGAGCTGGTCGGCGCGGTCACGAAAGTGGCGTCGGGCGGTGTCTACGTGAGCCTCGCGATGGCCGAGCAGTTCGCGCAGAGCCTGAACGAGCCGGCCGAAACGCTGCCGCACCAGCGGCTGTCCGACCGCGAATTCGACGTGTTCCGGCGGATCGCCGCCGGCCAGACGCTGACCGAGATCGCGAATGCGCTGTGCGTGAGCGCGAAGACGGTCAGCACCTACAAGACCCGGATCCTGGAAAAGATGCAGATGCCGCACGAAGCGGCGCTCGTGCGCTACGCGATGCGGCACAAGCTGCTCGACGAGACGGACGACGTCTGAGCCGGCGTCGTGCAGGCCCGGTCGGGCCCGCGCGTGATCGTTACTTCGCGGGCACCGGGCACGCGAGGTCGCCTTCCTCGCAGGACAGATAGCCCTTCAGGGTGTCGGTGCGCGCTTTCGTCAGATCGTCGAGACAGGTCGATACGACCATCGGGTATGCACTGCCGTCCTCGGCATTCGCGCTCGAGAAACGGCATTCGGCGTCGCGGTACGCGATCCACGCGCGCTGCGCATTCACGAGCTTGTCGGCAAGCGGCCGCGCGTCGCGCAGGCGCGCGGTGACGGCCTGGTAAGTCCGGTTCAGTTCCCCGTCGGATTTCTTGTACGCGCGATCGGCACACGCCGTCATCGTCGCCTGATCCGTCGCGTCCGCACAATTCGCCTGCGCATGGGCGACGCTCGCCACCAGCGCCAGCGAGCCCAGCAGACCGGTCAAGACACGCATGGATGCTCCTTGTCGTTCGTTGAAGTGTGGAACCCGGCGCCCTGCTGCGCCCCGTGTGAATGGGCCGCGCCACGCGCCGCGGCGACATCGACCGCGATGCTAGCGCACGCGCGGCGGATTGTCAGCGGGGTGCGGCGCGGCAAGTGACGTGATCATGCACGCCAAGGTATCGCGCGGATCCCGCGCCGATCGGCATCCGGCGTTTCGCTCATGCGCGCCGCAGGCTATCCGCGACCGATTCGGCCGACCTCGTGCATCGGGCCGCCCAATGAAGAAGACGCAAAAAAGCCTGCACGCGATACGCGTGCAGGCTTTCTCGATACGGCTTCAATCGCGGCCGTCGAGGGCCGCGCGGCAACGGCCGGCTCAGTGGCCGAAGTACACCGACGAGCGGTCGCTCACGGCCGGCACGGCCGCACGCTGGCCCGACTGCGACGTCGCGACCGGGTTCGCACCGTAGCCGGTGGCGTCGGCTTGCGCGCCGGCATTCTGCGCGGCGGCGATCTTGGCCTGGGCGGCCTGGATGTTTTCCGGGTAGTTGATCCAGTCGTTCGGGTTGTAGCCGGCCTTTTCGAGCTGGACCAGTTCGGCGCGCACTTGCGCGCGGGTCAGCGGCTGCTGGTTCGATTGGGCGAACGAGACGACCGGTGCGGCCACCAGGGCGGCCAGTGCAACTGCCTTGATCAGCGATTTCATGATGCGTTACCTCCAGGATTGTTTTGTCAGGCGCTTCGGACTCGAGGTCGTTGCGCATGAGTAGAAGTCTAGGAGGCGCGGCTATCAGGGTAAATACTTAAATCGCAAATTCACTGTTGACCGAAACCGTACAATCGAGCGGGAATAAGTCGTTTCGTCAGACGATTATCGGCGTTCGTGCACCGAATGCCGCGATACGGCAGCCGGCACGCGCGGGTCGCGCGTTCAACGCAGGCGATCGGTATCCGCCGACGCCATCTGCCTGTCGAACAGCAGCGCCTTGAGGCGAATCAGGTCGTCGGCATCGATGTCGCCGAACGCCGCATGATGGAGCGTCAGCGCGGGCGGCGCCGGGTCGGCATGCACGGCCCGCACGGTGCCATCGAGCGCAAGCCGCTCGATGCGACCAGCGGTTTCGTACGGAAGCAGCACGCGCAACGGCTCGCCGGTCGCCGCGATCGGCCGGTCGACGGCGATCGACAGCCCGCTCAGGCTGATGTCGTGCACCACCCCGATGCCTTCCGTCCCTTCCGCTCCGCCGCTGCAGCAGGCCGCGATGCGCACCGGCACGCGCGGCTCCGCGCGCGTGCGCAGCCGGTCGACGAACCCTGGCGGCGACAGGACCATGAACGGCGCGGCGCCCGACACCTGCACCGATTCGACCGTCGCGCCGAAACGCGATACCGCGGCCCGGCCGATCGCCACTGCTTCGACGTCGTCGCCGCGGGCGAAATCGAGCACGGTGGCGGGCTGCGGCTCGACGAACAGCGCACCCGACGCGCCGACGCCGATCAGCCGGCAGCGCTGCAGCGCGCGCGTCGTGCCGACCCGGCGGCGGATGCCGATCGCGGCGCCCGCCGACAAGCCCATGCGCGTGGCGGGCGCGGCCGCCGTCGCGGACCCGCGCGGACCGGTGTCGGCGTCCTCGCGCCGGCGCACGGGGCGGAAATGGTCGAACAGGAAATCGTGCTGCGCCGGGTCGCGCAGCGTCGTGCCGGCCGGCAGCAGCGCGGCGCCGTCGGCGTCGTAGAGGTCGAAGCCGAGCGGGACCTCGGCGGAAAGATCGTCGCGTGCGAGCGCGACGTAATCGGTGGAAAGCAGCATCGGAGAAGCGCGGAGCGACCGCGCGAGCTGTCGTGACAACTTGATTACGGCAGCATCGCGCGGAATCTGAACGGCTTCGTTACTGCGACGCGCCGGTCGCATCGGGCGCGGCCGGCACCGACATCGGCGGCGGAGTCGGCACGGCGGAAGGCGCGGCGCCGCTACCGGCGCTGCTTCCGCTCGTCGTACTGGCGCCTGCCGGCGGCTGCGCAGGCAGTTGCGACGCGCCGGACGACAGCGCCGCGGCCGATGCGGCCACTTCGGACGCCGGCACCCATTCCTCGACGATGCCGCCGGAAGCGACATCCGGCGCCGACGCAGCGGAGGCTGCCGACGCCGCGCCCTCGTCGACCTCGGCCGGACGCTCGACACGCGGCGTCCTGACCGGCGTGGGCGCCTTCTTCGGCTCGGGCGGGAACCACGTATCGAACAGGTCGGTCGCGCGCTCGCGCAGCGACGCGAACCAGCCCGGCGACGGTTCGGTATCGAATTTCGCCTTGGTATCGACGATCCGGGCGCGCTGCGCGCGCTGGAAGAAATCGCCGACGATCGGCAGCGCGCTGTGCGCGCCCTGCCCCCAGTAATCGCTGCGCAGCGTCACGCGGCCGTCGTCGAATCCGACCCACGCGCCGGCGACGAGGCCCGGCTGCATCAGGATGAACCAGCCGTCCGCGTTGTCCTGCGTGGTGCCGGTCTTGCCGGCCACGTCGCCGCGGATGCCGAACCGCGTGCGGATGCTGCCGCCCGTGCCGCGCGTCACGACGTCGCGCATCACGTCGAGCAGCGTCTTGTCGGTTTCGGCGTCGAGCGCGCGCTCGGGCGGCGCCGGTGCGTATTCGGCGAGCACCTCGCCCTGGCGATTCTCGATGCGCGTCACCATCTGCGGCTCGACGTACAGCCCGCCGTTCGCGATCGTCGCGTACGACGCGACCATTTCCTTCAGCGTGACCGGGCTCGTGCCGAGCGCGAGCGACGGCACGCGTTCGAGCGGGCTTTCGCGCACGCCCATGTCGCGCGCCAGCCGCGCGACGGCGCCCGGCCCGACCTTCTCCATCACCTGCGCGGTGATCCGGTTGCGCGACAGCGCGACCGCGTCGCGCAGCGTCATCGGTTTGCCCGTAGGCGGCACGTCGTCGTTCGGCCGCCAGATCTCGCCGCCCTTCAGCGGGATCTCGACCGGCTGGTCGACGAACGTATCTTCCGGCTTCATCCCGTTCGCGAACGCGACGCCATAGACGAACGGCTTGAACGTCGAGCCCGGCTGGCGCCGCGCCTGCGCGACGTGATCGAACGGCTCGCGGGTGAAGTCGCGACTGCCGACCCACGCGCGGATCTGCCCGTCACGCGGATCGATCGCGAGGAAGCCGGCCTGCACGTCGGTCTTGGCCTTGCACAAGGCATGCATGAAACCGCGATCGGCCGCGAGCATCTTCATCGCGGCCGCGTCGTCCTTGCCGGCCTCCTGCGCGGCCTTGTACTCGGGCGACTCACGCATGAAGGTGCGAAACACCTCGTTGTCGGTGCCGCAGCCGTCGCGGCCGCTCCACGCGTTGTTCGCGATGCCCTGCAGCTGATTGCCCTGCAACGTGAGCGCCTGCGTCGCCATCTGCTGGAGCCGCGAGTCGATCGTCGTGCGCACGATCAGCCCGTCCGAGTAGATGTTGTAGTCGTTGCGGTCGGCCCACGCGATCAGCCATTTGCGCAACTGCTGCGCGAAATGCGGCGCCGGCCCGGGCGGCTCCTTCTGGCGCTCGAAGTCGATGCGCAGCGGCCGGCGCTGCAACTGCGCGAACTGCGCCGGCGACAGCTTGCCGTACTTGACCATCTGGCCGAGCACCGTGTTGCGCCGCTGCAGCGCGCGCTCGGGATTCAGCACCGGGTTGTAGTAACTGTTGCCCTTCAGCATCCCGACGAGCGTCGCGCTGTCGAGCACGTCGAGTTCGTCGGCCGACTTGTCGAAATAGGTGCGCGCGGCCATCTCGACGCCGTACGCGTTGTACAGGAACGGCACCGTGTTCAGGTAGGTCTCGAGGATCTGGTCCTTGCTGTAGACGGCCTCGATCTTCAGCGCGGTGATCGCCTCCTTCACCTTGCGCGTGAGCGTCGGCGCGCGGCCGATCTCGTCCGGATACAGGTTGCGCGCGAGCTGCTGCGTGATCGTCGAGCCGCCCTGGCGGCTGCCCGAGAACGTATGCAGCGCGGCCGACGCCGTGCGCTTCCAGTCCAGCCCGTGGTGTTCGTAGAAGCGGTGATCCTCGGTCGCGATCAGCGCGTCGATCATGCGCGGCGAGATCTGCTTGAGCGGCACCCATTCGCGGTTCGACGGCTTGAATTCGGCCAGCAGCTTGCCGTCGGCGGACAGCACCTGCGCGGGCTGGTCGACGCGCGCCTTGCGGATGTCGCCGATCCCCGGCGTGAACGGGATGAGCACGATCACGTACCCCGCGAACAGCGCCGGCACGGCGGCGGCCGTGAGCAGCACGCCACGGCGCGTCGGATGGCGGACATGGCGCCACGCGGTGGCGGCGAGAGGCTTGGCCCGCGCGACGGCGGCCGCCGCGACGGGTTGGGCGCGCGCGACCCATCTGGCACACAAGGCACGCACTGACGACACGTTTCGGCGATTCACGCGGGTGGAGCTCGGCTGAAAAGGCTGCATCGTACCAAACTCGCGCGGCCGGCCGGCCCGCGGCGGCCTTGCGCCGGCACACGCGGTGCGGTTTCGCCGCAACGCTCACGCAAAAAAGGCGCGTGCCCCGCAACCGGAGCGACGCGCCAAACCTGGTACGACAACCTGAACGCCGCGCGACGGCGACGCGGCAGCGGCGCGACCGACGCCGCGGGTCAGCGCACGAGAAACCCGTACGTGAGCGGATCGCGTTCGTCGACGATCCAGTTCGCGAACCCGCAGACATGCGCGCTGCCTTCCACTTCCGGGATCACGGCCGGGATGTCGCCGACCGTCGTTTCGCGCAGCACGCGCCCCTTGAAGACCGTGCCGACGATCGATTCGTTGACGAGCGTGTCGCCCGCCGCGAGCAGCCCCCGCAGGTAGAGCTGCGCGACGCGCCCGCCGGTGCCGGAGCCGGTCGGCGAGCGGTCGACCTCGCGATCCGCGAACACGCAGCAGTTCGCCTGCGTCGAACCCGCGTGGCGCGGCGCGTTCGCGATGATCGTGCCGTAGATATGGTTGATTTCCGGGATTTCCGGATGGACGACCGGATACTTCGCGTTCGCGGCCGCCTTCACTTCCGCGCCGAAGCGAATCAGTTTCTCGACCGCCGATTCGCGCACCGGCAAGTCGAACGGCGCGCCGTCGACATAAAAATAAAACGCGCCGCCATAAGCGATGTCGCCGGTCACGGTGCCGAACGACGGCGTGTCGACCGACACGTCGCGCTGCCAGATGAACGACGGCACGTTGACGAAGCGCACCGGCCCCGCGTGCTCGCCGTCCCACTGGACGAACGCCTCGATGAACCCGCACGGCGCATCGATGCCGACCCGCGTCTCGGGCACGGTGCGCTGCACCCAGCCGAGCTCGACGGCCGCCGTCGACAGCGCGATCACGCCGTGGCCGCAATGGTCGCTGTAGCCCTCGTTGTGCACGAAGATCACGCCGAAATCGGCGTTCGGCGACACCGGCTCGGTCAGATAGCCGCCGTACATGTCGGCATGGCCGCGCGGTTCGAACATCAGCGCGCGGCGGATCTCGTCGGCGTGCTCCTTGAGCCACGCGCGGCGCTGGACGATCGTGTCGCCGGGCAGGCGCGGCAGCCCGCTCGTGACGATGCGGAACGCCTCGCCGCCGGTGTGCACTTCGACGGTGGACAGGGATCGGGAAATTTTCATGGCGGATCGAATGCGTTGAAACGAAGGACGGCGGCCGGGCCGCCGTCCGGTGACGGGCGATGCGGCAATTACTTCGCGTACGGTTCCGGCAGGCCGTTGCGGATCACGTAGACGGTGGTCGGCGCGCCTTTCAGGTCGCCGTTCGCGTCGAACGAATAGGTGCCCGCGACGCCCGCGTAGTTCGACTTCGCGAGCTGCGCGCTCAGCTTCGCCTTGTCGGTGGTCGTGCCGGCCTTGACCATCGCGTCGGCGAGCAGCTTCATCCCGTCGTAGTAGTTGACCCCATAGACCTGCGTATCGGTGTGATAGGCGTCGTGGTACTTCTTCAGGAATTCGCGGCCGGCCGCCGTCTTCTCGAGCGCGACCCCGCCCTGCGCGCAGTAGACGATCGACGCGGCCTCGCCCGCGACCTTGCCCATGTCGGCCGAGCAGATGCCGTCGCCGCCGAGCAGCTTCGCGCGCAAGCCCCGCTGCTTCATCTGCTTGGCCATCGGCGCGCCCTGCGCCGCATAGCCGCCGAGGAAGATCACGTCGGGGTTGCTGGCCTTGATCTTGGTGAGGATGCCGAGGAAATCGGTGGCCGACGAGTTCGTGTATTCCTGGTCGACGATCTTGATGCCGTTCGCCTTCGCGACGTTCATGAACTGCTCGGCGACGCCCTGCCCGTACGCGGTGCGATCGTCGATCACGGCGGCGGTTTTCGCGTTCAGCGTCTTCGCGGCGAACGTGGCCATCGTGCCGCCGAGCTGCTCGTCGCTCGCGCCGATCCGGAAGATGTTCTTGAAGCCCTGCTTCGTCAGCGCCGGGTTCGACGCGACCGGCAGGATCGGCACGCCGGCAGTCGAATACACGCGCGACGCGGGGATCGCGACGCCCGAGTTGTACGGTCCGAGCACCGCGACGACGCCCTTGTCGACGAGGTTCTGCGCGACCTGCACGCCGGCCTTCGGGTCGGCCTGGTCGTCTTCGGAAACCAGTTTGAACGTGACGGCCTTGCCGGCGACCTTGATGCCGGCCTTGTTGAGCTCGTCCACCGCGAGCCGCGCGCCGTTTTCGTTGTCCTTGCCGTTGGCGGCCTGCGGGCCGGTGAGCGGCGCCGAATGGCCGATCATCACGACTTCCTGCGCGTGCGCGGAAGTCAGCGCGCCGGCGGCAACAGCCACCGAGAGCGCGGTCACGAGGTGTCGCATGATGTCTCCTGATTGGTTTTGTGTGAAACCAATGTAGGACACACGTGGTCACATCGCAAGCAATTTCAAAATAATTGTCGGGATTTTGGTCATATTGAAGACCAGAACGACTTCGCGCGCAGGCCGGTCACTTCGGCGCGATGTCGCGCCGCACGCGGCGGATGTGCTGTTCGACATAGAACGCAGCCGCATCGGCATCGCCGGACACGATCGCCTCGTAGATCAGCCGGTGCTCGGACACGTAGAGCCGGATCCGGCCCGCGTCGTAGATGCCGTCGTCCTTCAGCCGCTTCCACAGCGGCTGGTCCATCGTCTTCGCGACTTCGTCCGCGATTTTCACGATCAGCGCATCGCCGGTCATCAGCGCGAGCTGCCGGTGGAACAGCCGGTCGCTCTCGTTCCACAGCGCGCGCTGGTGCGGATCGTCGACGTCGGTGATGGTTTCCATCTGCGCGAGATAGCGTTCGGCGCCGGGGTCGGCGCGGCCATGGGCGGCCGCGAGGCGCGCGATCGCGGGCTCCAGGATCAATCGCACGTCGAGCGTCGACGTCGGGCTGAAGTCGGCCTCGGACGCCGTGTGCGGATCGCCGCGCTGCGCGAGCACGTCGAGCGGCGCCGCGACGACGTAGGTGCCCGAATTGCGTTTCGTGCACACGAGCCCTTCGTTCTGCAGCGCGCCGAGCGCCTCGCGCACCGCCGGCCGGCCGACCTGGAACAGCGCCGCCAGCTCGCGCTCGGACGGCAGCCGCGACTCGGCCGCGTAGCGCCCCGCGCGGATCTCGTCGCGGATCTTTTCGGCTACCTGCTCGTAGATCTGCAGCGGGCGGAAACCGCCTTCGGGTGAGTCGGGACGCGCGGACATCATCGGATGGCTCCTGCCCGTTCGCGGGCGTGGATCTGGAATGGGTTCGCACTATACCGGAGCCGCGCGGGCGGCACGGCAGCGGCGCGCTTCTGGCCAGATATTAGAACCAAAATCCCCACAGCGCTTTATTTTCTGGGTTGCAGGCGCGCCAGCAAGTGGTATAGATTCGATCCACACTGCCCTGTGTCACGGTATCCGGCAGACCTGTGGCGGGCGCGGCATGCGTCCGCCGTTCACGCTCACCGACGCCCACGACGTACACGATGACCGCCTCTTCCCCGATTCCCGTTTTCGACGCGGCCGACACGGCCGCGCTGCTCGACTACCCGGCGCTGCTCGCCACGCTCAGGCAAGCCGTCGCCGAGTACGCGGCGGGCGACATCGTCAGCCCCGAACGCCTGGTCGTGCCGCTGCAAGGCGGCGGCGTGATGCTGTCGATGCCGTCGAGCGCCCACGACCTGGCGAGCCACAAGCTCGTCAACGTGTGCCCCCGCAACGGCGCGCGCGGGCTGCCGACGATCCTCGGCCAGGTCACCGCGTACGACGCGACGACCGGAGAAATGCGCTTCGCGCTCGACGGCCCGACCGTCACCGGTCGCCGCACGGCGGCGATCACCGCGCTCGGCATCCAGGCGCTGCACGGCGCCGCGCCGCGCGACATCCTGCTGATCGGCACCGGCAAGCAGGCGGCCAATCACGCGGAAGCGCTCGCGGCCATCTTTCCGGATGCGCGGCTGCACGTGCGCGGCACGACCGCGGAGCGCGCGGCCGCCTTCTGCGCCGCTCATCGCGCCCATGCGCCGCGGCTCGCGCCGCTCGACGGCGACGCGATTCCCGAGGCGATCGACGTGGTCGTCACGCTGACCACCAGCCGCACGCCCGTCTACCGCGAAGCCGCGCGCGAAGGCCGTCTCGTGGTCGGCGTCGGCGCGTTCACCGCGGATGCCGCCGAGATCGATGCGAACACGGTGCATGGCAGCCGGCTCGTCGTCGACGATCCGGCCGGCGCGCGCCACGAAGCCGGCGACCTGATCGTCGCGCGGGTCGACTGGCAGCACGTCGCATCGCTCGCCGACGTGCTGAACGGCGTCTTCGCCCGCGGCGGCCCGCTGCTGTTCAAGAGCGTCGGCTGCGCCGCGTGGGATCTGGCCGCGTGCCGCACCGCGCGCGACGCGCTGGCCGCCCGCCGCGCCGGCTGATCCGGCCGCGCAACCATTCCAGCCGCTCGCGCGGCATCGCCGCAGCCGGATCGTCCCGGCGATTTCCCGTACGCGGTGTAGGAAATGCCCTACACCGCGCCGAAGCGGCCTACACGAAGTTCCAATTCGGCCGATTTCAATTTCGGCGGCGCAACACGATACTGCCGGCATGAATGCCAGCCTGTCACCCGCCGCGCTCAGGGTGTTCCTCGTCGATCACGCCGTCGCCGTTCGCCAGCGGATCGCGCTGCTCGTCGGCGCGATCCGCGGCGTTGCCGTCGTGGGCGAAGCGGAAGACGGCCAGGACGCGTGGTCGCATATCCGCAGCAGTCGCGCGGACGTGGTGATCGTCGACGTGCGGCTCGCGGACGGCAGTGGTCTCGACCTGATCGGGATGCTGTCGAAGGCCGCACCGCGCATCGTCACGATCGTACTGACGAACCACTCGGCGCCGGCATTCAGAGAGGCATGCGCGACGGCGGGAGCCGACTACTTCTTCGACAAGACCGTCGAATTCGACGCCGCATGCCGTGTCATCGAATCCCTGGTGCACGCTCGCGTGCGCCGCCCCTGACGAGCCGGAGCGACTCATGTCCACCGCCACCGCCTTCGCCGCCGACGTGTCCGTCGTACCCCGGCCAACGATTGCCCTGCGCCCGGTCGCGCGCGCCGACGCCGCCAAGCATCCGGCCGCACGCTGTTCGGCCTGCGCGATGCGCTCGATGTGCCTGCCGCCGCATCTGACGGCCGCCGAATACGGCCGCCTCGACGCGATCATCTGCACGACGCGACAGGTGCGCCAGGGCGACGCGCTGTTTCGCACCGACGATCCGTTCCAGAGCATCTATGCGGTGCGCGCGGGTTCGTTCAAGACGGTGATGATGCATCGCGACGGCCGCGAGCACGTGACGGGCTTCCAGATCGCCGGCGAAACGCTCGGGATGGACGGCATCGGCGGCGGCCAGCACTGCTGCGACGCGATCGCGCTGGAGGACAGCGTGGTGTGCATCATCCCGTTCGGCGCGCTTGAAGCCGCGTGCCGCGAGATGAAGCCGATGCAGCACTTCCTCTACCAGATGCTGAGCAGCGAGATCGTCCGCGAGTCGAGCCAGATGCTGCTGCTCGGCACGATGTCGGCCGAGCAGCGCGTCGCGCATTTCCTGCTGAACCTGTCGTCGCGGTTCGAGGCGCGCGGCTATTCGGCGACCGAATTCAATCTGCGGATGACGCGCGAGGAAATCGGCTGCTATCTCGGGATGAAGCTCGAAACCGTCAGCCGGATGTTCTCGCGGTTCCATCGCGAAGCGCTCGTCGAGACGCGCGGCAAGCGCGTGCGCATCATCGACGCGCAAGCGCTCGCACGGGTCTGACACACGGCGCCGGCGCGCCGGCGCGCGGCATTACCGGATCGCATCGCCGGTCGCCGCGTCGCGCAGCGCCACCGTCGCGGCGCCCGCCTGCCACGCGATCAGCGCCTGTTCGGCCTGCGCGAACGCGCGGCGCAGCGCATCGTCCACGTCGACGCCGACGCACGGCGGCAGCGACCTGAGCGTCGCGTCGTGCATCACCAGGTCGAGCCGCACGTCGTACAGGCACGCGCCATCGGCCACCGTGCGCGCGTCGATCACGAGATGGCAGCCGTCGATCAACGCGCGAAACCGTTCGAGCCGCACCAGTTGCGCGCCGGCTTCGGCCTCGACCGCTGCCGAAACCGTGAATCCGAGGCAGGCGATCTGCATGCCCACGCCCATGTCGTGTCTCCTGACGGGGCCGCCCGCTCGTCGACCGCCTTGCATGTGCCGGCCGCCTCGCGATGGAGGCGGCACGTGTTTCCCATCGCGCGGCGCGCAGGATTCGATCGCGGCCGGCCGACGGTCTGCCCGCGCCTGGCTGGCGCGGGGCCATTCATACGTTGAAGGTCTGCGACGCCTTCATCTCGATCCACGTCATGCCGGCCCGCAGCCCTTCGATCATCGCCTCGCGCTCCGTCGGATACGCGTGGCTGTGCTCGAACGTATGATGAAACCGCGCGGCGCCGGCGCCGTGCTCGACCGACACGCGGCAGCGGAACTCGCCCGATTCGCACGGGCGCGTCTCCACCTCGACCGACCAGTCGCGTTCGTGAATGTTGCCCTGCAGTGTCATGCGCCCTCCTGCGGTATCAGTCTTCGAGCCGGAAGTGCCCGCTGTGCAGCAGCACCGGCCGGCCGCCGATTTCCTCGAGCATTCGCCGTGCCATCGCCTCGATCGCCGACCGGTGCGCGTCGAATGCGTGCAGCAGATCGCGTTCGAGCAGCGACCGCGCGCCGAAATGGTCTTCCAGCGCCTCGGCCGTGACCGCGCACTGGACGCAACGCCCGTCGACCAGCGCCGAAAACGCGACGACCAGATCGCGCGCGCAGTATTCCGGCGGCTCGGGCGGGAAAGTAATGTGCATCTGTCGGCCTGTCATCGTCGTGATGGCTCCATGACGAGAGCATAGTGGCGCGCGCGGCCGCGCGCTTGACCCACGTCAACCGGTTCGCTGCACCGCACGATCGCGGCGCGGCCGCGCGACGCCGCGTCAGCCCGCGTCGGGCTCGATCACCGCGCCGCGTTCCGCGAGCAGCTCGCGCAGCACGCTGCGGTGGCAATGGCGCTCGTCTTCGCAGTAGCAGCCGATCGACAGCGCGGTGGTCGCCGACAGCGCGGCCAGCAGGTCCAGCACCTTCGCCGGATCGCCGTGCGTCATCTCCGCGCGGAAGTGACGCTTGAACGCTTTCCATTCGGCGTCGGTTTCGGCGGCCTGCGCCTGTGCGACGAGTTCGGGGCTCGGCGACAGCGTCGGCAGCCATACATCATAGTAGTTGCGCGACGCGAATTCCGCCTTCGGCACACCGCGCGGCGGCCGCCGCACCGTGCCGATCCGCAGCCCTTCGCCGGCCGCGCGCGGCGTGCCGAGCTGGATGATCCGGATGCCCATGTCGCTCCTCTGTCGTGCATGCGATCCCGTGATCGTACCGCCGTGCCTGCCCGTGCGTCAGCCGGGCACCGCACATGATCGACGCCCAACAAAAAACCGGCTGCTCCCGTGACGGGACACAGCCGGTTGTGCATCCTGGCGCGCCGCGGCGCCGCGGTCAGACGCCGCTCTTCAGCACCTTGCCGATCGCGTCCGCGACGATGCCGACGTTCGAGTCGTTCAGCCCCGCCACGCACATCCGGCCCGAGCGCAGGATGTACACGCCGTGCACCTCGCGCAGCGCGTCGACCTGCGATTCGGTCAGGCCCGTGTACGTGAACATCCCGCGCTGCTTCACGTAGCGCGTGAGCGCTTCGCCGCTCACGTGGTCGCGCAGGCCGTCGTGGATCGACTGGCGCATCCGCGCGATGCGGCGGCACATCGCCGCCAGTTCCTCTTCCCACTGCTTGCGCAGCGCCGGCGTGCCGAGCACGGCCGCGACGACCTTCGCGCCGTAGGTCTGCGGATTGCTGTAGTTCGAGCGCACGGCGCCGGCCAGCTGGCCGAGCACGCGCTCGGCCGCGGCCGCGTCTTCGCAGACGACGCTCAACCCGCCCACGCGCTCGCCATACAGCGAGAAGTTCTTCGAGAACGAGTTCGCGACGAGCGTCGGCACGCCGCGGCGGGCCAGCTCGCGCACCGCGAACGCATCCGCGTCGAGGCCCGCGCCGAAGCCCTGGTACGCCATGTCGACGAACGGCAGCAGCCCGCGCGCCTCGATCACGTCGATCAGCTTCTCCCACTGGCCTTCGTCGAGGTCGACGCCGGTCGGGTTGTGGCAGCACGCGTGCAGCAGCACGATGCTGCGCGCCGGCAGCGCGTCGATCGCCGCGAGCATCGCGTCGAACTTCAGGCCGCCCGTCGCCTCGTCGTAGTACGGATACGTGTTCACCGTGAAGCCGGCGCGCTCGAAGATGAAGCGATGGTTTTCCCAGCTCGGGTCGCTCAGCCACACTTGCGAATCCGGAAAATAGCGCTTCAGGAAATCGGCGCCGACCTTCAGCGCGCCCGAGCCGCCGAGCGTCTGCAGCGTCGCGATGCGGCCGGCCGCGCGGGCCGGATGATCGGCGCCGAACACCAGCGACTGCACGGCGTCGCGATACGCGGCCAGGCCGATCATCGGCAGGTACGGCTTCGGGCCGCTGTCGCGCTGCAGCGCGGCCTCGGCTTCGCGCACCGCGCCCATCACCGGAATCCGGCCTTCGGCGTCGAAATAGATCCCGATGCTCAGGTTGACCTTCTGGTCGCGCGGATCTTTCTGGAAGTTCTCGTTGAGCGTCAGGATCGGGTCGCCCGGGTACGCGTCGATGTGTTCGAACATGGCTTGAGTCGGTCTCGTTTGGAAGAATGGTCGGTCGTGGCCTGCGTCAGCGTGCGGAGACGCCATCATGCACCGCAAAGCCGGCATTCTTCTGACGGAAGCGATACCCGACCGCGAGCACCGCGAGCCATACCGGGATCAGGTACACCGACAGGCGGAGATCCGGCGTCAGGTACATCACGACGAGAATGCCGGCCATGAATGCCAGGCACAGGTAATTCGTGAAAGGATAGCCCAGACTGCGGAAGGAAGTCTCCTCCCCGGCAGCGCGCTTGGCCTGGCGGAACTTCAGGTGGATCAGGCTGATCATCGCCCAGTTGATGATCAGCGCCGACACGACGAGGCCCATCAGCACCTCGAACGCCTTGCCCGGCATGAAGTAGTTGACCAGCACGCACACGCCGGTCGCGAGCGCCGATGCGCCGAGCGCCGCGAGCGGGATGCCGCGCTTGTTCACCGAGCACAGCACCTTCGGCGCGTTGCCCTGCTGCGCGAGGCCGAACAGCATCCGGCTGTTGCAGTACACGCCGCTGTTGTAGACCGACAGCGCGGCCGTCAGCACGACGACGTTCAGCACGTTCGCGACCAGGTTGCTGCTGAGCGCGTGGAAGATCAGCACGAACGGGCTGCCGCCGCTGACGACCTTCTCCCACGGATACAGCGACAGCAGCACGGCCAGCGCGCCGATGTAGAAAATCAGGATGCGGTAGATGACCTGGTTGGTCGCGCGCGGGATGCTGCGCTTCGGATCGTCGGCCTCGGCCGCGGTGATGCCGACCAGCTCGAGCCCGCCGAACGAGAACATGATCGCGGCCATCGACATCACGAGGCCCGACACGCCGTTCGGGAAGAAGCCGCCGTGCTGCCACAGGTTCCGGACGGTGGCTTCCGGTCCGGCGTGGCCGCTCGCGAGCAGCCAGCCGCCGAAGCCGATCATCCCGACGATCGCGGCGACCTTGATGATCGAGAACCAGAATTCCGTCTCGCCGTACGACTTCACGCTGGTCAGGTTGATCAGGTTGATCGCGACGAAGAACACGAGCGCCGACACCCAGGTCGGCACGCCCGGCCACCAGTACTGCACGTAGATCCCGACGGCCGACAGTTCGGCCATGCTGACGAGGATGTACAGCACCCAGTAGTTCCAGCCGGACAAGAAGCCCGTGAAGTGGCCGAAGTACTTGTTCGCGAAATAGCTGAACGACCCCGCGACGGGCTCGTCGACGACCATCTCGCCGAGCTGGCGCATGATGAAGAACGCCACGACGCCGGCTACCGCGTAGCCGAGCAGCACGGACGGGCCGGCCATCTTGATCGTCTGCGCGATGCCGAGAAACAGCCCCGTGCCGAGCGCGCCGCCGAGCGCAATCAGCTGGATGTGCCGGTTCTTCAGCCCGCGCTTCAGGCCGTCGCTCTCGTTTCCAGAAACCATGTCTTCTCCACTCTGTCCGCTTCCGCCTGGAGCGGTGCGGCGCGCCTCGGTGTGCCGGGCGCTGTTTTGCTGTGCCGGCGGCCGTTCGTGGAGCCGCCGGGTTGGGGACTGCAATCTTCGCGTGCCGGCAGTCGATCCGCGTCGGCGTGCCGGCCAGCCCCGCCGCCGACTCGTCGCCCGCGCCGCATTGCTGCGGCCGCACACGAAAATCCGGCGTCAGTTTAGCGTCGCGACGGCGAAATCGGGTTGCGTAACCCGCTCATGCAAACCCTACATTATGAGATAAGATTGCATCCGGGAGACAGATGAGGAAACAAAAATGCCTGAACCGGTTCTCGATCGCATCGATCGCCACTTGCTGTCGGTGTTGCAGGAGAACGGCCGCGCGTCGAACCTCGACCTGGCGAAGGCCGTCGGCCTGTCGCCCGCGCAGACCTTGCGACGCCACCGCCGGCTGGAGGAGATCGGCGCGATCCGCCGTTACGAAACCCGGCTCTGCCCCGATACGCTCGGCTTCGGCGTCACCGCGTTCGTGCACGTGACGATGGAGCGCGGACATATCCGCGATCTGTCGAAGTTCCAGAAACTCGTGTCGGATCTCGCGCAGATCCAGGAGTGTTTCTCGGTGACGGGCGACATCGACTATGTGCTGAAAGTCGTCGCGCACGATCTGAAGGGACTGTCGACGTTCCTGCTCGAAACGCTGATGCGCATTCCCGGCGTGAGCGGCGTGCATTCGAGCGTGTGCCTCGACGAGATCAAGTGTACGAGTGCGATGCCGGTGGAAAGCTGACACGCCCGGCGCATCGGGGTGATCCTTTACCCCACCGCCTCGAACGCACTGATCAACAACGCCCCCGCCGCGATCACCACGCAACCGGCCGCCCGGCGCGGCGTCAGCCGCTCGCCGAGATACACGCGCGCGATCAGTGCCGCGAACACCACGCTCATCTCCCGCAGCGCCGACACCGGCCCCATCGGCGCGCGATCCATCGCCCAGATCACGATGCCGTACGCGAGCGCCGCGAATACGCCGCCGCAGGCGGCCTTCGCGGTTTCGCCGACATCCTGCGTCAACCGCAACGGTCCCGCCCGTAGCCGGTAGTACCCGGCCATCAGCGCGCCCGTCAGCACGAACATCCACGCGGTATAGCCAACCGTGCTGCCGCTCTCGCGCACACCGATCCCGTCGACCACGCTGTACGCGGCGATCGACACGCCGGTCGCGAACGCCGTCGGCAGCACCTGCGTCATCCGGTGTCGGTCGCCGCGTCCGCGCTCCAGCCCGATCGCCATGATCCCCGCGCAGATCAGCACGAGCCCGCCTTGCGCACCGAAGTTCAGGCGCTCGCCGGCGAACGCCGCCGCGCCGAGCGTGACGAGCAGCGGCGCCGTGCCGCGCGCGACCGGGTATGCGACGGTCAGGTCGCCGTGTTCGTACGCGCGGACGAGCAGCAGCGTATAGACGACGTGGATCACGGCCGACGCGACGACGCACAGCCAGCTCGTCGGCGTGATCGGCGCGGCGGCCGGCAGGAACAGCAGCGCGAACAGCCCGATCGCGATCTGCAGCACCGTGGCCGAGCGCAGCCGGTCGCCGCTGCTGCGCACCAGCGCATTCCATGACGCGTGCAGGAACGCCGCGCACAGAACGGCAAACAGAACGGGGATCGGCACGCTGAACACTCCCTGACGGTCGGAGGCCGCGCGGTGCGCGGCAGCCGTTCATCGTATGAATGCGTCACCGGATTGTCAAAAAAGCGACGCACGAGACTCCGGACGTGAGCCGGCCGCCACGCGCCCTTCCGCTCCCGCGCCGGATGCCGCCACCGCAGCACGCCCGTGCCGGCATGTGACGTGGAGATTGCACACGGTCCGCCCCTTTCCGTTCTCTTTCGCATCGCCCTGCGTCGTAATGAAACCGATACCGGAGCGCAACCATCGCGAAATCACTCCGTCCCCATATCTTCATACGCGGCTGGTCCAATGCGCGTGCTCCCTCACGAGCTTCGCGCCGAACCGACACGGCGACGGGGCCGTTCTCCACCATCGAAGACCTTACCCTGGAGTTTCCCGATGTTCCGTCAAGCCTTGCTCGTCACTGCCTGCGCAGCCGCAGCGCTGGCGCTGTTCGCCTGCGGCGGCAGCGACGATTCCACGCCGACGCCCGCCGTGTCGTCGCAGGATGCGCTGCAGACCGCCACGCCGATCAAGCACGTCGTCGTGATCTACGGCGAAAACATCTCGTTCGACCACTACTTCGGCACCTACCCGAACGCGACGAACCCGTCGGGCGAACCGGCGTTCACCGCGAAATCCGGCACGCCGACGCCGAACGGCCTGACGGGCACGCTGCTGACCGCGAACCCGAACTTCACGAACACGGCCAACGGCACCGACGCCGCGAACCCGTTCCGCCTCGACCGCACGCAGGCCGCGACCGCCGACCAGAACCACGCGTACACGGCCGAAGAGCAGGCCGAGGACAACGGTCTGGCGGACCTGTTCCCGAAGTACACGGGCAAGGGCTCGTCCGGCGGCGCCGGCGCGTTCGGCACGAAGGGCCAGGTGATGGGCTACTTCGACGGCAACACGGTGACCGCGCTGTGGAACTACGCGCAGCGCTTCGCGATGAGCGACAACACGTTCACGACGTCGTACGGCCCGTCGACGCCGGGCGCGCTGAACGTCGTGTCGGGGCAGACCAACGGGATGCAGATCGTCAAGACGTCGAAGCAGCCGTCGACGCTCGCCGCCAGCTCGTACTACATCAATGACGGCCAGGGCGGCTTCACGATGATCAACGACGTCGACCCGGGCTTCGACGTGTGTTCCAGCCCGACCGACCAGGCGATGATGACCGGCAAGAACATCGGCGACCTGCTGAACGGCGCGAACATCACGTGGGGCGGCTTCATGGGCGGCTTCAACCTGTCGACGACCAACGGCAACGGCACGACGGGCTGCGCGCGCAGCACGGTCGCCACCGCCGTGAACGCCGCGACGGCCGACTACATCCCGCACCACAACTGGTTCCAGTACTACGCGTCGACCGCGAACCCGCAGCACACGCGCCCGAGCTCGATCGCGGCGATCGGTTCGAGCGTCGAGACCGACGGCAAGACTCCCGAACCGGCGAACCACCAGTACGACACGGACGACTTCTTCGCCGCCGTGAAGGCCGGCAACTTCCCGTCGGTCAGCTACCTGAAGGCGCCGGCCGCGCAGGACGGCCACGCGGGCTATTCGGATCCGCTCGACGAGCAGGCGTTCGTGACCAAGGTCGTCAACTTCCTGCAGCAGCAGCCGGACTGGCAGAACACCGCGGTGATCGTCACCTATGACGACTCGGACGGCTGGTACGACCACGTGTACACGGCGCCGACGCGCGCATCGTCGGACCCGGTCGATCAGCTCAACGGCGCCGGCAAGTGCGGCACGGGCGGCACCACCGGCGTGAACGGCGCGACCGTGAACGGCCGCTGCGGCCCGGGCGTGCGCATCCCGCTGGTCGTGATCTCGCCGTATGCGAAGCAGAACTACGTCGATCACACGATGCTCGACCAGTCGTCCGTCGTGCGCTTCATCGAGGACAACTGGCTCGGCGGCCAGCGTATCGGCGGCGGTTCGTTCGATGCGACGGCGGGCGACCTGCGCAACCTGTTCGACTTCACGTCGAAGCCGAACACGACGCCGCTGTATCTCGACCCGACGCTCGGCACCGTATTGAGCGCCGCACCGTCGATCTGACCGTGCCGGCATGACCGCAAGGCCGGCGCGTCACGCGCCGGCCGTTTCCGTTTCAACGCGCCGCTTCGCGCGACGCCCGATTTTCGACCGACAGCATGACAGCTCGCCCCGCATTTCCGTCTCCCGATGCCGCCGGCACGCCCGCGCCGCGCCCCCCTTCCCGCCTGCTGCGCCGCGCGGCGTTCGTGCTCGGCGCGGCCGTGATCGGCTATGGCGCGTTCGCGATCGCGTTTCCCGCGCAGGTGCCGGCGGCGATCGGCACCGTGGTCGCCGACTGGACCGGCGCGAACCCGCATCCGGTCGTGCTGCAGCGGCCCGCGGCGCAGCCGCTGTCGGCGGTCGCGGAGCTCGGGCGCGCACTGTTCCACGATCCGTCGCTGTCGGCGTCGGGCAAGCAGTCGTGCGCGTCGTGTCACAGCCCCGATCACGCGTACGGCCCGCCGAATGCGCTCGACGTGCAGCCGGGCGGCCTCGCGATGACGCAGCAGGGCTATCGTCCACCGCCGTCGCTGATGTACCTGTACCGCCAGCCGAATTTCAGCATCGGCCCCGACGCCGGCGAAAACGACGCCGCGCCGAGCGTCGCGCAGCAGGCCGCGGCGGCGGCCGGCGTCGTCAAGGCGCAGAAGGTGGCCGGCACGTCGGCCGCGCCGCAGCTCGTGCCGCAGGGCGGGATGTTCTGGGACGGCCGCGCCGATACGCTGCAGCAACAGGCGTTCGGCCCGCTGCTGAATCCGGTCGAAATGGCGAACGCGAGCGTCGGCGACGTCGCGCACAAGCTCGCGCAATCGTCGCATCGTGCGCAACTGGAGCAGTTATTCGGCGCGCGCGTGTTCGACCGCCCGCAGCTCGCGGTATCGGAAGCGATGTTCGCGATCGCGCGCTATCAGGTCGAGGATCCGTCGTTCCATCCGTACGACAGCAAGTACGATCGCTGGCTCGAGGGCCGCGCCCGCCTGACGCAGGCCGAACTGCGCGGGCTGCGCCTGTTCAACGATCCGGACAAGGCGAATTGCGCGGGCTGCCATTTGTCGAAACCCGGCAAGGACGGGCTGCCGCCGATGTTTACCGATTACCAGTACGAGGCGCTGGGCGCGCCGCGCAATCGGGCGCTCGCGCAGAACCGCAATCCGGCGTTCTACGATCTCGGCGTGTGCGGGCCGTTCCGCGACGACCTGAAGGACCAGACACAGTATTGCGGAATGTTTCTGACGCCGACGCTGCGCAACGCGGCGACGCGCCACGTGTTCTTCCACAACGGCGTGTTCCACACGCTCGATCAGGTGATGGCGTTCTACAACGAACGCAGCATCTCGCCGCAGAAGTTCTACTCGCGCGGCGCGGACGGCAAGGTCGACGAATACGACGACATTCCGCCGAAATATCGCGCGAACGTGGACGTGACCGACGCGCCGTTCGATCGCAAGCCCGGCGACAAGCCCGCGATGACCGCGCAGGACATCAAGGATATCGAGGCGTTCCTGAATACGCTTACCGACCCGCCTGCGCGGTAAACGACACGCGCCCCGCCGAAGCGGGGCGCGTCACGCCGCCAGGACATCGGCCGTCAGCCGGCGCGCTGCATGCCCTCGCCCGATGGCGCCCGACACCGGCTTGCGCGTTTCACGCGAATCGCCTCGATGCACGCATCGAGCCGCCGGTTGCTTTCCGCAATGCCGAAGCGTGCCGCCCGCTCGAACGCCCGGGCGGCCAGGTCGGCACGCAGTCGGTCGTCGGTCAGCAATTGCGCCATCGCGCGGGCCAACGCATCGACATTCCCGACTTCCACCAGCAATCCCGCGCGGCCGTGGTCGAGAATCTCGCGCGGCCCGGTCGGGCAATCCGTCGATACGATTGCCTTGCCGAGGGCGAGTGCCTCGATCAGCACCATCGGCATCCCTTCGTTCTTCGAACTCAGCACCATGATCGACGCGCCCGCCATCAGCGGATGCGGGTTGTCCATCTGCCCCATGAAATGCACTCGCGCGCCGATGCCGAGCTCGTGCGCGAGACGCATGAGCTCGTCGCGATGGGCGCCGTCGCCGGCAAGCACGAGATGCTCCGCCAAATCGCGCTGCGCGACGAGTTGCGCATACGCGCGCAGCAACGTGCGGTGATCTTTCTGGAGTTCATCGAGCCGGGCGACGGAGACGATGTAAGGCACATCGCTTGGCAACGGGGGACGCGCGGCAGTCGCGTTCTCGCGAATGGCGTCGATGTCGATCGCGTTGGGCAGGACGGTGACTTGCTGCAGCCGGTCGCCGAACATCCGGTCGGCTTCGTCGCCCATCTGCGGGTTCAATGCGGCAATACTGTCGTAGCGGCTGTACTGCTCGAGCAGGCGGCGCATGCGCCGGCCGCGGCCGCCGAGCCGGGCGACGAAGCTGAAGTGGTTGACGCCGATCCAGGCCACCCCGAAGCGGCCGGCAAGGCGCCGCAGCGACAAGTCGTAGTCGACGATGACGTCTACGTCGCGCGCCAGTTCGGCGACACGCCGCCCGATGTACGGACGCACCGCGAGCGCGCCGTGAAGGTCACGAGCAATCCGGCCCACTTTGTCGAGCTTGCGTGCGTGGCGGCGGTCCTGGAAATAGCGAAGCCACTGCGGACGCACCAGGATTTCAATGGGAATGTCATCCGGAATCAGGGCGCGAAAGCGCTGCGCCAGCATCGGCGACGCGTACGTGACCGACAATGTGGCCCTGAAACGCTTGCGATCGAGGATGCGCAGCCACTGGATCAGAGACGATTCGATCCCGCCGTTCCCGAAATCGGTTACGTGAAACAACACGCGAACACGCGTGTCCGCACTTTCGGTATACCCCGCGTCGGCCATGATTTCTATTATGTTGTCTATTGTTGGACTATGCACCTGATTTGGGCGCGGCCTTTTATAACATAGGGTATTCCAATAGCCAAGCAAGGACGGGGCGCGGTCGATTTTTCCCTATTGCCGGAATCAGGTAGGGGCGACAGTCGCCGATTGCGAAGCCATCCGCCGGCATCTCGCGCAAACGTCGGAGCACGCGATGCGCGGTTCAACCGCCCACCTGCTCAGGACAGGCTGTCGAGCAACCGATACCAGGCGACCCCGGCCGCGATATAGAAGCGCTGCAGCCCGTGCAACGGAATCGGCCGGATCGGCGACACGCGGAACGGCAACGGCAGTTGCGCATCGCCCGACAGATGCGCGGCCAGATGCTTGCCGAGCGTCGTCGCCATCGCGATGCCGCGGCCGTTGTAACCGAGCGCGATCGTCACGCCCGGTGCGGGCTCGTGCACGTGCGGCAGAAAATCCGCGGTGATCGCGACGCGCCCGGCCCAGCGGTATTCGAACCGGACGCCCTTCAGTTGCGGATACAACAGCGTCGTCGCGCGTTCCAGATGGCGCCAGTCACCCGGCGCGCGCGGTTCGGCGAACGGGCCGCGGCCGCCCATCAGCAGTCGCCCGGCCGCATCGCGGCGAAAGTACAGCAGCAGGCGCCGCGCATCGGATGCGACCTCGCCGCCGGCGAGGATGTCGCGACCGAGTTCCGGCGCGAGCGGTTGCGTCGCGACGATGAAACTGTTCGCGGCGATCACCGACTGGCGCAAGCCGGGCCATAGCCCATCCGTGTAGCCGTTGGTCGCGATCACGACGCGCGCGGCCGACAGCGTCGCGCCGCCGGACGTCGCGACCTGCCAGCGGCCGTCGACACGCGTCAGCCCGACGGCGCGGGTCAAGCCGTGCACGACCGCACCGCTCGCCTGCGCGGCGCGCACGAGGCCGCGCGTATAGCTGAGCGGCTGCACGCTGCCCGCGCGGCGATCGATCCAGCCACCCGCATACGCGGGCGTGCCGAGCCGTCGCGCGACGTCGTCGCGGCCGAGCACCTCGACCGGCGCGCCGCGCGCGGCCCACTGCTGCGCGCGGCGGGCGACCGTGTCGAGCATCGCGGCGGTCGGCGCGGGCTGGATCCAGCCTTGGCGACGCGCATCGCAGTCGATCGCGTGCCGCGCGATCAGGTCGAACACGGTATCGGCCGCGCCGCCGACGATACCGGCAAGCTGCTCGCCGGCCGCGTCGCCGAACCGGCGAACGAGTTCGTCGGGGTCGTATTTCAGCCCGGGAATCACCTGCCCGCCGTTACGGCCGGACGCGCCCCAGCCCGGCTGCGCGCCGTCGATCACGCGGACGTTCACGCCGCGTTCGGCCAGGTGAAGTGCGGTCGACAGGCCCGTGAAGCCGGCGCCGACGATCGCCACGTCGCACGATACGGACGCGTCGAGCGCGGGCGTATCGGGTGCCGGCGCGGCGGTCGCCGCCCACAGCGAATCCGGCCACGGCGAATCGGGCCATCCGGGTGCCGCGTTCGTTGCGCTCATGTTCGATCCGGGTTGTCGGCGCCGTCCGACGCCAGCAGGCGACGCAGGAATTCCTGCGTGCGGGGATGAGTCGGCTGCGTGAGCACGTCGCGCGCCGGTCCGCTTTCGCAGATCGTGCCGTCGTGCAGGAAGCACACGCGATCGGCCACTTCGCGCGCGAACGCCATTTCGTGCGTGACGACCACCATGGTCATCCCGTCGCGGGCGAGCCCGCGCATCACGCCGAGCACTTCGCCGACGAGTTCGGGGTCGAGCGCCGACGTCGGCTCGTCGAACAGGATCGCCTGCGGCTCCATCGCGAGCGCGCGGGCGATCGCGACGCGCTGCTGCTGCCCGCCCGACAGCTCGGACGGATACGCATTCATCCGGTGCGCGAGGCCGACCTTGTCGAGCAGCGCGCGGGTCTGCTCGCGCGCCTGCACGACCGGCACGCGCCGCACGTGCACCGGCCCTTCCATCACGTTCTCGAGCGCCGTGCGGTGGGCAAACAGGTTGAAGCGCTGGAACACCATGCCGACCCGCATCCGCAGCTCGTGAATCCGCTTCGAATGCGCGTCGACCTTCACGCCGTCGATCGTGATCGACCCTTCGTCGTAGGTCTCGAAGCCGTTGATACAGCGCAGCACGGTCGACTTGCCGGAACCGGACGGCCCGATCAGGCACACGACTTCACCCTGCTGCACGTCGAGGCTCACGCCCTTCAGCACCGCGTGCTGCTGAAACCGCTTGTGTATCGAATCGATCCGGATCATGCGCCCCTCCTCAATGCGAGCCGCTTGCCGAGCCGGTTCACGCCGAACATCAGCGGCAGGCCGAGCGCGAGATACAGCAGCGCGACGAGCGTATACACGCTCATGTTCTGGAACGTCGACGACGCGATCAGCTGGCCGGCGCGCGTGATCTCCGCGACGGTGATCGTCGACGCGACCGACGAATCCTTCAGCAGCATCACGAGCGTGTTGCCGTACGGCGGCAGCGCGATGCGAAACGCCTGCGGCAGCACCACGCGCCGCATGATCATCGGGCCGCGCATGCCGATGGCGTGCGCGGCTTCGATCTGGCCGCGGTCGATCGCCTCGATGCCGGTGCGGAAGTTCTCGGCCTGGTATGCCGAATACGCGATGCCGAGCCCGAGCACGCCGGCCTGGAACGCCGACAGTTGGACGCCGAGATCGGGCAGCACGAAGTACATGTAGAACAGCTGCACGATGATCGGCAGCCCGCGGATCACGTTGACGATCGTGCTGCCGGCGGTCGATACCGCCCGATTGCGCGACACCTTCAGCAGCGCGAGGATCAGCCCGAGCACCGAGCTGAGCACGAACGCGCATGCGGTGATCTCGATCGTGACCACCGCGCCCTTCAGCAGGATCGGCAGAAAATCGATCGCATTCTGGAAAAACATGAGGTCTCCTATGCGACGTCGGGACGGCGCGCCGCGGTGGATGCCCGCGACGCGCGGGCGATGCCGGTCGGGAATCGGGCGCCGGCGCTCAGCTCATGTGCCACTTCTGCAGGATCTGCTGCAGCGTGCCGTCGCCCTTCATCTTGCGGATCGCGCCGTTGAGCTGTTCGAGCGTCGCGGTGTCGCCCTTGCGCACGATGAAGCAGACCTGCCCCTTCACCACGCTCTGGTATTCGGGCACGAGCCGCACCTGGCGATTGACGCCGTGCTCGATCTGGTACGCGACGATCGGCTGGTCGGCGAAGCCGGCCTTGATGCGCCCGAGCGCAACGTCGCGCATGATGTCGGCGATCGAATCGTAGGTCCGCACTTCCTTGAAGATGCCCTTCTTGTTGAGCGCGTCGACGAACGCCGTGCCGACCTGCGCGCCGACCACCTGCCCCTTGAAATCGTCCATCGACGTATAGCGGCCGGGGTCGTCGGCCTTCACGATCAGGCCTTCGCCGAACGTGTAAACGGTGTCGGAGAAATCGACGACCTGCTGGCGCGCCGGCGTCTTCAGCATCGCGGCCGAGATGATGTCGATCTTCTGCGTGGTGAGCGACGGGATCAGCGCGGAGAACACGGTCTGCTGCACGTCGACGCGAAACCCGGCCGACTTCCCGGCCGCGGTGATCGCATCGACCATCATCCCCTGGATCGAATTGCTCTTGACGTCGAGAAACGTGAACGGCACGCCGGTGGCGGTCGCGCCGACCTTCAGCGTCGGCTCGGCCGCAACGACGCCCGCCGAGGCCGTGGAGAGTGCGATACAGGTGGCGAAACCGGCGGCCAGTGCGCCGAACCGCTTGATGAACGGAACCATGGTGTCTCCTTCTCGAATAATCCGGGCGCCGGCCGGTCGCTGATCGACACTGCGACGATGGCTCGATCTTAAAACGAATCAAAAATATCGTAAAAAGATTTTTCAGTATCGATATGCGATACGCTATGATGCGATATCGAATCGATCCCGCCTCATGCCATGGAAACGTCGCCCGATCAGTCAAACGACCTGCTGTTCAACCAGTCGCTCGAAAAAGGGCTCAACGTGCTGCGCGCGTTCAGCGCGAAGCGGCGCACGATGACGCTCGCGGAAGTGGCCGACGCGGCCGGGATGACGAAAAGCTCGGCGCAGCGGATGGTCTATACGCTCGAGAAGCTCGGCTACATCCGCAAGCATCCGGTCACGCGGCGTTACCAACTCACGCCGCACGTGATGCGGATCGGCTTCAACTATCTCGCGGCCGATACGCTGATCGACGTCGCGAATCCGTTCCTGTCCGAGCTCACGAACCTGACCGGCGAAACCACCAACCTCACCGAGCCGGACGAGGACGAAATGGTGTACGTCGCGCGTTTCGTGTCGACCAAGTTCGTGCCGATCCACATGCCGATCGGCAGCCGTATCCCGATGTACTGCACCGGCAGCGGGCGCGCGTTCCTGAGCGCGTTGCCGCCGGCCGACGCGCGTGCACGGCTCGACGACATGGTGCGCACGCCGCATACGCCGCGCACGGTCACGGCGCTCGACGAACTCGTCGCGTTGCTCGACAGTGCGCGGCGCACAGGCTACGCGACCAACCAGGAAGAACTGTTCATCGGCGACATGTCGATCGCCGCGCCCGTGCTCGGCAGCCAGGGGCAGCCGGTCGCGGCCGTGCACGTGGTCGCGCCGACGAGCCGCTGGACGTTCGACGATGCGCGCCGCAAGCTCGCGCCGGCGGTGATCGACTGCGCGCGCGGGATCAGCAATTCGATTCGGACGCTCGAATAGCGTCGACGAAATGGCATGCGGCGCGCCGGTGCATTGCGTAGCGGCGCTTGATCGCTACCGCGGCTTCGGCGAATGCTCGGTCCGATAGGTACGGTCCGGACGCGATACGAGCTGCTTCGCTGCAGCGTCCAGTTCCTTGCCGTGATACAGATCGACGCACTTCAGGAAGTCGAACTTCACATCCGCGACTTCCGATTCGACACCCGGACTCCGATAGTCGCGAGCCAGATACTTCGCGACCAGCGCGCGAATGACGTCCGGCGCACGTTCCATGTCGTAGTAGGTCCAGTCGCGCAAAGCGCTGATGCTGCTGCCGATGTCCTTGCTCGCGCCGGGCGCCTGCTTGTATGCGGTAGCCAGGCACTCCGCGAGCACCATGTCCTTGAAGTTCTGGAGGTAAGTTCGTGAGCCGGCCTCGGGCGAAGTTTGTGCGACGTCCTTCGCCACGGCCATCGTCGGTTGAAACGCGATGCACGCCAACGCGGCAGCGATCCGGACTCCCCTCATGACAGGCTCCAAAAATTTGCGCGATCGGTACGATACCGCGCGCCCGGTTCGTTGAAGTAACAATGGTCGTAACACGTCCGCCCATTGAACAGCGTGGCGTGGCCCTGTGCATCGCTCCACCCCGACACCTCGAACAGGATGACGCCCTGCCGACCGCAAGCAGCCCTCCGTTCGACGGCGGGTATTTGACGCCCTCAGCCTTCCCCCAGCGTTGCTCGAGAAAACGAATCAAGTCCCGGACACGAAAAAAATATTGCCGATTGTCTCTGCCCGAGACCGTTTGCTCGGGGATTCTCGGTATCACCATACCGGCTTCACCCAGGATATAACTCATCCTCACCGCGCAAGTATTGCTCCATCGCTCTGTCGGATTCGGATTGTTGACGTTCTTCTCGACGTATCCACCTATCACTTTCGCAACGCGCTCACCGGAATTTGCCGGGTCGTAGATTCGCTGAGATGCCGCCCATGCAACGGCAAATGATGGACGTTTCACTTTGGCTCCTTGTTGTTGAGATGAATTCGACTCGAGGGCAAACGCATCGAAAACTCGCGACGGCTCATGTGCTCCGGGAACCTTCGAATCCATCGAATCAGGGCGTCATGATGCGTGATTTGAAAGTTTTTTGTAATGACGCCAGCTTCCCGGACGCCGCCCCTCTTCTATTGCCCCCCTCGTTTTCCCCAATCCCGTTCGCCTTGACTCCGCTCCTCCGATCGTCAAAACTTCGCATATCGTCAGTGTGATCACAGATCGCAGATCAAACCCAGGAGAGCCCGCCTTGCCGCCTCGTATCGCCCCGCCCGCATTGAAGGTCATCGAACAGGAAACGATGGCCGACAAGGTCTACCAGCAACTGCGCGAAGCGCTGATGAGCGGCCGCTTCGCGCCTGGCCAGGCGCTGAGCCTGCGCAGCGTGGCCGAGGCGGTCGGCTCGTCGACGATGCCGGTGCGTGCCGCGCTCACGCGGCTGCGCGCCGAACGCGCACTGGTCGACGGCCCGAATCGGGCGCTCGTCGTCCCGCCGATGACGCTCGACATGCTCGACGAACTGCGCGACGTGCGGATCGCCCTCGAAGGCTGCATCGCCGAGCGCGCGTGCGCACGGATGACCGACGCGCAGATCGCGGCCGTACGCAAGACCTGCGAGACGATGCAGGCACACGCCGAGGCCGGCCGCTCGCGCGCCTACCTGCAAAGCAATTTTGCGTTCCACAGCGCGATCTATGCGCACGGCGCCAGCGAAAGCACGCTCGCGATCGTCGAGAACCTGTGGATGCGCGTCGGCCCGTTCCTCAACATGGTCGCGCTCGACATCCCGCACATGCGGCGCTCGATGGATGCGCACCGCGCGATCGTCGATGCGCTCGAGCGGCGCGACGGCGCGGGCGTGCGGGCCGGCATCGCGCTCGACATCGGCGGCGCCGCGCACGACCTCGCCGAGACGCTGCGCGCCGAACAGACACCGCGGACCGTGAACGCGAAGCCGTAGCGACCGCCTGCCACGGCCGCCCGATACCCAAGCGGCCGTCATCCCACAACATCAACGATGGAGACAACCCGGCATGACAGCTTCCGACCTGCTGAAACCCTATGACGGCCTGCGCGTCCTCGTGACCGGCGGCGCATCGGGCATCGGTCTCGAAATCGCCGACGCGTTCGCCGAATGCGGCGCGCGCGTGCACGTGTGCGACGCATCGCAAGCCGCGATCGCGGCGCTCGCCGACCGGCCGCCGCGTGCCGCGGCCGGCGCGATCAGCGCGACGCTGGCCGACGTATCCGACCCGGCCGCCGTCGAGCGCGTGTTCGCCGACGTGTCGACCACGCTCGGCGGCCTCGACGTGCTGGTCAACAACGCGGGGATCGCCGGCCCGACCGGCGGCATCGACGAAATCGACCCCGTGCAATGGGAGCAGACCGTCGCGATCAACCTGAACGCGCAATTCCAGTTCGCGCGCCGCGCGGTGCCGCTGCTGCGCGAGTCGAAACACGGCGGCGCGATCATCGCGCTGTCGTCGGTCGCCGGCCGGCTCGGCTACGCGTTCCGCACGCCGTATGCGGCCACCAAATGGGCGGTGGTCGGTCTCGTGAAAAGCCTCGCGATCGAACTCGGGCCGCTCGGCATCCGCGTGAACGCGATCCAGCCCGGCATCGTGCGCGGCCCGCGGATGCGCCGCGTGATCGAGGCGCGCGCGCAGCAGCTCGGCATCGGCTACGACGAAATGGAGCAGCGCTATCTCGAGAAGATCTCGCTGCGGCGCATGACCGATCCGGCCGAGATCGCCGCGACCGCGCTGTTCCTGTGCTCGCCGGGCGGGCACGGAATCACCGGGCAGGCGATCTCCGTCTGCGGCAACGTCGAAGTGCTCTGACGCCTCCTGCATCGTTCATCGAAAGGAATCCATCCGTGGCAAACGCTCGCAAAGTCATCATCACCTGTGCGCCGACCGGCGCGATCCATACGCCGTCGATGTCGCCGTACCTGCCCGTCACGCCGCACGAAATCGAAACGGCCGCGGTCGCGGCCGCGCAGGCCGGCGCGGCGATCCTGCACCTGCACGCACGCAACCCGTCGGACGGCAAACCGACGCAGGATCCGGCCGTGTTCGCCGAATTCCTGCCGCGCATCAAGGCACAGACCGACGCCGTGATCAACCTCACGTCCGGCGGCAGCCCGCACATGACGGTCGACGAACGGCTGCAGCCCGCGCTGCATTTCCAGCCCGAGGTCGCGTCGCTGAACATGGGCTCGATGAACTTCGGGCTGTACCCGATGCTCGAGCGCTTCCGCGAGCTGAAGCATCCGTGGGAGCGCGAACATCTCGAGAAAAGCCGCGATCTCGTCTTCAAGAACACGTTCGCCGACATCGAGACGATCCTCACGCGCTGCGGCGCGAACGGCACGCGGTTCGAATTCGAGTGCTACGACATCTCGCACCTGTACAACCTCGCGCACTTCGTCGATCGCGGGCTCGCGAAACCGCCGTTCTTCGTGCAGAGCGTGTTCGGCCTGCTCGGCGGGATCGGCGCGCATCCGGAGGACCTGATGCACATGCGCCGGACGGCCGACCGCCTGTTCGGCAGCGATTACGTATGGTCGATCCTCGGCGCCGGGCGCAACCAGATTCCGCTCGCGACGATCGGCGCCGCGCAAGGCGCGAACGTGCGCGTCGGGCTCGAGGATTCGCTGTGGATCGCGCCCGGCAAGCTCGCGGAATCGAGTGCCGCGCAGGTCCTGAAAATGCGTCAGGTGCTCGAAGGCCTGTCGCTCGAGATCGCGACGCCGGCCGAGGCGCGCGCGATGCTCGCGCTCAAGGGCGGCGACGCGGTGAATTTCTGATCGCCGGGTCGCCACCCCAACACCAGAATCCGCAAGCGCAGTGACAAGGCGCCGGCCCGAGCCGGCCGGCGCCAGGACGCCCTTCATCGCCCCGCTCCGTTCGAGCGCCGCCGGCGCGGCTCCGTCGTCTGCCCATCCGCTGCCCACACCGCAGCGGCATTTGCCGAACGCGGCGCGCCGTGCTTGCCGTGCGCGCCGGTTCGCCCTTACCGGAGTCGTCCGCATGTCCACTCATCACGCTCAGGCCCTGTCGTCCGCCGCCGGCGACGCGAACGCGTCGCTGAACCGGCTGCTGTTCCGCAAACTCATGCCGCTGCTGATCGCCGCGTATGTGATCAGCTTTCTCGACCGCACCAACATCGCGTTCGCCAAACACTCGATGGGCGTCGATCTCGGCATCTCATCGGCCGCGTACGGACTCGGCGCGGGGTTGTTTTTCCTGACCTACGCGCTCTTCGAGATCCCGAGCAACCTGATCATGCATCGCGTCGGCGCACGCTTCTGGATCACGCGGATCATGATCACGTGGGGTGCGCTGTCGGTCGCGATGGCGTTCGTCAGCGGCGAAACGTCGTTCTACGTGATGCGCCTGCTGCTCGGCGTGGCCGAAGCCGGCCTGTTTCCCGGCGTGATGCTGTATTTGACGTACTGGTTCGGCCGCGAGGAACGTGCGCGCGCCACCGGCTATTTCCTGCTCGGCGTGTGCATCGCCAACATCGTCGGCGGGCCGCTGGCCGGCGCGCTGATCGAGCTCGACGGCACGCTCGGCTTCCACGGCTGGCAATGGCTGTTCGTCGTCGAAGGCATTCCGGCGATCCTGCTCGCGTTCGTCGTATGGATGCGATTGCCGGACCGGCCGAGCGCCGCGCCGTGGCTCGCTCCGGAAACCGGCCGCGCGCTCGAGCGCAAGCTGGCCGCCGAACAGGACGCGGGCGTCGCCGCGCACGGCGGCCATGCGTTCGGCGCCGCGCTGCGCGATCCGCAGATCTGGCTCGCGATCTTCGTGTACTTCTGCCACCAGTTGACCATCTACACGGTGATCTTTTTCCTGCCGGGCATCATCGGTGCGTCGGGGCGCCTCTCGCCGTTCGCGGTCGGGTTGCTGACTTCGCTGCCGTGGCTCGCCGCCGCGCTCGGGGCCGGCACGCTGCCGCGCTTCGCCCGTGAATCGCGTCATTCGCGCCGCATGCTGTGCGCGGGGCTGGTGGTCATGGCGGCCGGGATGGTCGGCGCCGCGCATGCGTCGCCGTTGGCGGGGCTGCTCTGCGTGTGCGTGGCGGCGTCGATGTTCTTCGTCGTCCAGTCGATCGTGTTCACGTTTCCGGCGTCGCGGCTGGCGGGCAGCGCGCTGGCCGGCGGGCTCGGGCTCGTGAATACGTGCGGGTTGCTCGGCGGCTTCGTCGGGCCGACCGTCGTCGGCGCGATCGAACAGGCGACCGGCAATGCAAAGAACGGGTTGACGCTGCTGGCGGCCGCGCTCGTGATCGCAGCGTTCGCGAGCCTCGCTTTGCGGCACGGGCACGAGCGCGCCGGCGTGCGGTCGCGCGGCTGAAGGCAGGCTGAAAAAATCCAGCGGACAGGATGCGGGCCTCGCGCCCGCCTCTCGTCTCACTTCGTCAGAACAGATACATCCCGGCGACGAACACCACGCCCGAGAACAGCAGGGTCGTCACGCAGTACCCCATGATGTCGCGTACGCCGAGCCCCGCGATCGCCAGCGCGGGCAGCGCCCAGAACGGCTGCGCCATGTTGGTCCACGCCTCGCCGTACGCGATCGCCATGGCCGCCTTGCCGAGATCGGCGCCGAGCGCCTGCGCGGCCGGCATCACGAACGGCCCCTGCACGACCCAGTGGCCGCCGCCCGACGGCACCGCGAAATTGATCACGGCCGAGCTCAGGAATGCGAGCAGCGGGAACGTGTGCACGTTCGCGATATCGACGAACCACTTCGTGATCACGCCCGCGAGCCCCGAGTGATCCATCAGCGCCTGGATGCCGGCGTAGAACGGGAACTGGATCATGATCCCGGACGCGCCGCGCGCCGCGCCGGCCACCGCGCGTGCATAGGCCATCGGCGTCCGGTGCAGCAGGATGCCGGCCGCGAGGAACGCGAGGTTCACCGTGTCGATGTCTAGCGCGAAGCCCTTCTGCGCGAAACGCAGCACGAGGAACGCCGCGCACAGCGCCGCGACGAGCATCGACAGCACGCGGCTCTCCTCCATCCGCTCCGCGAACGTCGCGTCGGGCCCGAGCTTGCGCTCGACGCTCGGCGGCTCGGCGAGCAGCGCCGGATCGACGCTGACGACGTCGCCCGGCTTCGGCATCATCATTCGCGCGAGAAACGGCAGCATCACGATCAGCCCGATCGTGACGAACGCGTTGTAGCCGGTGAAGATCGTGTCGGACACCGGAATCAGGCCGATGGTCTTTTCCATCGGATTGCCTTTCGTCGCCGCGACGAGCGGGATCGAACCCGACAGCCCGCCGTGCCAGCTCAGGAAGCCCATGTAGGCGGACGCGACGAGCAGCCGGTAGTCGCTGCCGGCCACGCGGCGCGCGACTTCGCGCGCCAGCATCGCGCCGAGCACGAGCCCGAAGCCCCAGTTGATCGCACAGGCCAGCGCGCCGACGAACGCGACGAGCATCACGCCCTGGCCGGGCGTGCGCGCGGTGCTCGCGAGCGCGACGAGCAGGCGCCGCACGGGCGGCGAACTCGCCAGCGCGTGGCCGGTGACGAGGATCATGACCATCTGCATCGAGAACGCGAGCAGGTTCCAGAAGCCCGAACCCCACATCGTCGTGAGTTGCACGGGTGTGTTCGGCGTGAGGCCGAACGCGAGCGCGAACGTGACGATCGTCAGCAGGATCGCGAAAATCAACGGGTCGGGCAACACGCGGTGGACCACCTGCGTGAAGAAGCGGGAAATGCGCTGGATCAACTTGAGCTCCTCGTTTCCTGATAGGGACATCCGCGCGTATCGTTGTTGGTTGAGGCGCGGAAACGCGCGGATTCTTGCACAGAACCGGCGGACGCGCTTCGGCGCGCAAAATCACGATCGCGTCGTGTCAGGACAGGGAAACGGGGAAAAACGGAGAAAGGCGGCACGATCCGCGCCGCCTTCGAGGGTAATGGCCGCCGCGCGTCAACGCGCCGTCGTCACTTCACTGGCTCGCTCAGCGTCGCCACGTCCGTCACCCGCCGCTCGGCGAGCCGCTGCGCGAACCGATACGCGACGAGCGATCCCGCCACCGCCAGCAGCATCGGCACGAGGCTGTCGTGATTCGCACGCGTGAATTCGAGCAGCAGCACGACGGCCGTGACCGGCATCTGCATCGATGCGGCGAGAAACGCGGTCGCGCCGATCAGCGCGCATCCGCCGAGCGATGCGCCGGGCCACACGGCGCTCCACAGCCCGCCGAGCACGACCCCGAGCAGCGCACCGTTCGCGAGACCCGGCGTCAGCAGCCCGCCCTCCGCGCCGGCCCGCAGGCTGCCGGCCTCGATCAGCACCTTCAGCACGAGCAGCGCCGCCGCGAGGCCGATCGTCAGCGTGCCGTCGAAACCCAGCGACGCCGGCCCCTTGCCGTTGCCGAGCAATTGCGGAAACCGCATCGACAGCACGCCGATCACCGCGAAGTTGAGCAGCGCGAACACCGGCAGCCGCCAGTCCTTCGGCGCGTTCGCCCGCGCGCGGGTGGTGAGCCGCACGAACCCGTACGCGGCGAAGCCGAACAGCGGCCCGCAGACGACCGACCATGCGACGAGCGGCGTGCTCAGCACGAACGCCGGCACCGTGTACTGGTGTTCGTTGCCGAGACCGAGCCACGCGACGATCGCCGCGATCGCGGACGTCACGACCGCCACGACCAGCGCACGCAGTTCGAACGTGCCGAGCAGCACCTCGAGCACGAAGATCGCGCCGCCGAGCGGCACGTTGTAGACGGCCGCGAGCCCCGCGCCGGCGCCGCATGCGACCATCAGCCGGCAGTCGTCGGGCGTGAGTCCCGCCGCATGGGCAAGCCGCCCGGCGAGCAGCGAACCGATCTCGCGCGGCGCGACTTCGCGGCCGAGCGGCGAGCCGAGCGCGACGGTGACGATCTGCAGCAGCGCGTGAACCGTCGTGCTGACGAACGGCATCCGCGGATCGGCCGCGCGCACCGCGCGGCGGATGCTGACGAGCGGCCAGCCATACCGGTAAAGCGCCCACCAGCCGCCGCCCGCGACGATCCCGCAGACGACCAGGACCGCCAACCGGCGCAGCGGCTCGGCGCCGGTCACGCCACTGAGGAAGCTCTTGGCGCCGATCACGTGCGCGACGCTGTAGCCGTACGCGACGTGCTGGATCGCATGCAGCAGCAACGCGAGCAGCATGCCGCCGAGCCCCGCGCCGATACCGGTCAGGACCGTGACGACGGCCACGCGCGCGAACGGGCTGGCGGTCGGCGAAGATGCCGCGGGAGGGGACGGAAGATCGAGGCGCATAAGGTCGGCGAACGGGGATCGAAAAGACGGCATGCAACCCGCACGCCGTCGTCAGCACCGCATCGTAGGCCTGCACCTCTCATGAGACAAACGTATTTTTCGAATCGACTCATGCATTTTATGAATGCACGGCGTCCGGCGGGCCGGAATGGCCCGCCTCCTCGTCAATACGTGATCCGCTCCGGTTCGCGCCGCATGATGACCTGCCCGTGGCGCATCGACAGCGTGGCCTTCGCCTGCCGGCGCACGGCTTCGTAGTCGCTGTCCGCATCCAGCACGACGAGATTCGCCGGACGTCCGACCGCGATGCCGTACCCGTCGCCGAGGTGTAGCGCCGTCGCGCTGTGGTCGGTCACGAAGTCGAGGCAGCGCTGCAGGTCCTGGTAGCCCATCATGTGGCAGATATGGAGGCCCGCGTCGAGCACGCGCAGGATGTTGCCGTTGCCGAGCGGATACCACGGATCCTTGATCGAATCCTGCCCGAAGCACACGTTGAGGCCGGCACGGTCGAGTTCCGCGACGCGCGTGACGCCGCGCCGCTTCGGAAACGTGTCGAAGCGGCCCTGCAGATGGATGCTCTCGGTCGGGCACGAGATGAAGTTCAGCCCTGCCTGTTTCAGCAGCCGGAACAGCTTCGAGCAGTACGCGTTGTCGTACGAGCCCATCGCGGTCGTATGGCTCGCGGTCACGCGTGCCCCCATGCCGCGCACGCGTGCCTCTTCGGCAAGCACTTCGAGAAAGCGCGAATGCGGATCGTCGGTCTCGTCGCAGTGCACGTCGACGAGGCAGCCCGTGCGCTCCGCGAGGTCCATCAGGAAGCGGATCGAGCTGACGCCCTGCTCCCGCGTGTTCTCGAAATGCGGAATCCCGCCAACGACGTCCGCGCCGAGTTCGATCGCCCGCTCCATCAGCGCGCGGCCGCCGTCGAACGATTCGATGCCCTCCTGCGGGAACGCGACGATCTGCAGATCGATCAGCCCGCGCGCCTCGTCCTTCACTTCCAGCATCGCCTTCAGCGCGGCGAGCGTCGGATCGGTCACGTCGACGTGCGTGCGTACGTGCTGGATCCCGTGGTCGCGCAGCATGCCGATCGCCGCATGCGCGCGCGTTTTGGTGTCCTCGTGCGTGATCGTCGCCTTGCGCTCGGCCCAGCGCTCGATGCCCTCGAACAGCGTGCCGCTCATGTTCCACGCGGGCTCGCCGGCCGTCAGCACGGCATCGAGGTGGATATGCGGCTCGACGAGCGGCGGAATCGCGAGACGGCCGCCGCCGTCGATATGGTCCGGGTTCGTCGACGCGATCGGCGCGGATTGCGCGTCGATGCGCGCGATCTTGCCGGCATCGATGCCGATCGTGAACAGGCCGTCGCGGCCGCGCAGGCGTACGTTGAACAGGTTCATGGGGAGGCCTCTTGTCGTGCATGCGTGAACACGGCCGCGCGATCTGCGTCGACGACCGTGCGGTCCGGGCAATCAGTATGGAGGAAAAGCGGCGACGCGCGCACCTGCCGCGCATGTTGCATCGACGCGACAGCCGGGCTGCGCGGGACGGCAGCCGCATGCCGGCCGTCACGCAGGAACCGCCGGCCCGACGCGCGCGCGACGCCGCGTGTCAGTTTTGTGAAGGACTCTTGCCGGATCAGGAACAGTGCGCTCGCGGCCCCAAGGCCCTTGCGCGTGCGGCGCATTCCTATACTTGCGCCGAACTTTGGTTTCCAGTCCCACACGCAGGAGCTTCCCGATGAAAAAAACCATGATCGCCGGCGCGTGCGCCGCCACCCTGTTCGCGCCGCTCGCCCACGCGCAAAGCTCGGTCACGCTGTACGGCCTGATCGACGCCGGCATCGCCTATACCAACAACGTGAACGGCGCGTCGCAGTGGCGCATGGCGACCGGCACGATCAACGGCAGCCGCTTCGGCCTGCGCGGCACCGAGGATCTCGGCGGCGGCCTGAAGGCGCTGTTCGTGCTCGAGAACGGCTTCAACGTGAACAACGGCGGGCTCGGCCAGGACGGCAAGCTGTTCGGCCGCCACGCGTATGTCGGCCTGAGCCGCGCCGGCTACGGCACGCTGACGCTCGGCCGCCAGTACGACACGATGGTCGACTTCGTCGCGCCGCTGTCCGCGACGGCCGGCGATCTCGGCGATGCGGGCTTCGCGCATCCGTTCGACAACGACAACCTGAACCACTCGCTGCGCATCAACAACGCGGTCAAGTACACGAGCGACACGATCGCGGGCTTCAAGGTCGGCGCGCTGTACGCGTTCTCCAACTCGGCGAATTTCAGCGCCAACCGCGCGTACAGCGTGGCCGCGAGCTACACGAACGGCCCGCTGAAGCTGGCCGGCGCCTACCTGCAGATGAAAGGCACGAAGGGCTCGACGAGCGCGAGCCCCGGCGCGACCGATTCGGCCGAGGCGAAGAGCCTGAACCAGGGGGGCTGGTCGATCGGCTCGGACCGCATGCGCACCTACGGCGGCGGCGTCAGCTACGTATTCGGGCCGGCGACCGTCGGCTTCGTCTACACGCGCTCGCAGTACGACAACACCGGCTCGTTCGGCTCCAGCGGCCAGATCGCGTTCAACAACTACGACGTGAACGTGCGCTATGCGGTCACGCCGGCCGTCAGCCTCGGCGCCGCCTATGTGTACACGGACGCCAGCGTGTCGAATCCCGACAGCAAGCACGGCACCGATCCGAAGTGGCATCAGGTCGACCTGCAGGCCGTGTACAAGCTGTCGCGCCGCACCGACCTGTACGCGGAAGCGATGTTCCAGCATGCGTCCGGCCGCGGCTACCAGGCGTTCATCAACACGTCGGGCGGCGCATCGAGCACGGCGAACCAGGTCGTCGGCACGATCGGCATGCGCACGCGCTTCTGACCGGCAGCGCGCAACGTCGCCCGCCTGTACCGAGCCCGTGTGCACGGCGCCCGTGTTTGCTCACGGGTCCGGCCGCGGCGGGTGACAGCGCCAATGTTGTTGCTTCTGGAACGCAGCCCTCCTGGAATCGGGGTGTTTGCGCATCGGCCCGCTGCGTAGACTGACGTGGAAGGTCGGAGCCGCGCGTCGCGCGTCGATCCGGCCACCCACCCCGTATTCAGGAGAACCTCGTGAAATCGCTCGTCGTTACCGCCGCCGCTGCCATCCTGCTTGCCGCACCGGCCCTGTCGTTCGCCCAGCAGGCGAAGTCGCCCGTCACGCGCGCGCAGGTGCTGCAGGAACTGATCGATCTCGAATCGGTCGGCTACAACCCGGCGCGCGGTGAAGTCGGCAACTATCCGGAGGACATCCTGGCGGCGCAGGAACGACTGCAGGCGAAGCGTCTCGCCGAGCGGAAAGCGGCGCAGGCCGCCTACGGCCCGGCCGGGGCGCCTGCAACCGAATCGGGCGCGGCGGCCAAGCCCGCGCTGTGATGACGTGCGTCGCTCGCATCGAGCATGCATGGCGAGCGACGCGTAGTGGATGTTTGCAGGAAACAACCCGCCGCGCGCCGATGCGCGCGCGGGGTTCAGGCGGCCTGCGCTCAGGCGGCCTGCGGTTCGCGGTCGATCGCGTTCAGCATCTCGACGTCGCGCGCAATCATTCCCGGCACTTGCGCACGCAACATCTCGACCCAGGTCCGCACCTTCGCATCGACGAAACGGCGCGACGGGTACAGCGCATACACGTTCATCTTCTGCAGGATATGCGCGGGCAGCACACGGACCAGCGTGCCGTCGCGCAGCGCGTCGATCGCCGAATACAGCGGCAGCATGCCGATCCCGATGCCGTCGCGGATCGCGAGCGCGAGCGATTCGGCGGTATTGGTCTGCACCGGCCCGGCGACGTGGATCTGCTCGACGCCTTCGGGCCCTTCGAGCACCCATTCGTGCGTCGGAAACGCCGGCGTGCACAGCGTCAGGCACGCGTGCGCGGCGAGATCCTGCGGGCGGGCCGGCACGCCGTGCCGTTTCACGTAGTCGGGTGACGCACACAGAATGCTGAAGGTCGACCCGAGCAGGTGCGACACGAGTTCCGAATCGGGCAGCGACGACGCGGTGACGACGGCCATGTCGCTCGTGCCGTCGAACAGGTCGGGCATGCGCTGCGACAGCGACAGCTCGATCGACACGTCCGGGTACTGCGTGTGATAGCGCGTCAGCGCGGGCATCACGTAGTGGTGACCGACGCTCGCGAAGCTGTGCATGCGCAGCACACCGGCCGGGCGCTCGTGCGCGCAGCTCGCTTCTTCTTCCGCGCGGTCGACGTCGGCGAGGATCTGGCGGCAGCGCCGCAGATAGCTTTCGCCGGCCGACGTCAGCGCGAGACGGCGGGTCGAGCGATTCATCAGACGGGTGCGCAGGCGCGCCTCGAGCTCCGACACCGCGCGCGACATCGCGCCGGTCGTCGAATTCAGCGATTGCGCGGCGGCGGTGAAGCTGCCCGTCTCGACGACGCGCGAAAACACCCGCATGTTTTGTAGGGTATCCATTCCTGTGAGCAACCTGTAGCGGAGCCGCCATTTTCCTCCACTGGATGCGACAGATTGTTACTTCGGCTGCAACTATCGTTTCCCCGCAACTGCGTTAATGCGCGGGCGCCGCGCTCCTACAATCGGCGCCTCACCAGTCGAACGGGCCGTTCGGACGCGCCGCGGCACCGCGCCGGCCCCCTCTTTTCATGAAGCCACAACCTGCGATCGAGCGATCTTCCATCGAACCGGCACGATGGAGGCCATGGCTCGATCCGCTCGGCAACGCGGCGCGCGACTGGGCCGCGACCGACGGGCTGATCTGGCTGCATCTCGCGAAAACGGTGCTCGCGGCGCTGCTGGCGATGGGCATCGCGATGCGTCTCGAGATGTCGCAGCCGCGCACCGCGATGACGACCGTGTTCGTGCTGATGCAGCCGCTGTCGGGCATGGTGTTCGCGAAGAGCTTCTATCGCGTGCTCGGCACGGCGGCCGGCCTCGTCGGTGCGCTCGCGCTCGGCGGGCTGTTCGCGCAGCAGCCGGAGCTGTACATGGCCGGCATCACGCTGTGGATCGGCGGCTGCATCGCCCTCGCGGTGCGCAACCGCCACTTCCGCTGGTACGGCTTCGTGCTCGCCGGCTACACGGCCGCGCTGATCGGCCTGCCGGCCGTGATGACGCCGCAGACGCTGTTCCAGTCCGCGCTCACGCGCGCCGCGGAAGTCGCACTCGGCATCGCGTGCTCGGGCGCGGTCAGCGCGCTGATCCTGCCGTTGAGTTCCGCGAAGGCGCTGATGCGCTCGTTGAGCGCGCGCCACGCGACGTTCGCGGCGTTCACGGCCGGCGCGCTGGCGGGCGACGTCGCGCGCGGCGATTTCGAACGGCGCTTCGCCGATTTCGTCGACGACATCGTCGGCTTCGAAGCCAACCGCGCGTTCGCGTCGTTCGAGGACCCGCACATTCGCGCGCGCAGCCGCCGGCTCGCGCGGCTGAACAGCGAGTTCATGAACGCATGCACGCGGCTGCATGCGCTGCACCAGCTCGTCAAACGGCTGCGCGCGAATCATTCGGACGCGGTGCTCGACGCGCTGGCGCCGCACGTCGACGCGCTCGCACAGCGCTTCGCCGCGTTGCGCGACGAACGCCAGCACGGCATCGCACCGGCCACCGGCGCGCTGCTCGAACTGCGCCGCTTCCATGGTGCGTTGCCGAAGGCCGCGCGCGCGTCGCGACGGGCCATCGAGGACCATGCGGCCGGCGGCCTGCTCGACTTCGATACCGCGATCGAGCTGCTGTACCGGTTCATCGGCGAATATCTCGGCTACGTCGATACCTACGCGTCGCTCGATCAGGACGACCACGCATTCGAGCGCTCGGTCACGCATTACGCGGTGAAGACCAATGCGTTCTTCGTCGGCTTCGCCTTCCTGCGCACGGTGGTCGCCGTCGGTGCGATGAGCGCATTCTGGATCGCGTCCGAATGGCCGAGCGGCTCGCTCGCGGTGATCGCCACCGCGATCGCATGCGCGCTCAGCTCGACCTCGCCGCGCGCGCCGAAATTCGTCGCGCAGATGAGCGTCGGCGCGGCGTTCGCGACCGCGGTCGGCTACCTGTTCCTGTGCTACGTCTATCCGAACATCGACGGCTTTCCGCTGCTGTGCGCGGCGCTCGCGCCGGTGCTCGGCCTCGGCGCGTTCCTCGCGATGCGGCCGGGCCTGTCCGGCTACGGGATCGGCTTCGCGGTGTTTTTCTGCCTGCTCGCGGGCCCCGACAACGCGATCGCGTATATGCCGGAAGTGCTGATCAACAACGGGCTGGCGATCGTCGTCGCGATGCTCGCGTGCTCGCTCGTGTTCGCCGTCGTGTTCCCGACCCACATGCCCTGGCTCACCGGCCGGATCGCGCACGACTTGCGCCGCCAGGTGACGCTCGCATGCGAAGGCGCGCCGGACGGCCTCGCGCAGCGCTTCCAGTCGAGCACGCACGACCTGATGGCGCAACTGCGGACGCTGCTGGTACGCCGCACGCGGCAGCATCGCGATGCGATGCGCTGGATGCTGTCGACGCTCGAGGTCGGCCATGCGGTGATCGACCTGCGCGACGAACTGCACGCGTTCTGCGCGTCGAAACCGCCGCAGACGCTGCGCTGGACCGGTTCGATCGACGCGGTGCTGAACGAACTGCCACGCTTCTTCGACGATCCGACGCCCGGCCACCATGCACGCACGCTGAAATCCGTGAATCTCGCGATCCGCGCGGCGCAGCACACGCTGCAGGCGTGGTACGCGGTGCCCGACGCGCGTCGCAGCATGCAGCGGATCGTCGGCTGCCTGCACTTCATGCGCAGCGCGCTGCTCGACAAGGACGCGCCGTTCAACCGGCACCGCCATTGAAGGCCGATGCGCGCGCAACGGGATCGTTGTTCCGGATGGAAATAAGCTCTACAGCCGCGGTGATTAATCTTTAAGCAGTGCGAGCCTATAGTTTCCTCACTGCCAGCGAGACTGGCACTCACCCAGGAGAACTCAAATGAAGCCGCTGCACCTCGCCCTCGTTGCCCTGTCGCTCACCGCTGCTGTCGCCCACGCACAGCCGGCGCCGGCAGACGTCGCACCGCAACAGGCGAACCGCGCCGAGGCGATCAAGGCCGCCGGCCGCGTCGATCGTGCGCAATCGAAGCAGGAAGACCCGAATGCCTGCGTCGGCCCCGTCAGCTTCTGCAACATCTATTTCGGCAGCTGAGCATGACGCCGCGTCGTCACGGCCAGGCCCGTATCGCCCGCACCGCGCGCATGACCTGCGCGGGCGGACGGCGGTCCGGCCGATCGCCGCATCGCCGTTCCGCCCCGCGCCGCTTCGATTGAAGCGGCGCTTGCCGTTTCAGGCGCCGCGCCCCGGCCGCCAACCCACTTCGCGCAACGCATCCAGCAAGCGCGCCGGCCCGAGCCCCTCGACCCGCGCCCCGCGCGACGCGACGTCGCCGCCCGCGACCAGCGCATTCACGATCGCCTCCTCCACTGCTTCGGCCGCCGCGACGAACAGCGCGGAAATATGGTCGTTGTTGACCATTTGCACGCCGGTGGTCGGCGTACCCTTGCTGCCGTAGTTCGCGGCCGGCAAGCCGTCGTTGCCGGTGGCGAACGCGAGGAAGATGTCGCCGCTCGAATCCTCGGTGCCGCCGCCGACGCGGGCGAGCCCGACGCTCGCGCGCTGCGCGAGACGCGTGCATTGATGCGGCAGCAACGGTGCGTCGGTCGCGATCGTGACGACGATCGAACCCATGCCGGCCTCGCCTTTCGCGTCCGCGTCGCGGAACGGCGAATGCACGTGCCGCAGCACTTCGCCGACCGGGTAGCCGGCCACGCGCAGCATCTCGCGTACGCCGTAGTTCGCCTGCACGAGCGCGCCGACGGTCCAGCCGCCCGCCTCGTCCGCCAGCACGCGCGATGCGGTGCCGATGCCGCCCTTGAACTCGTGGCAGATCATGCCGGTGCCGCCGCCCACGCCGCCTTCGGCGACCGGCCCCGATTGCGCGGCGGCCAGCGCGCGCTGCACGTGCGCGGCGTTCACGTGCTGCCCCCAGATGTCGTTCAGCAGTCCGTCGTAGGTTTCCATCACGACCGGCATGCACCAGTACACGCGGCCGGCCGCCGCTTCGCGTTCGTTCGCGACCAGCGCGTCGCGTACCGCACCGACGCTGTGCGTGTTCGTATAGGCGATCGGCGTCGTCAGCAGGCCCGCTTCGCGGATCCATTCGAGCCCGGTCGCGTCGCCGTTGCCGTTCAGCACGTGCACGCCCGCGAAGCACGGCGAATCGTGCACGGCGCCCGCGCGCGGCTCGATCACGGTGACGCCGGTGCGGATCGACGCGTCGCCGTTCTCGACGTTCAGCGTGCAATGTCCGACCCGCACGCCCGGTACGTCCGTGATCGCGTTGAAGCGGCCCGGCGTGCCGAGTCCGATGCGGATGCCGAGATCCCTCGTGCGCATGATGCAATTCCTCCCGTCTTTCAATGGTTCGGTATATCGGTGCTGCAAGGTGTCGATCCGGTGCTCAGAGCGCGCGGAACGCTTCGCTGTGGCGCGCCCAGGCCACGTACATCACGAGTGCCGCGACCAGCAGCCCCGCGATGATGATCAGGTCGGTCGGCTTCGTCGCGGTGGCCAACGTTGTGACCAGCGTATACGCGGCGCCCGCCACCGCGACGAGCGGCGTCACGGGCCACAGCGGCATCCGGTAGTGATGTTCGACGTCGCGGCGCACGAACCGGCTCGCTAGCGCGGCCAGCCCGACGACGAGGTAGATCAGCAGCAACAGGTCGACCGTGAACGCGGTGAGCTCGTCGAGGCTCGACACGAACACGAGCCCGGCCGACGGTATCGCGAGCGCGATCGTCGCCAGCCACGGCGATTCGAGGCGCGGATGGATCGCCGAGAACGCGCGGTTGCAGGTGCGCGACCAGAGCGCATGCCGGCCGCTGCTGTACAGCAGGCGACCCATCGTGATCACGATCGCGATGATCGCGTTGAACACCGACAGGAAGATCCCGCCGCTGACCACCCGCGACACGGCCGGATTGCTCAGCGAGCGCACGACATAGCCGATCGGATCGGCACTCTTCGTCAGTTCCGTCAGCGACGGCGCACCCAGCACGATCGCGGTGAGCGGAACCAGTTCGACGACGAGGATCACGAGCAGCGAATAGATCACCGCCTTCGCGACGTTGCGGTTGCCGCCGCGCAGGTCTTCCGCGAGATACGCGGCCGAGCCGAAGCCGTTGTAGCAGAAGATCGCGGTGCCGATCGCGGGCACGATGGCCGCGAGCGTCGCCGGCACGAGCGCATTGCCACTCGCGACGACCGGTGCGATCAGCACTTCGGCGCCGCGATGCGGCGACCCGAAGCCGAGCCCCGCGATCAGCATCAGCACGCCGATTTCGACGACCAGGAACGCGCCGGTGATCCAGGCGTTCGTCTTGATGTTCAGCATGCCGAGCAGATAGCTGAGCAGCACGATCGTCAGCGCGACCGACTGGTTGCTGAAGTGCGTGCCGAGCGCGTTGTTCAGGTACGGCGCGGCACCGCTCGCGAGCACGGCGGGGATGAACACGCTGACCGACAGCACCGTGATGAAGGTCAGGTAGCCGGGCAGCGTGCCGAACACGCGCTTGGCCATCACGTATTCGCCGCCCGCGCTGCGATGCGCGGCGCTGAGTTCCGCATAGCAGAGCGCGAACGCGAGCGCGAGCACGCCGCCGAGCACGAACGACAGCACGGCGCCGCTGCCGGCCTGCTGGATCGCGAACGGCGCGATCACGAAGATCGAGCTGGCCGGTGTCACGCCCGATACGGTGATCATCACTGCGTCGCGCACGCTGAGCGTCTGCGACAGCGCGCGCGGCGCGTCTTCCATTGCGGGCGCCGCTTGCACGCTGCCCGTCGATTCCGACATCATCGCCATTTCGTTCTCCTGCGCCTATGCTGCTCTTTTTTGACAACCCATACTCGGGCCCGATTGATTGCGTGGCAGTCTAGGAAGCCAATTTCAGGACCGCTATTCCCCCTTCGTGTTACGCCCTTCCGGTGGTGGTATGGATCGTCTCTTTTCGGAAATCGCAATGCACCAGGCGCTTGGCCGCGCAATCGATCATCTCGGCCAGCCGCGCTTCTGGCGGTTCCTGGTGCTGCTGCTCAATGAAATGGTGCCGTTCGACAACGCGCTCGCGACCGCGGTCGGCAGCGACGGCGTGCCGCTCGTGCTCGACGAATACGACACCGGCGGCACCGACAGCGCGTCGCCCGTGCCGCTCTACCTGAACGGCGTCTATCTGCTCGATCCGTTCCTGCAGGCCGCGCACGACGGGCTCGCCGACGGTTGCTACCGGCTCGAGGAAGTCGCGCCCGACCTGTTCCGGCAGAGCGAGTATTTCCTCAGCTATTTCCGCGACGCGGTCGGCGACGACGAGATCCAGATTCTCGTGCGGCCGAATGCCGACACGCTGCTGTCGCTGTCGCTCGGTGCGTCGACGCGCTTCGACGTCGAGCCGCTCGGCAAGCTGACGGCCGCGATGCCGTGGGTGCTCGCGGCGATCCGGCAGCACTGGCGGCTGGTGGGCGACGCCGCGCGCGTGATGCCCGACGCCGATCTCGGCGCACGTGTCGAGCAGGCGCTCGCGCGCTTCGGCGCGGGCGTGCTGACCGACCGCGAGATGTCGATCGCGCGCATGGTGCTGCGCGGCAATTCGTCGAAGGCGATCGCCGAGCGGCTCGCGATTTCACCGGAAACGGTGAAGGTGCATCGACGGCATGTGTATGCAAAGCTCGGAATTTCGTCGCAACCGGAGCTGTTTTCGCGGTTCATCCAGGCGCTGGGTGAGGACGCGGCGGGATGAGTGCGCCGATGCACGCGACTGCCTTCACCCGCCCGCCTCGATGAACCCGCCATCGGGCGCCTGGTGCGGCACGTACCAGCCGAAATACACCTCGGCCTCGACGATCCGGCCGTCGCGTACGCGCAATCGCTCGGCGTTGCGAAACCGCCGTCCGGCGGTCGTGACGGCTTCGTACACGACGAACACGTATTCGCCATGCACCGCCACGTCGACGAACTCGAATCCTGCGAGCATCGCGCTGTTCGGCCAGCAGCGCGCCAGATACGCGTCGCGGTCGAGCCGGTTGTCGAGCGGGCTCGTGAAATGGAAGTCCGGCGCGATCAGCGCTTCGATCGCGTCGCGGTTCTTGTCGACATACGCGCGATAGCTCGCACGCGCGACTTCACCGGGATCGTCTGGCATCGTCGTTACCTCCGCGAAGGGTCGGGGTGACCGCAACGGCTCGCGTCGCCCCGGCGCATCGATGAAACGGAAACGGGCGGCACGCACGGCCACGGCCGCTCACGCGTGCGCGGACCGGCGTGCATGTCCGGCACGACGCCATGCATGAGAAAACACGCACGGGCCGATCCGCCCGTCCCGCACCGCGCCTGTCGGCGCAGGCCGGGGCGCGCATCGGTTGCCCGTTTCCGCACGCACGGGCATGATGTCCGCCAGCGTGCCGGCGCCAGCCGTCCGCTTCGGCGGTCGTCGATACCCCGAGCGGCATGCCGCCACTGCGCCGCCGGCATCGTCGAGCAATCCGCGTGCCGGCCCCGTTCGTCCATCTCACCGAGCCCATGTCACTCCGCGCCTTCAGAACGCTCGTCGCCATCGCCCGCTACCGGACCTTCGCGCGCGCCGGCGAAGCCATCGGCCTCACCCAATCGGCGGTGAGCCTGCAGATCAAGACGCTCGAAAGCGAATACAACGTGCAGTTGTTCGACCGTTCGCGCCGGCAGCCGGTGCTCACCGAAGCCGGCAACATCCTGCTCGCGCAGGCCGAGCAGGTGCTCGCGATGGTCGACCGGATTCCCGATGCGCTCAGCGACGAGAAGAAGCTGGTCGGCCGGCTGCGGATCGGCGCGATCCAGACCGCGTTGTCCGGCCCGCTGCCCGACGCGCTGCTCGCGCTGCGTGCCGCGCATCCGTCGTTGCGCGTGCACGTGTCGGCCGGCATGTCGGTGGAACTCGCGAACCGCGTCGCGGCCGGCGAACTCGACGCAGCGATCACGACGCGCCCGGTGCGCCCGCATCCGGCGGAACTGACGTGGACCACGCTGTACGAGGATCGGTTCTGGCTGCTCGCGCCGCCCGGTCATGCGGAACGCGACGCGGGCGCGCTGCTCGATGCGCTGCCGTTCATTCGCTTCGACGCGCAGGCGTGGGCCGGCCGGATGATCGCCGCCGAGCTGCGCCGCATCGGCGTGCGGGTGCGCGAGGAGATGGTGCTGGACAGCGCGGAAACGATCGCGCGCATGGTGGCGCGCGGGCTCGGTGCGGCGATCGTCGCGCTCCCCGACGCGACGCTTGCGCGCCTGCCGCCGGTCACGCGCTTGCCGTTCGGCCAGCCGCAGATGGGCCGCGCGGTCGTCCTGCTCGAACACCAGTCGCGTCCGGCCGAACGTTTCGCCCGCGCGCTGGCCGCCGAAGTGACCGCGTCATCGATGAGAATTTCTCATTGAACACCCGATAATTCACCATTATTCCTGTTGCTTGCGCGTGTTAACTTGGCGGCATCGTCACTCTTTCGATTGCATGTCGCCATGTCGTCCGCCGGATGGATTCCCGCGTCGTTCCGCTGCGTTGCCTGCCGGCCGCGCCGGCGCTCCGGCACGACCCGCATGAAGGCGCGCCGATGATCGGCCCGATCCTGCTCGCGCTCGCGCCGGTCGCGCTGCTGGTCGCGTTCGGTCATGGCCTGCGGCGCACCGGCTTCATCGCCGCAGCGTTCTGGCCGCACGCCGAGCGGCTCTGCTACTACGTACTGCTGCCCGCGCTGTTCGCGGACGGCCTCGCGAATGCGCGGCTGCAATCGTTGCCCGTTTTACCGCTCGCGGCGGCGCTGGTCGGTTCGACCGCATTCGCCGCGGCGCTTCTTCTGCTGGTCCGCCAGTTCGTGCGGGTCGACGGCGCCGGCTTCACGTCGGTGTTCCAGGGCGCCGTGCGTTTCAACAACTATGTCGGCACCGCGCTCGCCGCCGGGCTGTTCGGTGCGAAGGGCATTGCACTCGCGGCCGTCTGCGTCGCGGCGATCGTGCCGACCGTCAACCTGATGTGCGTGCTGGTCTTCGCGCGCTACGGCGACACGCGGCTCGGCGCGGCGGCGCTCGTGCGTCAGATCCTGTCGAATCCGCTCGTCGTCGCCTGCGCGCTCGGGATGGCGATGCAGGCCGGCGGCCTGGCGTTTCCGGCCGCCGTCGAGCCGGCCGTGCGGGCGCTCGGCGCCGCGTCGATGCCGCTCGGCCTGCTGTGCGTGGGCGCGGCGCTGACATTCGATGCGGCCCGCGCATGGTGGCAGCCGGTGTGCGTCGCATCGGCGTTCAAGTTCGTGGCGATGCCGCTCATCACGCTCGCGGCCGGCCGGCTGTTCGGGCTCGGCGATGCGGCGCTGACCGTCGCGCTGCTGTTCCAGGCGCTGCCGACCTCGTCGGCGTCGTACATCATGGCGCGCCAGCTCGGCGGCGACGCGCCGCTGATGGCCGGCATCACCGCGTTCCAGACGATCGCCGCCGCGCTCGCGATGCCGGCCGTGCTCACCGCGCTCGCGTCGGCGCCCGCGTTCCGCTGACGACGCCCGCCCGGCCCCCTTCCCTGAATCGGCCCGCAGGCCAGCCATCGCGCGGTTCGGCATCGTTTAGCCGCGCGCGGCCACGCACGCCTCGCGGCACACGCCTCCTTTCGAGATTGCACGCCACATGAA